>JBATLR010000351.1:0-11363 GCA_049289415.1 Nitrospirales bacterium
CACTAAACACGCGATATAAAACCGCTCAGGGCTTGCTCGACACCGAGACGTCGATCCCCTCTCATTGTTCACATATCCGTGGACCGCCAATTTTGTTGGACAATCATCAAACTTCGCTTCTGTGCCGGTGCGACGCACACGCGCCGTCTCCTGGGGCATCAGTTATGCAGTACACAATCCGGGTACCCCACTCGTTTTGGCGAGGAATGGCCACACACCCAACACCAAACACGGAAGATATAAGGATGTCGACGTTCTTGCATACCAACCTCTATCAGGGAGAACCAACGTTGCGGCTTCACTCGAAGACGACAACCAGAAAGGCAAAAGGAAAAGTACATGTCGTCCCAGCATTCAGTAGTCCCTTCCATGGAAAAACCCCAGAACGGGGTGCGAGGGCTAAAACATTGGCGCTACGATCTCATGGCAGGCCTACAAGTCGCGCTCATCGGGCTCCCACTCTCGCTGGGAATCGCGGTGGCGTCGGGCGCACCACCCATTACCGGTGTGATATCCGCGATTATCGCTGGATTCATCTTTCCCTTCCTTGGTGGAGCCTATGTGACGATCAGCGGACCGGCTGCCGGTCTTGCCCCAGCACTGTTGGCCGGAATGATTACTCTCGGCCATGGAGACTTAGCTGTGGGATATCCGCTCCTACTGGTGGCAATTTGTCTGACCGGGGTGGTGCAGTTGGTATTGAGTCTCTTCCGTGCAGGGAGATTCGCCCTCTACTTTCCCATCTCGGTAGTCGAAGGCATGTTGAGTGCAATCGGCATGCTGATTATCATCAAACAAATTCCGCAACTCCTGGGAGACCAATTGCCGCCCGTCAAATCCATTCCAGAGGCTATTCTGGCGATTCCTCACGATATCCATGAGATGAATCCGGAGATCTTTCTCGTCGGCGGTCTCTCCTTGGCCCTTCTCTTTTTTCTTTCCAGTCGAAAAGAACGGTGGGCCAGCCTCATCCCGGCCCCTCTCCTTCTCGTCAGCTTAGGCGGCATCGCCAGTTGGTTCCTGCAACTCCCCCAAGAATACCTGGTCCATGTGCCTCTCGATATTTTCCAACATGGCATTCACTTTCCTCATTTTTCTGAAGCCTGGCACAATCAGGATTTATGGGTGGCGTTCGTGATCACGATCATCACGCTCACCCTTATCGATGGTACCGAATCGCTTGCCACAATCGCTGCGGTCGATAAGATTGATCCCTTTCATAGAAAATCAGATCCTAACGTGACCTTGCGGGCCATGGGCATCTCCAACATCCTCTCAAGCTTGGCCGGCGGTTTGACGATCATCCCCGGCGGAGTGAAAAGCACAACCAATATCATGGCCGGAGGAAGAACCCTCTGGGCCAACTTCTATTATGCCTGTTGCCTCGCGCTCATTTTGTGGTTCGGGACAAAGCTCATTAATTTCATTCCGCTTACTGTCCTGGCCGCTTTGCTCATCTGGATCGGATGGCAACTATGCGCACCAAAGGTTTTCTGGAAGATCTTTGCAATCGGCAAGGAACAGCTGTTGATCGCTGTGGTCACCGTCATGGTCACCCTATACACCTCGGACCTGTTAGAAGGCGTCGCGCTTGGCATGCTGACGAAGATCGGCGTGCTCTGTGTTGACCTTATACGGAACTCGGCCAAGGAAACCCCGGCCGAAGACTCTTTCCTCAAACGGTCCGCCAGTCGACTATCGGCTGCGCTCGTAGAATTGTTCAGCAATCCGGTTATCCGAATCGGAGACGGCCGCGGCTCTCGTGAACGGTACAGCATCATGACCGTTGCCACCGGGGCGATACGAGGTACGGCCGGAGAGATGAAAAACCCCTACAAAATTTATCTGTCTTCAGTCACTTGCATGAATCTGATGAAACTCGACAAAGCCCTCCACGAAACGCTCGTTGTTCCTTCGAACTCAAAAGCCAATTTTTTGATCATCTTGGCAGGACAGATTATCGACCACACTTCGATGGAGTATTTACATCATTTCCAGGACCAATGTATCGAGGCAGGCCATACCTGCTCCATCGTCGGGATGGATCACTTTCGCGCATTTTCGGACCACGTGCTGGCTTACCGCGTGAATCCTCCCCGAAGTCTCATGGCATTCGCATAATGACCGGTGGCTATTCATAACCATATATCGCTTATCATCGGCCTCCAATTGCTCTTCCACTCAGAGTCCTAGGCCAACCCCTTGGCTAAATTTCAATCAAGAAGAGTCAATATGTTAATCACCCACAAATGCATGCCACCATGCCTGCTGAATCAAACCATTTCTGGCGCTCATTGACTATGACGACCAAGGCCGAATTCAAACGTACCCCGACGAGCCAAGCAATACCTTGCCGTGTTCTCAAACGGTACCCGTTCACCCTGCGTACTCCACACACCAATGAGTCAACGCCCCTCTCACCGTCGGGCTCAGGGCACAATCCAAACACAAGGAATTTCCGGGATTCTCTCATCCAACCTTCTTTTGTTTTGTGAATCAGTGGAAGACCCGGTCCGGGTTCTCATTTTTGGGACGGTATAAATCTGACGTGTGTCTGATCAAGTAAATAACCAAACAAATAAATTGATTCTGGCCGTATTACATTCACTCGTTACCTATAATCTGCATAAGAGCGTTGTGTGCAGGCAGAGAGTCTTCTCTTATTCCATGAGAACAACTCATGTTAAAGATAAATCAGTCCTTTTCCTGGGTATGACCTCATACATTTCACCAGGCCAGATAACATCCTGCTGCCCGTGACTATTGAGCTGGATGCCGGTTACCAGGGCGTAGGGGTTTTCCAGTTTGGCAAGCGTCAATCCAAGAAGTTTCTCGACATCTTGGAGAATGATGGAGTAGGCAAGCTTGGTGAGAGTCACAACATCAGAACCCTCTCCATATTTCATATTTCGAAACAGCCGTTGATTCAGTAGACCTTGTTCAAGGTTATCAGGGTCCGGCTCCCAGGGAGACGGTCCACGTGCTAATTCCTGCTGAAATGCGACTAACCCACTGCACCCAGAATAGGATTTCCCTCCTCCAAGTGGAGCATTTTTCCCTATTTGACCATCAGGCATCCAAGCAATATGCGGGAAGGCCAAACACAAGAAACGAGTGTCAGTTCGGTCGTGAGGAGCATACTTCTGCATCTTCATGAAACCCGTTTTGCCGGCAAACGGCATACCGGCTAAGCTGCTAAAATCGTACACCATTTCCCATAATTTTCGAATTTCTTTCACCAAGAGACATGCCGGTTCTTCCCGGCAAACACAGACACCCACAATTGTTTTTTCAGGAGTAAATCCATTGGCCGTAAGAATTTTGAATGACCGCGTTAAAAATTCAACCTGAGGTAATGCACCGGGAAAATCATTTGGGCCGTTATTTTTAGGGTTCATGAATTATCGTTCTCCCGACAAATGAAAGATGGCATCAAAGCATAGAAACTAATGAAATCTTCATGGAATCAGGCCCCATTGGCAATTCAAAAGTCCGTGGTGTCACCCCGAGGTTTTTATTTTTATTTCCTTTTCGTCTTCCATTCTCTGGATAGCGAGCTCGAGATCGACTGCATCAGGATTATCTTCGCTTTGATTCAACAATGCGTTAACTAATTCCTTCTGTTCGAAAAGATGACCACTGCCATCCTTCTGCTTCACAAAGGCTGCCCAAGGCACGAATTTTGTCATGGGGAACAGCTGCCCTTCTCTTGGCGAAATATCAATGTTCAAGCCGGAAATAAGAACCACTTGTTTACCCCGATAGCCCTCGGCTGTGACGAGGGTGCGGTAGGTGCGGTCAAATTCGACCTGCGTATTGACCTGCGCCGCGGTCAATAGTGGAGCTTTGGATGTAATGATTTGGGACATGGGATTGAGCAGATTCTGCTCAAGGTAGCCATGAGTCTCTGGATCATCAGGAATGGCCCGTTTGAAACGGAAGAGTTCCGGCAAGAGCCAATCGCCCATCGCTCGACGACCGGTGGCAGGCCATTTGGATTTCCCAATGAGCACACGAAAATCCTTGGAAGCCGGATAACATTTCGATGTGCTGTAGGATTTAAGGGGGTGAAACTCACCGCCGATTTCGGGTAAAACAATTTTCCCCATGTTTAAAAATAAACCTTCCGGCCTATTCTCCCGAAGCAATTGGTTATCGATGGTGACCATGAAATTTCCATCATGATGTTCAAGAAAAATGTTTTCTTTGGCGAAGGCATATTCGTGCCTATACCATTCCAGAACATCCTGGATCTTCCCACATGTCGGTCGGGCCTCAGAAAGCTCCGTCTGTAACCGGCGGTAGGGACCAAAGGCGTGGGTATCCGGATCATACCCGACATGGCTGGCATGAATGAGCACGAGATCCTTCCCATGTTCGGCATAGGGTCCATGTCGATCTGTCGAAACGACCCCCCCCACTCGACCATGATTAAATGGGAAGGCTCCAAAATGCTTCGCGATCAGGATAATGGGGTAGCCTTGGCTTTCGTCCGAACAGAACGCCCGGGAGGGAAGAATCATCCCTTTTTCGAAACCCAGCGACCGGCAAAAATTATACAAGCGTCCCACAAAGCTGCTGTAACGGAACAGCATCCCTTCAATGACAAAATCTCCGAGGATGGCCTTAATGTCGACATTCGAGGAAAACATCGCACTCCTTGGTTATCTGGTTTTTGACTTTTTTACCTTGTTAACGTTTTTTCAGATCCACCAAGGCCTTATGGATTTCTGCCGGAGGCGCCAGGCATGCAGGCACCGGAAAATCAAAGAGAATGTGCCGGTCGACCGGACAGATCACCGCATAAGTTCCGTTGAAAATCTCACAATGGAAAAAATTGGACATGCTTACTTCTTTATGTGATTCTGATCATCAAGAAATTGAGAATAAAATATGGTTTCTTTCTGACATTATTGGAGTCTGGTGGATTTTGGTTCAGAAATATCAGGTAGATAAGAAGAATTATCCCTTTCGTGAAGCAGATTTCCGGCCGATTGAAGAGTCTCGTTCATGAAATTATCTCTTGAAAAAGCCACAAAGAGAATGGTGGGGCCTGAAATGAGTATTTGAAGCTGTTCCATCGGGTGGAGAGATTGAATGAGGCATTAGGAAATCTTTTCTGGAAGTCATAAATAAACGGCTTATGGTATTTACACACGAAGCGATGGATGAATTTCTTCTTCTCCGAGGAGTTCCAACCCGAATCGTGGATTCTCGGCCATTTCATGGACACTTCTTCTCCCCTGGGGAGCCTCGAATGCTATCTGAACTGAGACCGACTGATTGGCTTTTACCATAACGGATTGCTCAATGAAGGTATTGCCACCAGGGTGACAGGCGAAAAGGGTGTATTCTCCCGGCAGCATATCACCGATTTCAAATTTCCCATCCTCTCCCATGATGCCATAGTAAGGGTTATCCACGACCAAACCCCAGGAAAACATATAAGGATGAAACCCGCATTGCATGACAAAGACATTGCGGCCTTTTCTGAGATGAATCGATTCCACCATGGGTTCCCCGGCCAGATGTTGATGACCCAAGAACCCTGCGACGTTATGAAAAGGGTTCATTGATAACGGCCGGTTAAAGAGGACCCGTGCACCGCGAGTGCGAGCAGTTTCATACCCCTGGATATCATGTTCGATGGGTTCCATATTGACCACCGTATTGTCCGTTTGATCCCGTACCACATTCACAAACGGGAAAAAATCACAGTCAACGGCCTCAATCCAGGTTGACATGCCCTAAAAGGGTTTCCCTTTCGAAACCTCTTTTGACCACGACGACGACATCCTTGAGAGCCGCATCAGGCCCAATGACGAAATCTTCTACCAGACGCCAACCCGTTCCCATGGAAATTCTCCCGCAAAACACTGGATCAGGAATCGTGACCAAATTAAAGGCCATCGCTCTCGGCTTGCTCCCTTCAATGATCACCTTTCCGAAAATCACTCCCCCATTATAGGCCCAGGACGGACCGACACCGAGAATCAAAAAGAGAACAAGTAAGGGTAAGAATAGGCTCATGATAATCTCCCAAAAGTTAGAGACCCCTCAAAATCCGGCAGCCGGCCACTCCCACCCCATAAAAAATCTGGCCACAGGAAAATCCTCGTGAACCGTGGAACTGTGATTGTCACAACTTCTTCATGGTTTCCCCGAAAGTTTTCTACACCAACGGGTAAAGGTCGTGACGCCTTTTCGAAGCTCCGTCAAGGCCTCAATAATTTCGGATGGGCGCGGAGGACATCCGGGGATTCGAACATCAACCGGAATATGTTGGTCGACCGGACCAGTCACCGCATAGCTTCCTTTAAAGATTCCACAATTGATGGCACAATCACCTAAAGCAATGACTAATTTTGGATTGGGCGTGGTTTTAAACACATCCTTCAGCGGACCTTCCATGTTCACCGTAACCGGACCAGTCACCACCAAGGCATCCGCGTGACGAGGAGACGCGGCAATATGAATTCCAAGGCGTTCGATGTCATAGACAGGATTGGCTAAGGCATTCATTTCCATTTCACAGGCATTACATGAACCGGTATCCACTTCACGAATGGTTAGCGACTTTCGAAACAGTTCCGCCTTCTTTTGCGCTGTTGGCGCAACAGAAAATTTCTGCCCGGCAGGGGCAGGGGGATATTGGCCGGTCACTATTCCTGTTTTGAAACTTTTTTTGAGAATCTTAAACATGGTCTCTCCTCATTTTTGCGGGTCTTAACCTCCTAAGAGGTCAAATGGGAAATAGGGCTCCTGTCGCTCATCCCTGTCATCACGCTAGTTGTGTTACCTGTTTACCACCCCTCTCCCCCGACCCTTCACGTTGCACCTTTTGTCATGTATTACAAGTCATTCCCGGCATAAGAAAGACTGAAGCTTTTATTAATGAGAGGAAAATCGGGAATAATATTCCCGATCACCGCCATTTGAATTGCCGGCCAATTGACAAACGAGGGGTCCCTGACCTTACAGCGATGAATTTGTTCATGTTCGCCAACCATCAGGAAATACAAAATTTCACCACGCCAACCTTCAACTGCAGAGAGCGCCCACGCTCCGGAGTCAGGAACCACCTGACGAGCACCCTTCAGCGGACCATTAGGAAGCATGCGTTGAATCTCGCGAATGAGTCGAATTGATTCATGAATCTCACTCACCCGGACCTGAACCCTGGCTCGCACATCCCCATGTAAAGAACCGGCCACACATACCGAAATCTCATCATAGGCTGCAAAAGGCCGATCTCTTCGGAGATCCCGATCGATGCCCGAAGCCCGACCAACCACCCCGACGACCCCATGGTCCCAAGCGGTTTGCTTCTTGAGAATCCCCGTGCTCTCAAACCGATCGATCAACGAAGCATTGACGGCGATAATCTGTTCCAGTTCGGAAAAATCTTTTTCAATGTGTTCCAGTTCGGTGACCAGCTCGGAAAACTGATCCGTTGAAAGGTCGATGCCTACCCCTCCCACGCAATTCACCCCTCGAAGAAATCTCGAACCTGTCAGTCCATCATTCAGTTGCATCACCCGTTCTTTCAACCGACTGCAGTGAGCATGGGCAAGCGCATAGGCCGTGTCATTGCAAATACCTCCCACATCACCAATATGATTGTGGAGGCGCTCCAATTCCAGAAACACACTTCTGAGATACCTGGCCCGACGGGGGACGGGAATCTCCCATAACGTTTCTACGGCCTGGCAATAGGCGAGGCTATGGCCAAGAGTGGTGTCCCCTGATATTCGCTCAGCCAATGCCACTCCACCAGATAGGGTCTGTTGTTCAAACAACTTTTCCACACCACGATGTTTCCAAAAATGTTGGAGATCGAGGTGCATGATAGGTTCTCCGGCCACAGTAAACCGGAAGTGCCCGGGTTCAATGATTCCGGCATGAATGGGCCCCACCGGCACTTCAAACACGCCTTCCCCATGAATAAAATGACCATCGACCGATCCGGGAGGCTGGCGCCATTGCAAGACCGAATTCCATGGGAAATTTTTGTGTAACGGGTGAACACCCTTGGGCCAATGATTGTGCCGGACCAGGCGCCGAAGGTCCGGATGTCCTTGGGCGATCAGACCGAACATATCCCGGATTTCGCGCTCATACCAGTTGGCCGCATGAATTTTGGGCGTGATGGACTCAAAGAGCCGTTCTTCCCCCAGGAGATCCGTGGAGACAATAAGCCAGTCCTTGGATTCACCGAGCGTAAACAGGTACCAGAGTTCGTAGCGCACGTCGCGAGGACGGTGATCGACAGCCCATAGTAAAGAAAGGGTCCCTCTGAGTTTCTCATTGCCATGAATATATCGGGTAATCGCCGAAACCTGATTGGTGTGCACATGGACCACAGGAGTCCCGTGGTTCGTGGAAACACGGTTAATCGCCGGACCAAATTTGCGTTGCAAATGTTCAACTGGATTCAATACCGGTTGCATGTTTGGCTACTTTCCTATCACCACGTCGGTGGCCCGTTGTAGGAGAGTTTCAATCTGGGCGGGAAGATAAAACCCCATCCACACCAACGCGAAGACCGATAAGGCAAGTGGGAGTTGCCCGATGTGCCAGGCTTCTCCTTGCCTGATTCCTGCAGGTGGCGTGCCCCATACCATGCCGGTCAGCCGGTAGATAAATCCTCCAAATAACGCCACCGATAGCAGGACGATCACCATGATGATTCCAAGGCTTCGAATTTCATGTGATACCGTAATGGTCAAAAACCGTCCCAGATGAAACGAATCAAATTGAAAGGTCATTTGAGCCAGCGAAGTGATCATTAACAGTTCACTATTAAAGAGTGAAAACGGGGGCATTCCCACCAGAGCCAAGCCCCCGGCAAGAAATGCGATCGCGGTAATAGGTTGGACTTTGGCCATGCCCTGGACCTCATGAATCTGTCGGGTTCGATACCGGCGAAAAATATTGCCGACGGCAAAAAATCCTAGCGATTTGGCCAAGGCATGATTGAGGAGATGCCAAAGCCCGCCGAAGGTTCCTAGTGGTCCCCCAATACCAAACCCCAACATGGCCAGGCCCATATGCTCGATACTGGAGTAGGCAAAAAGGCGTTTGTAGTCGCGTTGAATCAGGATAAATAGCGCCGCCGTCCCAAACGAGATCAATCCGATCAAGATCAAAAGGTTCCCTGTAAACCCCGGGGAGACGGCCTGATCCACGATGGATTTACTCCGCAGGACGGCATACACCGCAACGGTTTCCAGCACTCCGGCCAGCATGGCGGTGACCGGGGCCGGCGCTTCGCTATAGGCCTCAGGCAACCAGGTATGCATCGGGACCAGTCCAATCTTCGTACCGTACCCGACCAGAATAAAGATGAAAGCCAACTTCAGCACGTGTCCATCCATTTGAGCAGCCACGGGCAACAGGCTGGTCAGGTTTAACGCGGCATTTTCTTCTCCAAGCACACGAATTGACGAATAATAGGTCAGGACCGTTCCGAACAAAGCGAGGGCAATGCCGACAGAGCAGAGGATGAGATATTTCCACCCGGCCTCCAAGCTTTCCCGACTCTTAAAAAATGTAATAAGGAACACCGTCGCCAGCGTCGTCGCCTCTACGGCAACCCATTGAACACCCAGACTGTTCGCCAGGGTCGCGACAATCATGGCAAACAAAAATACGTGATACAGAGGAAAAAACGTCCAAAGCCGATGAGGCTGGACCAACTGTTGAATAGCCTCATCATCAAAATACGACCACAGATAAATCGAACAGGAAAAACCAATACCCACGACGATTGAGAGAATAAAAATCGAGAGGCTGTCAATAAACACCACATTTCCGAGTGCCGTAAAGGATTCCTGACGAACCACGGTTGCCCAGAGAACTAGATCGGCCACCACCAAGATCACCATAGTCATGACGTTCAAGCCGTGAAGCATACGAATATTTTTGATGAAGAGACTGAGTGTTGCGGCGGCAACCGGCGAAGCCAGGATCATCAACGCAACATGGTTCTCGTCCGGCATTTAAAAATACTCTCCTTCCGCATGAAAAAATGGCAGAATCGCCCCAATGAGATCATGAAGGCCAGCGGGGACATGGAGCCCTAAGAAAATCAGGGCGCACAGGTTCACCGCCATCGCGGCGGTCGAAAACGCCCGGCACCGTGGCCCCACGGTGGAGGTTACCGTTTCCATGGGCACGCCTAGGACCATTCTCAAGATTTGAAACAGCAACGTCGCAAAAGCCAGAGTCAATACACCGAGGAACCCATACGCGATCGAAGGGGCCGTGTTCATGGCGTTCACGGCGATCGTGATCTCACTCACAAACAATCCGAAGGGGGGCATGCCGGCAAGAACAAGGCCTGCGACGAACAAGGCCACTCCCGCAGCCGGATGCTCACGTAACAGGCCGGGAACACGAGCGATAAACTTATGTTCATGGGTAATCAGAATAAGGCCAGCGCCATAAAACGCAGCCGATTTAGCCAAGGCATGATTCAGCAGATGCCACAATCCTCCAAATACTCCCAAGCCGCCGAGTCCAAAGCCAATTAAGGCGATACCGATATGCTCGATACTGGAAAAGGCTAACAGTCGTTTAAAATCTTCTTGAAGTAACAGGACAATCGAGGAGAGCGCGACGGAGAAAAATCCAAATCCCAGGAGCAAGGTTCCCGTGAACTCCGGCCCCACCGCCTGATCGGTCAGGATCTTAAACCGGAGAATCGCGTAGATCGCCATGGTCAACATATTGGCGGAAAGCATCGCACTCACCGGAGTGGGGGCTTCTCCATGCGCATCGGGTAACCAGGTATGCATCGGGACGAGACCCGCCTTGGTCCCGTACCCAACCAAAATAAAAATAAAGGCAATTTTCATCACGGAAGGATCGAGTTGGTCCCCGACCTCGTACAATTTCGCCCAGTGCAGTGCTTCTTCGGTAATCCCAAGCAGTTGCTCCGAGGAGTAATACACGAGGATCGTCCCAAAAAGAGCCAAAGCAATACCGACTGAACTAAGAATCACAAATTTCCATCCCGCCTCAAGGGCTCCCTTGCTGCGCTCAAATCCGATCAGCAAGGCGGCCGACAAGGTCGCTCCTTCAATGGCAATCCACATGATCCCAAGATTTTCAACATTGACGGCCAGCAGCATGACCCCCAGATACAGATCGAATAACATAAAAAATTGACGAAACCGTTTGAGGGACACATGCCCACGGTCATACTGCTCTCCCACATACCCTACGGCATATAAGGTTCCCGTCCCTGCCACGACCCCGATCACCAAATCAAACCATGCGCTGATGGCATCGGCATGAAGGAAGTAGAAAAATGAAACCGGTCCGCTCACGGACACCTCATCGACCAATAACATTGACGA
>JBATLR010000352.1:0-16680 GCA_049289415.1 Nitrospirales bacterium
CCCCCCAACAAGCCTTTTCCTGAAGGAAAATTCAGCACCTGTCGACGAAAGTTCTTCGCATCGGCATTATAGAAATATAAGCTGGTGGCTTCATGCGGGATCACCCGTCGCAAGGACGTGACCATGGTGGCAAACAAATCCCCCAATTCCAGTTTGGATACCACCGCATTGTTGACGTCCAGTAACATTTGCAGGCGATCACGCTCGCGGCACAACTCCTCCTGATGCAGGACATTATCCACCGCAACCGCCACCTGCCTGGCGACCTGAAGAAGAAACGTCAATTCCGACTCCTGGTAGGTGTCCTTTTCAACGCTCGCGAAGTCGAGTGATCCCAGACGGCGTAAGGAGGTGGTCAGCGGGACGGTACATAACGACTGCACGCCGTCTTCAAGCATTAACGGGAGAACCGTGGGAAACCGGGAGTCTTGAGTCAGGTCAGAAATAATCAACGGCTGCTGGGCTTGCCAAACCCAGCCACTAGGATGGGCATCCAAGGCCCATTCTTTCCTGCCCTGAATATCCGAAGGAATGTTGGCCTGAATGATGTAATCCTGGATGGTGCCACGTTCAGACCGATAAAGAGCCAGGCCGATGAAATTGAGCGGGACGATGCGGGGAAGTCTTTGAGCCAGATCCTGTAACAGGGCAGTCAGGTCTCGATGGGCCGCGATTGATTCTGATACCTGCAGCAGAGCGTGGGAACGCGGATCAAGATCTCCGGAAACCGACTGAGTCTGTTCATTCATAGGACAACAGTATCGCCGATTTCTTATATCAAAAAAAAGTCACCCTGCCCTCGGTTGCCTCCTGCGATCAGGAGGCACTCGTCGGCGAGGCAAACGTGATCCCGGTATCCTGGACCTCCCGGTAGGGAAGAAGCCAGACCAAGGATTCATCATGCAGATCTCCGACTTGAATACGATTACCCCACGGATCCCGGAAATCACATCGAAAATCCGGATGGACCTCCAGTCCGTATTTCCTGGTGATTTTTTCCCGAACTTCCTTTACCTGGGCATCATCCCGGACCATAATGCCAAAATGCTTGGTCCGATCGGGTTGAAGGGTTTTGACTTCAAAGATCGCCAAAAACTGGTGCTCCCCCATTTTGCACCAGGCAGCCCCCTCACCGCCTCGTAACATCTCAAGATTGAAGACATCCGCGTAAAACTCCACGGCTTTCTGTGCATTGTCGACTTCAATCACCACATGATTGACGCCATAGACTTGTACCGGCATAACGATTGCTCCTTCCCCTATTTTTTCGTAATGATAAGCCGTTCATTGGATGCCGGAATATCCTGCATGATGCTCTCGCCAAATCCGGCATGACGGAACATGCGATCATACTCACTGAAGACATAGGCATCTCCAGCGGGAGTGGTAGCCAACATAATCAAGCAGAACTCCGCCATCGGCGCCGGAGAAATGCGATCTTCATTAGGAATAAATTCCAGCGTGATCACAGACCCTCCCGGCTTGAGTGAGCCATGAACCTTTCTCAAAAACGCGTCGCAGGTGGGTACATCGAAGTGATGCAGAAAATTCGTGAGAAGGATCACGTCATAGTCTTTCTCGAATTCCACCTCAAATGCACTCCCCGGCAATTCATGAAATCGTTTGGTGATCCCGGCTGCCTGCGCATTCTCTCTGGCCACCGTCAATACATTCGGCCAGTCCTGAGCCGTAATGTCCGCCTCCGGGATTGTGCGGGCGATTTCGATGCCGAACATCCCATGACCGGCTGCCACATCCAACACCTTCCGGGTACCCGGGGCTTCCTGCTTCACCCACTTGGCAATCCATTCAGCCGGACCTTTCATTAACGGAACCATAGAGCGCGCAAACGTCACCCAATCCGGATGTTCCGGTGCCAGGGTTCCTTTCTCCCCGACCACTGTTCCCCCTTTTCGAACGGCACCAGTGAGCTGTTTAAATCCTTCCACCAGAGGAGATGACAACATAAAGTTCAGCGTCGGCCCTAAATACGCAGCCGACGTCTTCGTTAAAAATAACTCCGAATCAGGAGTCAGCTGATATTCTTCCCCCTGTTTGGTCAGGAAACCTCCCACGGTCAGATAATCTCCCAACATTCTCAGCCCTCGTTCAGCACCTCCACATCGGGTAGCTAAGGCTTTTGGGGTACGATGGCCTTCCGCGATGGCCGAAAACAGTTCCAGTTCAATGGCGGATTTCAGAGCTGCCGTTCGCATATGCCCATTGACGGTTTGAAAAAACAATGCCGGTGATGGTCCTTCGGGTGATTTCATGGTCGTCATGTGTTCTCCTCTATAAGACAGCTCGATAAATGAACCAATGTCGAGGCCTGTGCCCCTTCGGACGGACTTTGCAGGAAGGTTACAACATCAGTGGTTTGATCGGCGCCAGCACCAATGTCGGGTCACGCTTCCAATCCACCTCCGGCGCATCGACATAAAGTTCCACTTCATTTCCATCAGGATCCTGAAGATAGAGACTTTGACTGACCGTATGGTCACTCATTCCTAAAATGGTTATGCCTGCCACCTCCAGTTCATGTTTGGCTGTGCGAAGATCATGAAGATTGTCTCCAATTTTTATACCAATATGATAGAGTCCTCTCCTCCTGCCGGAAGGCGGTCCCGGTACGTCACCGACTTCTATCAACAGAAGTTCATGATGAGTCCGGCCGGATGTCAGCGCGGCGGCTTTTCCTCCGAAAATCTGCCCGACTTCCTGAAACCCCACCACATCACGATAGAATATCAAAGACTGTTCGAGATTTTTGACGTAAAACACCACATGTCCTAAATATTGGGCTTTCATAATATAATGCTCCTCCGTCGTGAACGAAACAGTCATCAATGAATCTAACGTTTCTTCGATGCCCTTCCTGCCTTACTTACTTTAATCTAAAGCAATGATCATTCCAGTTTTTCATCGGCACCTCCTGAATGCAAAAGATGCTTTGGGAAGCCAAATTGAGCAAAAAGGGATTCATGCTAGTGAGACGAGGAGAAAAATCATTGCCGAAATATCGACTCAATGACGATATTCCGGCAGATTGAGAGAATGTTCGAAAAGGATTGGGATAGGTCCGGCACAATAAAAAACGGGAAGAACATTACAACATGTTAGTCGCGGCGGAAAATAGGCCACGCAGATTCTCCAAGGCGGAGAACCTGCGTTCATGGAATCAGACAGAAACCCTCTCTTATTTATCCTTTTGTACTTTAGACCCGGCGCCGATACTCTCCAACCCTACCTGCGCACATGCGGCATCCAAATGACCCCCTGGGGCTCCACCAACCCCGATACCGCCGACAACCTCTCCCCCAATTTCAATGGGAAGCCCGCCGCCAAGAAGAAGCATATTCTCGTTCATATCCCGTAACGCTTGAACCGCCGGCATCTTGGCAATCAACTCCCCCAATTCTGCAGTGGGCCTTTTCAGACTGGCCGAGGTATAGGCCTTCTTTCGGCTACTATCCACCGTATGCGGACCGGCACCATCCTCTCGCAATAACGCCCTCACCACTCCGGCCCGATCGACGACTGCGACACTTACCCGATACCCGTCTTTGGTGCATTGCTCCACAGCCGCACTTGCGGCCTTCGTGGCCAATGAAAGCGGCAGGACTGCTTCACGCGGCAGCTCAGCCGCCGATACGCCTGTTGTTAACAGCCCGCCCAGGCATATCATTGCCATTCCGGATGTCAACGTCGAATGGCCAATGGTGACATTCATCAAATATTTTCCGATCATGAAACCCTCCTTTGATAACAGAAAATAATCCGTGTACTGCCTTGATGGCGATTTTCTGGCTCGACGCGGGAAGTTGTCAATTTATCCTCAATCTTGAGTTGAATCTACCGGGCGCCTGCGGATTCCAGCATGTGAACGATGGGTGTGAATCCCTTGTTGCGAGCATGTTGCAGCGGGCTGATGCCATCCCCATCTGGCAGGTTAATATCGGCATCCGCCTGAATAAGCAATCGTACAATCTCCTGATGTCTGGCCCCCCCGTTACTCAGGATAATGGCCTCCAACAACGCGGTCCAACCCAATCGATTCACATGAGTGATATCCACATCCGTTTGCAATAATTCTTTGACGACCTCCACATGTCCCCGTTCACATGCCGGAATCAAGGCCGTCCCTCCAAAGCGGTTGTAAATCAAAAAGTTTGGCTTGGACTCTAACGTCAGCTTTAAAATCTCGAGGTATCCTCTGGCTCCGGCCAACAGCAATGGACTATCTAATTGACGATCCTGGGCATTCACATCCGCTCCGGCCTCAATCAACAGTTTGGCGCTTTCAATATGGTTACGATCAACTGCCAGGAGTAACGCCGTTTGTCCCTTCCCATCTTGGGCGTGAACATTGGCACCTTGGCTCAACAATTGCCGGACCATGACTGCATCATTCCGTTCCACAGCCTCGAATAAGGCTTCATTCACCCCTGTCTTTGGGACCTCCTCTTTGGTAAACCCCGGTCCCGCAACCATCAGAAAGAGCGACACCATCACAAGGATTCCGAATCCCTTCATATGTGCGTGCATCCCATCTTTGGTGGATTTCGGCTTTTACTCAGGATAGGGAGAGACCAGGCAAGACAATATCTCAATCCGGTAATTAAAGATGAAGAACCGGACAGCCGTAAAATCTGAACACGAAAACTCGCGGCTCATTACCGCGTTAACACATCGGCCTCAACAATGGGAAATGCCCGCAATCACCGTACAAGCGATTATTGATCGATTTCATGGTTGTTTTTTGATCGTGTTTTCAACGGAAGAAAAAGCTCCAATGGCTTTTCCAGCGCTCGCTTAAATGACTGAAGAAATCGTGCCCCTTGCGCACCATCAAGCGCTCGATGATCACAGGAGAGCGTGACTTTCATCCGGCGGGACAGTTTAATGGCACGTCCTCGTGCTACTGGAACAATATTTACCGCTCCTATAGCCAGGGAAGCTGCTTGGGGCGGCATCAGGACGGCAATGAAATTGTCCACTTCATACATGCCAAGATTAGAAATGGAGAACGTGGCCCCCGCATATTCTTCCGGAGTGAGCTGTTGGCCTTTGGCCCGGACAAACAGATCACGAATCTCTTCAGCGACTTGCAGAATATTTTTCCCGGCGCAATCCCGTATCACAGGAGTAATGAGTCCCTCCTCCAGGGCCACCGCGATCCCAATATCAATCGTGGCATGCCGCCGTAAGGTTTCCCCCATGAATGAAACATTGATTTCAGGATGACGGGCCAAAGCCAGGGCAGCCGCACGAACGAACAAGACCGTTAAACTCAAGGGGGAGTTATTCACTTCCTCCATCTGCTTCCGAAGGCGCTCGGCCTGATCCATGGTCACTTCGGTGGTGAGATAAAAATGAGGGACAGGGGCCTTACTTGACGTGGTCACTCGAGCGATCGCCTTGCGCATTTGGCTCAAGGGAACGTCCTTGGTTTCCCCCTCAGGAATCCTGGGAGTATCCATCCGTCCTTGAATATCGGCTTCAACGATCCGGCCTTCAGGGCCGCTTCCTTTGATTTTTGACAAATCAATCCCCTGTTCTTTCGCCAACGCCTTGGCTCGAGGCGACACTTTGATCTTTGCCTCCGGGCTCGTCTCGGCCTTCGTTGCCTGGGCTTCTGGCTTCGCACTGCTGGATTTTTCGCCCTTGTTCGGGATGGAGGGAGCCGGCGAAGGTTGAGAGGGCTTTTCCTTTCGAGAAGGAGCAGGAGAATCTTTTTGAGGTTCACGTGCAGCAGCCTGGTCCTCAGAAGTTTCAGCCAGCGTGGCCTCAATGTCATCGTCCTCTTCTCCGATCACGGCAATGAGCTTCCCGGCTTTAACGGTTTCCCCTTCGGGCACCAACACTTTTTTCAGCACACCGGACCCAAAGGATTCCAGATCGAGGACGGCTTTGTCCGTTTCAATTTCTGCCAGAATATCTCCCGACTCTACAGGATCCCCCTCATGCTTTTTCCAAGCCACCACGACGCCTTCTTCCATGGTATCCGTGAGCTTGGGCATGACAACGCGCGTAATCATAGGCACTCCTATTTATGACAGGGGAATCCTTCCAAAAAATCTGTCGTGATGACTATCTGAGGAACAACCATTTCAAAAATATGTTGCGTATTATAAAATCTGTTTCACCGCCGAGATGACCCGAGCCTGATCCGGAATGGCCAGATCTTCAAGCGGCCGAGTGTAGGGCATGGGGACTTCTTCACCGGCGACCCTGACGATAGGCCCATCTAAAAAATCAAATCCTTTTGAATAGATGGTCTCAGCAATCTGAGCGCCTAGCCCGCAAAACTCCCACCCCTCTTCCACAATGACGACACGTCCTGTTTTTTTGACAGATTCCAGGAGCGTATCGGTATCCAAGGGTTTTAATGTCCTCAGATCGATGACTTCGGCATTGATGCCTTCCTTTGATAACGCTTCTGCAGCCTCAAGTGCCAGTAAGGCCATCTTTGAATAGGCCACAATGGTCACATCGCTTCCTGTTCGCGTGACAGCGGCCTTGCCGATCGGCAGGGCGTAATCCTGCTCAGCCACCTCGCCTTTCGTGCCGTAGAGAAGTTGCGCTTCGATAAAAATAACCGGGTTCTCATCGCGAATGGCGCTCTTCAATAATCCTTTCGCATCAGAGGGCGTTGCCGGTGCAATCACTTTCAGTCCGGGAACATGGCAGAACCAGGCTTCAAGACTTTGCGAATGCTGGGCGGCCAATTGATGGGCCGCACTCCCCGGCCCGCGAATCACCATGGGAGCCGACAACTGGCCTCCGGACATATAGCGAATTTTCGCCGCATTATTCACGATTTGGTCAAGGGCAAGAATGCCGAAATTAAAGGTCATCAATTCAACAATGGGACGCAACCCCGCCATCGCCGCGCCAATGGCCAACCCGGTGAATCCGGCTTCGGTAATCGGAGTATCCAGCACCCGCTCAACGCCGAATTCCTCCACAAAACCTTTGCTAACCTTGAAGGCCCCTTGGTAATACCCGACCTCTTCCCCGATTAAGAAGACACTTGAATCCCGTTGCATTTCCTCACGCATCGCCTGATTCAATGCTTCCCTATAGGAAATCAACATGGTTCGCCATCATTCAAGAATGGTTGATTATCGTGTTTCATGATAAAGAAAATATCAGCCCAATACTTTTGCATATCCTTGTTAAGGCCATGACTTTCACTCGACAGAAACATCCTCATGGAGCGCGCCGGGCTCAGGAAACGGGCTTTCATCGGCAAACTTCACAGCTTCGGTCACCGTCTCAATCACCTCTTTATCCATCTGCTTAAAGTCGGCCTCCGTAGCCAGGCCCTCCTGAAGGATCCGGGTCTTGAGAAAAATCAACGGATCCTGCTTGCGTGCTTCTCCCACTTCTTCCTTCGTTCGATAATGGCCATGGGCGGGATCGGACATGGAATGGCCCATAAATCGATAGGTCGACGCCTCAAGAAAAAATGGCTGAGGGTCCTTTCGCATCTTCTTCACCACACGCGCAGTCAACTCCTTCACCGCCAGCACATCCATCCCATCCACTTGTTCCGCTTCAATGCCATGCGCCCTGGCTCGTTCGGCAATGTCTTTATACAGCAGCATCTCGCGTTCCACCGGCGTCCCCATCCCGTACCGGTTGTTTTCGCAAATAAAGATCACAGGTAACTTCCATAACGCAGCCAGATTGAAGGCTTCATGCGTGTGTCCGCTGGGAACCGCTCCATCACCAAAAAAGCAGAGAACCACCCGGTCTTCCTTGCGATACCGTGAGGCAAACGCCAGCCCGACTGCAAGCGGTAAATGCCCACCGACGATGGCATACCCGCCCATAAAATGACGTTCGGCATCGATGAGATGCATCGATCCACCTTTGCCTTTGCACAAGCCGGTGGCCTTTCCAAACAACTCAGCCATCACTTTTTTGGGATCTGACCCCTTGGCCAGACAATGTCCGTGATCCCGATAGGAGGCAATGACATAGTCATCCGGGCGAATCGCATGCATACATCCCACGGCGACCGCTTCCTGACCGATGTATAAATGAAGGAAGCCCGCGATTTTCGCTAAGGCATACATCTCCGCCGACTTCTCCTCAAAGCGTCGGATGAGCAGCATATCCCGGTACAATGTCAGGAAATCGTTCTTGTTCGAATTGTGTTCCAAGGTACGCTTCGCCATATAAATATCGGGATAGATCAACGTTTCGTATCGTGATTCCCTTCAGTTCTCTTTTTGAATCGTTAGAAGAACTGTAGCAAGAGATCGCATGCCGATACAATTTTTCAAGTCTTCCCCGAAATTATTTTTACCATCCCTTCCCTTTGGCCTACCACGCAAAAAAGGACCAGTCGTAGACTCATTCTACGGCCAGCTTAGTCTGGAAGTCTGAGAACGGGTAGGAACTACATCTCACATGTTTTCGGGTGTGTGGAAAGTTTTTCCATCGAGATAGAAGGGACTTCCTTCCTCTCCTTAGATCTCAGTCTGGCCTGGCCGAATGCCATTTTTCCCTCGCCTGCCTTACGACACGCCTTCTGACATAAGCCCTCAGCCACGAAGAATGTGCGCCATAATGGCTTTCAAGCCGCGATGAGATTGCGGTCAGTAATAGAGATGAAGTCCGATTCCGAGCCACTCGGTTTGCTGAGAATAAAATTGGCCGTTGGGTGAAGCCCCCTTATAATACTCCATTAAGAGTTGAAGTTTCCGATCGCCGATGCGGGCATTTTCGAATTGAAGGCCTGCCATCAGGGAACGGTTGACTGTCCAATTGCTTCTCTCGTTGACCTGAAAATCCGCATACGCCACCGGGCGAATCTTCCCGCTCATGAATGTCCAAGGGCTTGTCAATTCGGCCCCGAATTGGCTCGTGCCGCGCCCTAACGTCTTGGGATCCCGATCCACCAGTATCCCGCCGCCGCCATACACCCGGAACCAGTTGAACAGCTCATAGGACAACTTTACATCAATCTCTTCATAGGACAAATTGATTCTATTCGGCTGGTTATTGAGAATGAATTCATCCCCAAGATGTGAACTTTGGTGATGAACGCGAAGGAAGCCCGAAAGGGAACCGGTCCGATAGCTGGCCAGAAGGCCGGCAGTATAATCGGCGTTGACGAGGTCTTTGGACGACGCGCCCAGATTGAACACGCTGAAGACTCCGCCCTGGAATGCAATTTCCCATTGTCCGTCGAATGGCGCAGCATCCCGATAGATCGCGAACGTTTCTCCAAAATTTGCCGAGCCGGTTTTTGAGGGTTCGGAACCTTCTGAAATATGACGGTAGGCCACGGAGAAATGCGGCCAACGTGGATCGGCATGAAGCGGGTCGAAGAGCAGACCATTGGGAAGAAATTTGGATTCGGGCTCGGGAATTTTTTGGGTGATGGCATCTGCTTTCGGAGTTCCGGAAATTTCGGAATCGGCCATGCCCTCAATGATTTCCACTCGCTTCACTCCTGGAATGGTTTCTAAAGCGGTCTGAACCTTCGTTCGGTCCAGCGTGTCGAGCGAAACGGCATAGACGGTCACGACACCATCTTTGACGATCAAGGAGGCATGGGTCGCATTAAACTCATGTTGAAGAACAGCGGCAGCATAGCCGGCGATGTAGGAATCTTCGACCGCTAGGGCGTTCGACATCCATCCTAGAAGAAGACAGAGAAGGAAAACCGTCAATTGTGTCAACTTCCGCAGTGCTCTCTTGAGAGGTAACGAGATGGCAGAGTCTACGGCGAAAGAGGCAAGCGGTTGGGTCATTGGAATCTGCGCTCCTTACCGAAATAATGTGGTGACGATGAATGCAGGTTGATTCGATGGCTTTTGGAACAAACCTTGCTCATAAAATAACATGACGCTTTCTGTTCGTTGGAGAGACAAAAAGTCCTGTCCAAAGCCATAATTTGGACATTGTTAGAAAAAATATGCTGCCCATAACGGGTTTGAATAGACGAGCTGCGAAAAAAGGGAAGGACGCGGAAAACGAGATAGGTATGACGCATCAACGTGATCACAATCATCTCCACAAGGTCCAGCTGGTTGAGTAAGGCGTTCCTGGTCCTTCGACATGCGCCATGGGCTGAACGCCCTCACCAGGTTCGGAGGGAGTGATTCCAGCAGCCAACTGTCTATTTGGCCCGCATCAGCCAAGAATCTAGTCCAGATGAAAGATCGCCGGGGTCCCACACGACAGGTGACTCATCGTTTATTAGACAATCCTGTTCCTATTTATGTCCCAATGAGAAGGCCGGCTGCAGAGAGAGTCCACAGCCGGCCTTCTTCTGAATATTTCAAAAAGGAATGAGGATTACTTTTTCATAGGTTCCTCTTTCATGGGTTTCTTTTTCGTTTTACCCTTTTTTTCTTTACCTTGGGCCTCAATTTTATCAGGCATGGCCTTGCCTTTGGCGTCGGTTGACATTTCTGTCCCTTTTGCTTTCATGCCCCCCATCTCCTCATGGCCTTTTTTCATACCTTCATCTTTCATCGTTCCCGACTGGTCTTTCATTTCGTCTCCCATCCCAGCCGCAAACGAGACGGAACTGATTCCAAACAGAAACACGACAGCCACGCACGCTAGCATTACGCGCTTCATAGAACCACCTCCTTGTTAAAACACACCGGTTGAATTGTTAAATGCCAGGGGGAAGAAACATACTCTGCTCCGAATGTTGAATATTGTCAAATCCCATCATGTTGCTGAAGATGACCAGTACACACGACACAACTCCCATGGACAGAACGCGATGGATTCATCTATTTCACAAGGAGGTCGACAATATCATTCCAGTTTTTCAGTGTGCCGATGATCGTCGGCTCTCCGAGCTGAACATTGAAGATATCCTCACGAACCATCCGCAGCGCAATAACCAGGTTATTGAAATCCACCAAATTATTGGTTTCAAATATGGTTAAAAAGTCCACATCCGAAAGCCCGGTGGAATGGTACAATTTCCGCTTGACCGTTTTTAAATAGGCGACCGTGGGAACGGTATGTTCTTTCATCAGCGCCACACGATCCTCTTTGGACAGGTTCCACCATTCGGCATTTTTCCGTATGGGGATCATGATCGCATAGGTAGAAGGATCGCCTTCGTATTTCGCCCCTTTCAGTTTTTCCAGTAAATCAGGAAAATCCGGAGCATAATTCAGCCCCTTGGTCACCCCACTGATCGTGTACTCCAAATCCAAATGCCGGCCGAGACCGGTCCCGCGAAGTTGGGTCAATAATTGCTGATTGGCTTTGAGATCGGCGGAATGTAGCCGAAGCATGCAGTGGGATTCCGTCGTCAACCCATAGGTCCAATATCCATCCACGGTCACCTGACTTTTGAATGATTCGAGCAGAGCCTTGGCCTCCTCCCCGCCTTTTTGCCTTTCTTCCAGCGGCAGATTCCCCCAATCTTTATCCACTTCAAAAAGAGCAAAGGTCCCAAAAACCGGGGCATCGGCGGCCCAGCTCAAACCAGACAAACCAAACGGCACGACTGCAAAGAGCAAGAAGGCTAGTAATGCATGCATATCGTTTCTCTCCTCATTTTCAACTGCGTTTTATCTTAAAAATTCCGAATTGCAAACATTTGAGTAACGGATGAGCGGATAGGTTTCCCTCGCCTCCCTTAGGAATTTTTGAACGATAATCACCGCTTAAGCGGGTCTACTTTGGAACGGGCACGAGGAAAATAACAACGTTTGGAGAAATGTTGAGATGTGGAGAAAGGCCACAGCAGAGAAAGGTAGGGAATACCACAAACAGAGTGCCGGTACGGTAGTTTCTGGGGAGGATCTGCTCCGTGCCGCCAAAACGGCCATTTACCTTTCAAGAACGCTGCTACCAAAAAAGTCGGGACTCCCACCAACATCTCCTTTGTAACTGAATGACGATGGCCCCACAATCAAGAAACAATTTTGAGGAAAAACCACACCAAAGACCGGTGAATGTCATGCATATTGACGATTGAGCGAAAAACCCCAATCACACTCATCCACATGGATTGTTGTCTCCCATCTCTTCTATTCGTTACACGAGGGTAAAAAAAACGGCCTGCCGAAAGACGTACTCTCTCGGCAAGCCGCGCAACACTCGAATGATGCTGAAGTTCTATGCCTTGGATATCCCCAAACACAGAACTCAGGAAGGAGTCTTATTTACCAATATTGTCTATTTTTTCGTTCGTCGTGTCCTTCGTTTTATTCACTTCGCCCTTGGCCCCTTCCTTGAGTTGATCCATCATGCCACCGGCTTCTTCTTTCGTGGCGCTCTGGGCTTCAATCGCATGCTCTTTTGCATGTTCCGTCATGTCCATGCCCTTATGAGTGTCAGTTGAAGTCTTTGTTGTCTCGTCGGCTTTCCCTTTTAAGGTATCCATCATCCCCGCGGAGGATACTCCGGAGAAACCCACCACAAACAGCACGGAAAGGACTGCGGATAATACCTTCTTCATAAAAAAACCTCCTTAAGGAAGAACGTGAATGAGCGGGAGAAAATACTCTGCACGTTTCCCCAAACTGAAGTCAATCAGCAGGGATACGGAAGATCTCTATCGCCGAAACCGTTTTCCACCGCCATGTCCACGACCATAATATCCGAAAGAAGAAGCCGAATACGGCCAACCCCACCCATAATACCCACCCCAGTAGGGATAACTCCCCCAATAGGGACGATACCCATACGTGTTTCGTGGAATCATCGGCCACACTTTCAAGGCCTGAATGGCAAGAACAGGATAGACTTTTTCTTCTTCATCCACTCGCACGGTGGCCTGCCCTGTGACTTTACCTATAATGGTTAAACGAGTGCCTTGGGGGAGCGTGGCCGGATCAAGAAAGGGCTGCTGAGTGGCAATGAAACGGCCTTTGGACTTGGTCCGATCCCATTCGGGAACCGAATCGCTGTCTAGAGGGATCTGAAGCACCATCACTTCGGTCCGGTCTACGAGACGTTTCGCAGACAGCACGACTCCACCCACCTTGAGAATGTGTCCGATATGCGCAGAGGGATCTTGAACCACCTGAGCAAACGACGCGCCGGCCGTCACCTTTGCTTCCTCGTTTGTGGAAAACGGGGAGGAGGAAAATGTCGCGCACCCACTCAGGCCAATCAACAGAACCGCCAGCTGAATACTCCACATCCCAATTTTCATAGATCCCTCTTTCACCCCCTCACTCTATTATACGCCCTCTCCCGTGCCTTTGAAGAGGAAAGAATGGTAAGGATTTTTTGTTTGCCGGATTGATGAACTTTCGGATCTATTCATTTAGATGCCAACGAGAATTCAACGGACACATGTGTTCCATCCACGAATCGCCATAAACCCATGACCAGGTGGTTCTTTGACTTGTGCTTTCCATTGTTCCAGGTTACATTTCACCTATCACTATCCAATTAATGACCTCTACCTATACAAAAGGAGCAGACGATGGCAGTAAAAAAAGCGGTAAAGAGCACGGCGAGAAAAGCATCCAAGAAGGCCTCACAAGTTAAGACAGCGGCAAAGAAAAAATCAACGACCGTGGCCAAGCAAGCCAAGGCAGCGGCCAAAACCGGAGTCAAAAAAGCCAAGACCGCAACCAAACAAGCAAAAAGCACCATCTCCAAAGCCAAGAAAACGGCCACAAAGCGATCCGCCGGCGTTTCCTCACGTGCAAAGAAAACCGTGAGCCAATTGAAAAAGGAAGGGGCGAAGAAAGTAGCCTCAGCGACAAAAGCGGTTCAAACAAAAACTCGAAAAGCTAAAAGCACCGTGCGCAGCGCAGCGAAGCAAGCCGGGAAAACGGTAGGGAAAAATGTGGGAAAAGCGTTAAAAACCGTTGATGATTTGGTTCATCAAGCACAGGAATTCGGCAAAACCCTCCTGGGCTAACAATCACTGGGTGTCCAATATGTGCCTGAAATAGACTTCAACCGACCTGTCATTCTGAGCCAAAGGCGAAGAATCTGTGCCCAGGTGGAAGATGCTACGGCCCCGCGAGATCCTTCGGTGGACCTGGCCCTGAGCTTTGCCACATGGGTCAGGATGACCATGGCCTCATTGATCCGAGGGAAGAAGAGAAAACGGGTGTGACCCTATTACCGCGAACAGCGGTCTTTAAAGGTCAGTTCCGCAATACCGGATTTATCCAATTCCCCTTTTCCCAGCTTCACCAATCGTTGATATTGTTCCAAGGTCGATTTAGCCAGAGGCAGGGCGAGTCCCACGGATTCCGCGAGCGCATAGGCAATGCCGGAATCTTTGGCGGCATGGGCTATAGAAAAATAACATTCGTGATCACGATGTTGCATATCGGCTCCATCGGTTTCCAGAACCCGTGATGCCGCTCCGGTTTGACTGAACACTTCCCGCAACATCGTCAGATCCAGGCCAAGCGCATCTCCAAGCCCTAAGCCCTCCGCCAAACCGGCGGTATTGATGTTCATCACCATATTGACCAGAGCTTTCACTTTGGCGGCTTGCCCGGCCGGGCCAATAAGACGTAACTGAGCACTCAAGGTGGTTAAAACCGGTTTGGCTCGTTCGAAGACTTCAGGCTTTCCTCCACACATGAGATACAACATGCCTTCACGCGCTTGAGGAATGCTGCTGGCCATACAAGCCTCCAGAGAATGCCCCCCTCGTGCTTCCACACGCTGTTCGATTTCCATGTGAATGTGAGGGGAGAGCGTCGCACAATTCACAAACAATCGATCTTCGGCATTCTTCAAAAGACTCTTCGGATGACCCTCTGAAAAAATTTCCTGCATCGCCGCGTCATCCGTCACCACCGTAAAAATCGTATTCGATAAGGCGGCCACCTCACCCGGAGTGGACACGGCCTTACAGTCTAATTCTTTGGCCAGGGTTTTGGCCCTTTCGCTGTCCACATCGAAAACCGCGGTCACCGGATAACCCACATCCTGAAGCCGGCGAGCCATATTAGCCCCCATCCGCCCCACCCCCACAAACCCGATTTTTTCTTTTGGTGTCTTCACGTCCACCTCCATCTTTTCCTAGAGATTGCACAACGAGATCCCGGTGCAGATAAGCCTTTCCTTCCCGACCTCAGACTATTCCCATTTTTTCCCATGGGAAGCAGTCGTAGAGAATTACTGTACCGAAGGCCCTGAACCTGCACAACCAAACATTCAAGGACACCCTCTTTCCGGATAGAGAGCAAGCATCTTCGGACACCTCAGCATAGCCCGGGTAGAGAGCCCCACAAACCGACCAGCGAGAAATAAGAAGAAGAGTCCCCAAAAGCCTGGCAATCATTCCTTCCGTCCCTTTCCCGTTTCCCTCCTGAAGTCGTTCCATGATCACTGGCGACAACCGCTGGAGGCTGTAACGAATATTCCCCTTGAATGGACTGGGGGGAAGAAAATTCAATGCCTGGCATGAAGCAAGCTGAGGCTGTTTTCTAAGGAGGGTCTGTTGAAAAAAGCCGCCAGCGGCGTTCTCGCCCTTTTCCCGTGCTCACGTACTACGCGTACGCTCCGCGCGTAAAAACGGCTGCGGCCTTGCTGGACGGACTTTTTTGAACCGACCCGGAGCCTTTGATGAGTAATCTAATCCTGGGCAAATTTGCCCTTGAACATCTTTATTATTCAACACTCCCAAGGAGTGTCCGCCATGAAACACCAAAACAACACAGTATGGAGAACGGGATTGCTGGCTGCGTCACTCGTGCTCACATCGGCCTCCTGCATCCCGACACATGAAAAATTGACGCACGCTGCCGACCCCATTCCCGTTCAGCCATTTGAAGAAATCCCTGTGGAATTCGTCCATCATTGGGATCAGCTCACTCATCCATTTTCCGGAGCCGCCGTCATCGACGTGGACCAGGATGGCACAATGGAGATCTTTGTGGGCGGCGGCGGCGGGCAGGAGGACGCCTTGCTCACCTACCGGGATGGCCAACTCGTGAACATTATCCAGGGATCGGGGTTGTCCAGTACCACCGCCACTTACGGGGCCACGTCGATTGACATGGATCATGACGGGGATACCGACCTGCTCATCGCCAGGGACGACGGAATCTCGCTCTACCTCAACGATCACGGAACATTCACGCAGCAGAAGATTCCACTCCATCTTGAACCCGACGCCGTCCCGCTTACGATCGCGGTCTCCGACATCAATCATGACGGGCATGGGGATCTCTACGTCAGCGTGTTTGTCAGCAAGAAGGCCTTTCGCAGCGCCACCTTCAATGACCCGACCCATGCCAAACATAACGTCATGCTGCTCAACAACGGCGACCTCACATTTACGGATATCACGCAGTCGTCCGGCACCGCCTCGAAACAAAATACGTTTCTGTCGGTCTTCGTCGATTTGGACGGAGACAGCTGGCAGGACCTGGTGGTGGCGCAGAACACAGGCGAAGTCGAAATCTTTCAAAACGAGCGGAACGCGACCTTCACGCCCATCGCCACCAACTCAGGATACGGATTCTGGATGGGACTGGCCGTGGGAGACGTGGATAAGGATGGTGATCAGGACTTGTTCTTTACCAACGTCGGCACCTCCATATCGCACTACTTTCTCAAGGGAGACCTCAAGGACGGTCAGGGATTGGAATCCCAATGGCTCCTGTTACGCAACGACGGGAACTTTGTCTTCACCGATGTCACGGAAGCTTATGGGTTACGGGATTATGGATTCGCCTGGGGAACGGTCTTCGAAGACAT
>JBATLR010000353.1:0-1677 GCA_049289415.1 Nitrospirales bacterium
CTCGTCACATTGATCATCCCCGATATCCCACACCCCATTTTGGCCGTACAAGGGGAACAAGGCAGCGGAAAGACCACCCTGTTTAAAGTAATTCGGGACCTCGTTGATCCTAGCGCCATCCCGATACTGGGTCCACAGGACAGCCTACGAGAATTTATCCAACTAGCCAGCCATCATTGGTTGGTTTGGCTAGATAATTTGACGAAGCTCCCCGAATGGATGAGCGATGCCATGTGTCGGTGTGTCACCGGGGAAGGTTTTTCCAAACGGGAACT
Source organism: Nitrospirales bacterium (assembly GCA_049289415.1). GTDB lineage: Bacteria > Nitrospirota > Nitrospiria > Nitrospirales > UBA8639 > Nitrospira_E. The sequence continues at coordinate 276 of JBATLR010000353.1, forward strand.
CTTCTCGGATGATGAAGATATTCTGTATAGCTTCAGACGATGTCAGGGGTTTAATGGCATTAATCTCATCGCCAACAAACCAGATTTATTAGACCGGGCGCTTATTTTCTCCCTTGAGCGCATCCCGGATTCCCACCGTCAGACGGAAGCGGAATTCTGGGAACATTTCTTTCTTCATCGCCCAGCATACCTGGGGTCATTATTCACGATCTTAAGCCATGCCATGGCATGTCTGGAGACCATTTCTCCTGGCCACTATCCCCGGATGGCCGATTTTGCCCGATGGGGAGAAGCAATTACCGTTGCCCTCAATCTTCCCCCTGAACGGTTTCGAAATGCCTGGGCACAGAATCAACGGATGCAAACACAAGAGACCCTTGAAGCCAGCCCCATCGCCCAAGTGCTCGTGAAATTGATGGAGTCGGATGAAGTCTGGAACGGCTCACCGCAACAACTGTTGGAACGACTCAATGCCCTAGCCCCAGAGGTGGGAGTGGATACGAAAAGTTCACTCTGGCCGAAGGATATCCGTTGGGTCTGGCGAAGAATGAAGGAAATCCGTCCAAGTCTGGCCGCGCATGGCATACATTCATCACGGAGGAGGGAAGGAGACCAAACCCGGATTCAATTAGTGAAAAAACTTTCCCAAAATGATTGCAATGTTTCCGTGTCCTCTAACCCGTGCCCTCAACAGGAATTTTTTCCGGAAAGACCGGAGTGAATGTCATCAAGTTGTTGACGGAAAAGCCCATTGAATCCCTTGAGGAAAACAAACAGGGAATCATCGACAACATATTTTCTCCTTTTCATTTCTCTCATGGGGAAGGGTAAAGAGACATGCAAGGGAACCCTCCCAGAGGGTGTCCAAAAACCTCTAGGAAGGATAGTGACACACGAAATCAGCATAACCCGGACATAGACCATACAGACTAGGAAAGGAATAAAAAAGCGTATGAATACTCTGGAACCGAATCAACCAATTATGAACACTTCTCCGAAAGAAAACCTTCGGCAAGCCCTACGGTTTGTGGAAGCCGGCCATTCTCTGATGGAAGCCGAATCCCTGTTTGGATTCTCCAGAAGAGACCTCGAGCACCATCTCATCCAAGCCAAAACCCGGCAGGCACTGATCCGACAGCATCTCCAATCCCGCCCTCGGTTAACGTCCGTACTGCGCTACCCCGAGCGGGGGCCGTGGGGAATTTCCAATTATTTTGGAAACTGCCCCGGTTATCTGGTGGTGGACTTATTGGATTACTTAAAACCAAAATCTCTATTCGACCCTATGGAAGGATCGGGAACCGCAGGAGATGTCTGCTTTGATTTTGAGGTGGACTATTGCGGGGGAGATTTACAACTAGGATTTGATCTCCTCAGCTCTCCTCTCCCCAACCGAGATTTT
>JBATLR010000354.1:0-5888 GCA_049289415.1 Nitrospirales bacterium
CGCGTCTCCCGCCTTCCTTCAGGGTTTACCATCTTTCCTCCTGCAACAACCGTCGCCCACTCGGGATCCACGGAACTGGCCTACCAGGCGGCAGCCGTGACCGCCAAGGAGTTACGCGCCGTTGGGATTAATATGAATATGGCACCGGTTTTGGACATCCATACGAATCCCTCCAATCCTATTATCGGAGATCGGGCATTTGGGACCGAGCCGGAACAGGTGTGCCTCATGGGAGCGGCCACACTCGCGGGCCTGCACGATCATCGCGTATTGGCCTGCGGAAAACATTTCCCTGGTCATGGCGACACCAGTACCGATTCACATGTGGAACTGCCGATGGTTTACGCCACCCGGGAGCGGCTGGAGAGCGTGGAATTCAAACCTTTTCAATACGCCATTGCTCATGGCTTACAAGCCATCATGACGGCCCACGTCCACTATCCCGCCCTTGACCCCATAAATCCCGCAACCCTCTCTTCCATGATATTGACAGATATACTTCGGCAACAGATGGGATTTTCCGGCGTCATCTTGAGCGACGACTTGGAAATGGGCGCAATTGTGAACCATTCGACGGTCGGCGAGGCCGCTGTGCACTCGCTGCAAGCCGGAGTAGATATGTTATTAGTGTGCAAAACCCGCAGGCTCGCGACCGAAACGATTAAAGCCGTCAGTCGTGCAGTTGAATCTCATGTATTGGATCAAAACTGCATTGAAAGAAGTTTGGCCCGTATCGCCTCCGTCAAACAGCAATTTGTCTCCCCCTATCACCCAATCGACATTCCCTCCATCGCTAATACCGTCGGGATTTCTGCCCATCGCCATGTGTTAGCACAGATCCAAGACCAGTTTCGCACCCTGACCTGAATGCACAGAAAGACAAGACGGATTCCCGGACGGGCTCCAATAACCAGTGGGAGGTTCGTTTCGCTTTAGGCCATGTATCAGATGCGGGCTACTCTCCCCGACTTACGTGTGAAAAAGAAGGGCCTGGCCCAATTCTGGACATTCCCTACAAAGATTTGTTTAGCTATCAACCTTGCTGCATAAATCGACACATCCATTCATCTATTCCTATTTCTGATGACAGAATTTCATGATTCATTTCGGGAGCAAGGAGCATCGCTATGGCATTGAAAAAAGGGGACATTATCGACGAACGCAAACGGTATCCGGATTCTTGCGGATTAGTACTTAAGGTGATGAGCGGTGGAGAAGGGTTTGAAAAAATTCGATGTTGCGGACATGACCTGACCCTGGAAGACGTGGTTCCCTCGTTTAACCAAGAGCGTGGCCGCCGAGCAGGAACCTTGGCAGTCGGCATGCCCCTCGATGAGAAAATCGTTGCGACTGATTCCTGTGGACTTCGCCTAATGGTAATGGCGGGCGGTGAGGGATTTCAGGAAGTCATCTGTTGTGGCCATTCGTTTGGGGCGAGAGCGATTCAGAGTTTAGAGTTTGGTCAGATGCGGGGAGAGGACACCAACCGGGAGCCCCCCCCCAACACGCCACATCAAGGAACCGCATAAAAGGGCACATTCAACATGTTAGGGTGGACACCAGAATCAATTAAACAATGGGTCCGATGGATGCAGTTCCTCGACCGGTGGGGCTACATCACCGCCTGTTTGAGTTTTCTTCTCGTGGGTATGCTGGTCTTCGGTTATAGTTGGGTAGCCTATGCTCAATCGGTACAGACCGGGTTTTTGCCAGCGACCATCGCTTTACTGAATGACCTGTTGTTCGTCATCATTCTTTTGGAGTTGTTTCGCACGGTATTAGGCTTCCTACAAAACGACCGTATTCGACTCGAACCCTTCCTGCATGTGGGAATCATCGCTTCTGTCCGAAGAATTCTCACCGCTGGCGCTGAATTCTCGCACCAGGAATCTGTCCCTGAAGACATGTTTCGTCATTACCTCATGGATATGTCCTTGCATGTCATCGTAATTTTGGTCCTCATGATCGCATTATATCTTCACCGAAAATCCGAGCTCCCGGGAGAACCTCTTCTCAACAAATAGCCCTTCCGAATTTCAGGAAAATTCTGTTTCTCATTTCTCTTCCCTCAATCATAGTATTGTCATAAAATCCTGATGAACTTCTTCGGCTCATATTGCATACCGCCGGGGGCTGTGGCAGTATAGCCTCCTTTTTAGACGACAATCTGTTGTGTTGGTATCATGGATTCTCTTCCTGAATTAGTCGGCACGGTCCATATTATTCTGGGCCCTTATCGAGGAAATCCGATTGCACTGTACATGTGCCAGGATGAGTCTACCTGCCGGATTTCTCCTCGCATCTATCCGTGGAATCAAACTGTTGGAACCGGAGAAACCCCCAATAAGGCCGCCGCAGACTTCGAAGCCAGGTGGAAAGAGACGGACCTGGCCGACGATATGTATACCGGCCCTCATTGGGAAGGTGGCATCAAGCCGGAAAAGCCGAAACCCGCGCCTGCTCCAAAACCTGCTACCCTTCCTGCTGCCAAGGTAGAGACCGCACAAGAGACCAAACCCCCTGCACCCAAATCACCGGCCCTGTCGGATCCACCACAACCAGCTCCAGAAGCCGAAGACGCGGCTTCGTAACAACTCCCAGTCCTCTTATCAGCATTGAGAGTTCTCTTTGGGATGGATTTTGTGCCAACCAAGCCAAAATGTCCGGAATAGGCTATGTTCGGCTGGCAGCAAACTGTCTGGCAGATTGTATCAACGCCGTAAATAGGCGTTTCTGAATCGCATCCTGCCGGTATAAAAACTCCGGATGCCATTGGACTCCAAGCCAGAATGGATGACGAGAGGCTTCAATCGCCTCAATGACTCCATCCGGAGCAACTCCAGTAACTTGAAAGGATGACGGAACAGATTTGATAGATTGATGGTGGGAACTATTCACCGCAATACTTAACCGCTTGGCGATGCGCTGCAGTAGGCTGTTGGGTTCAATGTTAACCAGATGGGCTGTTTTCGTTGCCAATTTGGTGGGTCGATGTTCAATTTTCGTCGACAATTGAGAGGAAATATCCTGCACCAGGGTTCCTCCCAAGGCCACGTTCATGGATTGCATCCCTCCGCAGATGCCTAGGGTCGGCAACCCCTGACGAAAGGCCAACTTGGATAGTCCAAGCTCAAGTTGAGCGCGCTCTTCGCTCATTCGCTGAAAAGGATACCGCTGTTTCTCCCCATACAACTCAGGGGCTAAATCCGATCCGCTCCCGGTTACCAGAAGACCGTCCAGCCGTTGTATAAGATATTTCTGTTTCGCCAAACCACGGACCAGGGGAAGCACTAAGGGCACTCCCCCAGCGTCTTGAATTGCTTGAAGGTACCTGGCCCGCAAAAAATAGGTGGGTTCTTTTCCACCCATGTCCTTCCGATTGCCTGGGTTAAAGTCCGGGGTGATCCCAATGATAGGTTTGACCATGCCAGTCGATTCAACTTAGGCGGGTGTGATCTTTCGGTCTATAGCGCTTGATCCTCGTATGCGGAGACCCCGATGAATCGAACGGGCTCATTCCCCTTCAGATGGTCGGGAGTGATGACATACGTGCCGTAGAAGCTCGGTTCCCACACCGCTTTTGCGGTTTCAAGGTCGCCACCTGTTAATCCATACGTAAAGGTTCCCACAATCCCACCCAAGATGGCATAGGCAAACTTCACAGGGAAATAAATCACGGTCAGCAAAGCACTCCCGATACCGAGGGCCGCTTCATTGGTTGGGCTGGATAATTCTTGTTCGGCAGCCAGACTCACCCCTGTGGCACCAAGGCATACGATCAGGGAAAAAGCCAATAATACGCATACCCCTGTTACCTGTTTAAGGACACCTCCCCACAAACCCTTGCATTGCCGCATAAGGAATACTCCTTCCTGTTTAATTTTTATGTATACCTTCTCATTGCTATTTTAAACCTGAATGATTCATTAGTCTTCTGTTTTTAAATACAAAGTAACAAATTATAGCAAATTTGGTACCTTCATAGTGACTGGGGTCCCTCTTCGGTTTCAACCAGATCCAACTCGATACAAATCTGCCTTTTGATTTCCTCGGCCTCCCGTTCAACTACCTCATCAGTCTCAGCAATGAGAGCCTCCCCTGCAATTTGAATATTCTCCTGCTTAATTCCCTTCTGGATAAAGGCATGAAGCTTGTGAAAGCACAGCAACTGCACCAATAAATCATGGCTTTTTTCTCGATAGCCTCCCCGGTTTTCCACCGGAACGCCACTCAGAACAACATCCAACCATGACGAATGCTGAAGGATTTCTTCGAGCCTGTCTATTTGGTTTCTTTTCATCACCACCTCGACTTGAACCCCACCTTTCCAGCTGCGTTTTTTGACATTAAACACACAGTGCACTGAATCTGATGCACCTTCAACGGCTTCAGGGCCGTAAAACAAGGTAATGCGAAAAAGGGGAATTTGGGGCGGTGAGAGTAATGACATCCTGGATCTATTCGTTTCTTTCAAGGGCATGACACAAAATGAAGAATATGCGAAAACTTGGCTTGGGCATAGTGTTCCAAGCCTACCGCATTTAGGTTGACACTCGTCAATCTTGAAAGATAGAGTCTTTTTAGTCTTAAATTTTCACAGTGGGCCGAGGCGAAAGGGTTTTCTCTATGTTCGGAACCATGGGGTTCTCTGAACTCATGATCATTCTGGTGATCATCCTGATTATTTTCGGGGCAGGGCGGCTTCCACAAATCGGAGAAGGTGTGGGAAAAGCCTTAAAAGGTTTTAAAAAAGAAGTCGCCGATATTCCCCCGCCTGTAGACCCCAATGAGGCACTACCCAACACGCCGACAGAACCAGTACAGGCTCAATCCCAACCGACTACCCCCGTGGGCACTCCGACCAATCAGCCATTCCAGCCTGGTCCTGAACAAACCCCGGGAACCACTGCAGCATTACTTTACAAGGGAGCAGGACCTGAGGTGGTCCACCCTTCATCTAAATCTTCCGGGGCTTCCAGTTCTCCTCAAACCACGACAACTCCTTCTTCCCCACCACCGATGTCGATGGAGGATAGGCAAGCGCAACCAGCCCCCGTGGCTTCCAGGCAATATCCCGCTCTCCCGGCTGGTGCACAAGCGAAGCCTGTGCTAAAACGACCTGCGGCTGTTGTGAATAAGCAAGCTGTGGCCCGTGTCCAAGCGCAACAAGCTGCAATGAAAGCCCAGGCTTCCCAACAATCCGGATTAGCTCCACGAGATATGCAATCATTGGGAGAGGGGCTTGGAAGTGCCGTACGTACCTTCAGGGATGCCGCGGCAGATATTAAAAATTCGATCGATCCTCAAATGCGCACCATTCAAGCGGAACTGGAGTCTGCCGAAAAAGAGATGCAAGACTCCATTGAAGTAGCCAAAGAGCCTCTAAATCCCAAAGAACCTTCTGGATCTGCATAAGCCTTTCTTGCTCACGTTCTCTACCAAATCTCCTACCGTTATCGGAGCAATTTGCTTCTTTGGACTTGTTGGTTGCGTCATTGAATCCCCACCTGAATCAGCTGAAACCGTCACCGAACGACTTATTCCACTTCTGACGGATACTCAGCCTGATACTAGACGGACCGCAGCCTTATCACTTGGGAAAATTGGTGACCCCCAGGGCATTCCAGCCCTTGTTCTCGCATTGTCGGATCCAGATGACCAGGTTCGACAATCAAGTGCGTGGGCCTTGGGAACGATGTCCGATTCACTATCAGATGAGTCTCTAGTTGCATTGGTTCAGCACCTTACTGATCCTTCCGATTCAGTCAAGCAGGCTGTGGTATTGGCCTTGGGCCGGACAGCTGTGCAGAAGGAATTAATACAAGTGTTAACCGAAGCCTATGCTATTTCCACCATTGACACTCAAAGAACCATTATCCAATCTCTTG
>JBATLR010000355.1:0-2929 GCA_049289415.1 Nitrospirales bacterium
TTCTCGGTATTTGGACATCTGCTTCTGGACGATTAGTCGTTGAGGGGAATCAAAACGGATTTTTTCGAGGTGAGACTCTGTGGCCTCAAATGGGTATGGGCCATGTCACTCACAGCCGGACCGGGCTGCATGAATAATGAGGAAAGGGCGTTGTATGGCGTGGACGGTCTATATGTTGGAATGCGCCGATACCAGTTTGTACACCGGGATAACCTTGGACCTGGAACGTCGTCTTGACGAGCACGCGAAAGGGAAAGGGGCCAAATATACGAAACACCGTGGACCGTTTACCGTGGTGTTCACCGAACTTCAGGCGACGAGAGGCCAGGCATTAAAAAGAGAAGCGGCGATAAAATCCATGAAGCGAAAAGAAAAACTGGGATTAATCGGCACTCGAAGAAACGATCGGTATTCATCTTCCCCTCCGTCGTGCCCGACGGGAGTCAACGGATCCAAGTTGTCATGCTGAGCTTCCTGTCTCTTTGTCATCCTGAGCCGGAGGCGAAGGATCTGTGCCCAATGACCCGACGCCAAACCCACTCCTGCCGTTATCCCCGCAGATTGTAGGCGGGCATCTATCCCTGTTTCAGATCAAAAGCGAAAGAGCCACTTGTAGGGGAAATTGAAAAAAGGTTTACCTCACCGCCCACCTTCAGGTCGGCCCCCAGGGCTTACGCTAAAATTGACAGGAGAACGGTTGATCGGACGCCTGCCGGTTGGCCCAAAGGAGGGACGCTCTTATCATCTGGCGAACCTTGTTTGAGCCTTGCGAGTTGGTTTGCTCTTCTCAGGGTTGCGTCCCTCCTCTTCAATGAGGCCAAACGGGGCGTCAATGGTTTTGGCCACTTTTACCGAAACAAAAGTGGCTCGGCTGCCGGGCCGAAACCCGGCATCAAAAAGACAAGTTCCATCCACAAGAGAAAAGGAAACCATTCTGAACAAGCAGGAAAGTGGGAAGGTGGCTGCGAATGTGATGTGAATGGAAGGCCGGACCCCAGGCAGATTGAAGACGAACCGAACGTCACCGATTCAACCCGGCTTATAATAGCCATACACCCGGTTTAACACTTCTGACAAAATCTCTTCATGTTGCGCCTCCGCTTCATCCCAGGTGGAACAGCGGCGGCACGTTTGATCAAGATCGCCACCAAACACCATCGTTTCAAACAGGAGAGGAGGGCCGGCAAAAAATTGATGATCGATCCCAAGGAACACGGTAGACACCTCAATATCGGCAACCTGTGTATGACTCACAATCCGATCAGCCGTTTCCACCCATTCGCCAAATTCCTTGGCACTCGAAGCGGGAACGACGACCTGATTGCGTAAAATGTAGAATCGCATGCTCAGAGCTCCCGATCAGATTCGACACCACCGTGGTCTCTTCCTCTATAGCATACGACATGATGCCAATCTCTGCCCTTCGACATCAACACCGGGGACGAAATTTCCTCATCTGCAAAGTACCCCCCCTCTCCATGCAAAAGGAAAGGTCGCCGGGTTGCGTCTCATGAGGAATCGATGACAATATGGGTTACTTTTTCCGAATGCCCGAAGATCAGGTTGGTCAGGCCCGTTTGTGGCTTGACGACCATCTCTACTCACGCACAAGAGGATGACACATGACTGAAGAACAGAAGCCCGTCTTTACCATAGAGAAAATCTACGTTAAGGATTTGTCCTTGGAAGTCCCCCATGCACCCGGCATTTTCCGGGAGGGTGGAGCCCCACAGGTGCATGTCGAATTGAAGACGCAACATGCCCGTGTGGAAGAGGGCATGTACGATGCGTCCGTGACGGTGACCGTGACGGCCAAGGTCAACGAAAAAATCATGTTTATTGTGGAAGTGGAGCAAGCCGGCATTTTTCGGATTCGCCATGTCCCGGAAACGGAAATGGGGCCGGTGTTAGGGATCGGGTGTGCGAATATTCTCTTTCCTTATGTTCGTGAGACGGTGTCTGATGCGGTGACACGGGGAGGGTTCCCGACCGTCATGCTCAACCCGGTGAATTTTGAAGCCCTGTATCATCAACAGCAGCAACAACAAACGACACCCGATTCCGCAGCCACCATCCACTGAGGCAGCTTCACGGGCGAAGTTTCTTTTTCGACCAGAGCGCGAGAATAGCGTATTGGAGGGTTCAACCACGAATGAAATCGGGAATCCGTCTTCCCTGCATTATTCACTCTCGTAGGTAAGGGAGCGGGCAGCTATCAAACCCTCTGTCATCCCCGACATTCGTAATCGGGCATCCATCTTACTTCCTGCACGGTCATCCTGAGCAGCAGCGAAGGATCTGTGCCCAGCCTAAACTCGCGCATCGAAAGGTGATGCCCTTCCGACATCCCTGCAGGTTGTCAGTGTTCGTCCACCTTCCTTCTCTTAATCGATCGAGATTGGGAAAAATGGAAATGAAAAATTTCCTCCCGATGCCACACAATGTCGACCAATAGGAACAGGCGAAGGGAGGAATAGCTCTTGCGCTAACTTCCAATCACGCGACACGGATCAAATCCTTTTCGATAAAAGGACGCATGCGAGGCTTCACGGTATCCTCAAGGACCAAATCGACATTCGTCTGGAAAAGATCCTCCAAATAAAACTTGAGATTCATATAGGCATCGAAGGTGGGGGAGGACTGAAACTCCACAAGAACATCAATATCGCTTTCCTCATGCATTTCATCACGGGCGGCCGACCCAAAAATACCCAATGTCTTAATGGCAAATCGGCGAACGATTTCCTCGCGCCTGCTGCTCAATAACGAGACCAGACTCTTGTGGTTCATGACATCGCCTCCACATGAAAATATGCTCCCTGCCATCCAAAAAGATGTCAGAGCCATCCAGACAACGAATAGGTGTCTAATGTCAGTTCATCGTCATTCTTCTGGCTGAACCTTACCAAAAACGATTCAGGTTAGCATT
>JBATLR010000356.1:0-11018 GCA_049289415.1 Nitrospirales bacterium
AATCTCCTCCTTCGTTCTGAAGCCATCCTCGCTCAGACCTCGACTCCCTCTTCCAGTCAATAAACTGTAGCCGGACAACAGCTCTCCAGCTCAGCATTTTTGACCCTGTTCCTCCGGAAAATTTTACCCAGTGTTGGCTTCCTTCCGCCTATTTCTAGGTCGTTTTTGGACTTTCCTGCCACTTTTTCTTCGATAATTTTGGCACAAGAATTGGTTATATCCAGATGAGTTCTTCTATTACCTTGACCAAGGATTCATTCATGAAAAAGTCAGCACAGCCAGACCAACCAATCTGCAAGACACGCAAGAACTCTCACAAAAAGACTGTGACCCCAAAGACCTCCACCGACAAGTATCCTCGTTGTTCTCGATGTGGGTCGCGAACCGTACATTTAGAACAGTTGGAGCAGGAACTTCTTGTCACCCTCAGCTTGCACTGTCTGATCTGTGGACATTACACCTTCCTTGGTCGCCCGGTGATCCGATTATTGCGCCGTCCTAATGTCACGATTCCAGACTCCATTACACGGCCCGCAGGGGAATAGGGAATCATCCACACCAAATTCCTCTGCCTTTCGCCATGGATTTCTTCTACCAGGACTCCGTGCGCAGGGTCAGCGGAACCAACCCGCCTTGTTCAAGTCCGAGAGTGAGCTGTCGGCAGGCCGTGACGCTCCCACATATGCGTAGATGCGATTGGTCTATATTCGGCACAATAGCTTGAAATGGTGAAATGTCGATTTGCTCGTGTCCGGATACGGGGTGTACCACTCGCTGGATTCGACCTTTCGGATACCTCCAGGCAGTCGGCCAGGATCGAGTTAGCACTGGTTGATATCGAAAATGTTCGGGGAATTGTTGCTCAAGGGCGACCATTTCCTCATGAAGCATTAACTGCCCCTCATGGCGCACACTAGCCACCAGCGTCACGTGGGCTCCAACTCTTCCTCCCATTTGACCAAAATTTTTGGCTTTTAAATAGCGGGCATACGATAAGAATGGCGTAATGCCCGTGCCAAAGGCCACACAGACCATTCGCATTCCCTCCCATCGCCCATCGTCTTCCAGGCGAAGATTCGTAGCCTTACATACCTTGGTATTTTCATACACCAACACCCCCCCCTGCTCTTCATCCATTTGGAGACGAACTTCTATAGTTTTTCCCTCCTTAAACCAGTCGGTTGCCATTTCCGATTGCCACCAACTGGAGGTATCAGACTGGTCGCGATGGGTATAATTGATGAACGTCTCCAATAAGCGTGGCTCGTTGAAGGAAGCATTTGACCGGGTATACATCCGTCTTCGATATTTGCCCGACCGGTCTCCCCAGGGTTTTGCGAGAAAGGCCGTTCCTGGACGCATGGTATCTCGGAGGGCATATAGTTTTCCGGCTATCTCAACATCCTCAGGCAATGCTAACTGGACCAACCGGATTTCTCCTGGATCAATGGTCCGTAATTGATGAATTCGTGCGCCCACAACATGTTCCATAATCATCTCAATCCTATCTGAGAACCGCTCACAAGGTGACGAGGGATTTCATTACACGGCCGAGAGGGAAGGGACGACGATGTTATTTGATTCTTTTATTCATATTTATTTAAGATTTCATCTCACCCTGGGATACCCTTTAACAACCAATGAATCAACTTTCCTCCATCCCACCAACCCCACCAGGAGATGCCCCATCGTGTCCTCCTAAGGAAACGGCCTTGTCATCTCCCGATGTTAGCCACGAGGTTTCTGCTTTAGCTTCAAACTCTGCCAAAGATGACAGAACATCCCCTTCAACTCCTAGCCGAAAGGTTTCTTTTTACCTCGAAGAAATGTCTCAGATTCCGGATGTTCGACAAGACAAAATCACACATTTCCAAAAAGCCATTGACTCACAGAACTATGACATTTCTGCTGAAAAGTTAGCGGATTCACTCATTCAAGAACTTCATCCTCACCCAGAAGAAACCCGACCGCCAACCACTCTATAATTTCTTTGCCATTAACGGCAGAGTCTTTCCCTTTCTCCCCCTCCAAGCGGATGGCATGCTCGGTCTACGCATTGGCCATAGCCATCAGAAAACATTCTAGAGTTTTTAACCTGTTCTTGTATATTAAGGTCAGTCCTTTTCTGTTCTCTCCTCCTCATCTTGCTGACCTGAATTTGGCCTTGTAACATGGGCTCACACAACCGAAAAGGGAATCATGAATTCGCCATCTCCTCACCTTTCCATGGGTTCAAACTCCATTTGGTTGACCTTTCCCTCCACACCTGAGAAATTGTTAATCCAAACCTATTTATTGGGACTGGGAGCCGATCACTCCCTCCTTTGTGCACTCCCAAAAGATCCGGCACTCAGCAGTCTAAGATGCGGGATTCCCTGTAAAGGTCGTTCATGTATCGATGAGGACATTTATGAATTTGAAACGGTCATCCAAGAAATTCTCACACAGCCCCCAACGATTCGATTAGCTGCCCCACCAAACGTTTCACGTCAACACCCTCGCTCATTTCCTCGTTTGACGGTCAATATGACTGGAGCCGTTCGACCCCTCAGTGACAAGGGAAAAATCCTTGCCGTGTTACCTGTTCAGCTCAGCAATCTCTCCCCGACGGGTTGCCAGTTTCGTGTCGCCCCTTCCGCATGGCCACTCGTCTCCTCATCACATCTCCACATCAGTTGTCGTTTACCAGGATTCAGCCATTTTTCCAAATTTTCCGGAACCATTGAGTGGGTTGACCCCACGACGGATTTAGTCATTGGCACCAAATTTTCATTTACCTCTACTCAAGACCCCGCTAATCAAGATGTCATGCGGTGGTATACTTCTCAACAAGCCAATTTGATCAACACCACAGCTTGACGGGCTTTGACGCTAGACCTCCCTCATTGCCCCCTCAAAATCCAGTCCTCGATTACTTCCCATTTAATTGCCAGGGAATTCTTCCATCTGCCTTCCATCTCTACCTCTTTGCACAGTATTGCTAGCCACTCTTATCAACCCTGTTCTTTAGTGGCGTATTACAGATTGCCAATGACAGGTTGCCTGGATATAGGGTTTCTTATTACAATGTTGTTAATTCCCGCATAATTTGGTTACGGTATTCAATTCTGCAATTCCAGATATTCTCTCATTTTACCCAGGACGTGTCGTATGCCCGAACCAATTAATAACCGAAACATTATCGATATTTCTCCACTTCCGACCCCAAAACAGATGCAGAGTACGCTCCCCTTGCCCGAAAAAACCGGACAGATGGTTCTTCAATCTCGGCAAGCCATTCGAGATATTCTTCATGGACGAGACTCACATCGCCTGTTAGTCATAATTGGCCCGTGTTCGATACACGACCCGGAAGCGGCCATTCTCTATGCTGAACGCCTCAAACTGGTCGCTGATCGCATTCAGGAGCATGCCCTGATTGTCCTTCGAACCTATTTTGAAAAACCCCGCACAACGGTGGGCTGGAAGGGACTTATCAACGACCCCCATTTAGATGGCTCCTGCGAAATTGGAGGAGGATTTGAACTGGCTCGTTCTATTCTACTCCGGATCAATAACCTAGGGTTGCCATGCGCCACGGAATTTCTGGATCCTGTCACGCCCCAATATATTTCCGACTTAATTAGTTGGGCGGCGATTGGAGCACGAACCACCGAAAGCCAAACCCATAGAGAAATGGCCAGTGGCCTATCCATGCCCGTTGGCCTCAAAAATGGAACGGATGGGGGACTCCAAGTCGCTCTCAATGCCATGATTGCAGCCCGACATCCTCAAAGTTTCATTGGGGTGAACGCCGAAGGTCTCACCTCAGTTATCAAAACAAATGGCAATCCGGACCGACACCTTGTTCTTCGTGGTGGCGGTGGACGAGTCAATTATAATCCGGAAGATATCTCTGAGGCCGTGCGTTGCTTAACGAATGAAGGGATTCGTCGTCCGATAATGGTTGACTGCTCTCATGGCAATTCAGAAAAAGACCATACGCGTCAGGTTCCCGTGGCTCAATCGGTTATCGAGCAATTCACCAAGGGCCAACTCGCCATCATGGGTTTGTTAATTGAGAGTAATCTGAAGTCGGGCAATCAAAAATGGGAAGCAGGGAAACCCTTGGAGTGGGGAATATCAATTACAGATGCCTGCATCGGATGGGAAGAGACAGAACAACTTCTTGATGATTTGGGGGAAGCCTTGGATAAGTCGGCTAAAAGTAAGATTTTGACTTCATAACCAATTTAATGTTCTATGACGAATATCGAGAGTCTTCTCATGACTCCTCTTAGTACCATGACACCTATCCCTATTTTATCAACGAGCGTTTCACTCTAACCCTTACATACCCCACAGGCCTCGGCTCGGTATAAAAAGGAAATACCGTGATTCCGGGGAATTAACAAAGAAAATTTCCTTCCGATGGAGCCTGCGATAAACAAGCGAAAGGATGGAAGCTTAAGAATTGGAGGATAAATCAGGAAGGGGTTGAATTTTAGAACCGCTGGCTTCATGCGTGTGCTCATGAGTATGGCAGCCTAAATGGTGGCATAACCTTCGATTCCAAAACCCGGCCAGTGCGATCATAGAGGCCCCAGTCACATCAAGAACGATCTCTACCCCACCGCCTGACTCAATCAGGAGATGAGCGGTCATTAACACCACGAGTCCGCAAGCAGTTAGAAGAGCAGGACGGCTATCTCGATGCCTAGGATAGGTCGCCAACAATCCAAAACCTGCCAATAAGGCTATCACCCCCAAAAACATCCATTCAGTAGTATCGGCCCAAAAGGCCCCAATTATTCCATCAAGACCATCCCAGGAATGTGCAGCTATGACGGGAAGGGCAAGCAGTGCCAAAGGCGTCACCGCACAGTGCACAGCACAAACCAGAGAAGCGATAGAGCCGGCTTTTGAAAGCCTCGGTCCAAGAGTTTTGATCATCTTATTGGCATTGTGGACACAATCCCGTGAATTCCAATGTATGATCATCCACGATAAATTGCGTCCGTTGTTCAATCAATTTTGTGACTTTTTTTAACGGGCATAACAACAAATCCTCGATCTGACCACAGATCTGGCAACGAATATGATGGTGATGCTCTCGCCCCTCTTTCAGTTCATATCTTGCGAGACCTTCCTGGTGAAGATCCAATTGGAGAACCAGACCTAACTCTTTCAGCACATGCACGGTTCGGTACACGGTCACTAGATCAATCGCCACTTTTTCCTGGTGCAATTGTTCAAAAATTTCCGTGGCACTTATTGGCTGGCGAGTCCTTTGCAGTAACGCTAGGACGGCCTGGCGAGTACGGGTCATTCGTCGCCCTGTAGCTCGCAGATCTTTTTTGATGCTAGGTTCTAATTTCAACAAGAGATATAAACCTGATTTTGCAAATCCTTATTGCAAGTTTATTGCAAATAACATATCGACAAATGATTGTCAATTACGAGGAGAAAATCCGGGAAAGCCGACTCAAGACATCTCTTCATCAAGAAAAATTCTCGATGCCAGATCCAACACATACATAAAACATTGACGAATTGAGCCATCAAGAATTGATTTTGATCCCGGAAATCCTGAAAGAAAGACTGGAGGACCTATCAGATGGGAACTTTACGAAAAGTCAAACTCACTCATTTCGAGAGGGAGGGCATTTACCAGTAGAAAGAGCTTTACTCCAGCAGCAAGTCAGCACGTCGGTTAAATTGATGGCATTGATGTTCGTCATCAACTTCACAAAGGACCAAGGTATTCCCAAAGGAAACCACATCAAGACGTTTGCGTGAAATTCCTAAATTGGCCAGATATTCTTTGACGGCTTTTGCTCGTCTTACCCCCAGAATCATATTATAACTTTCTGTTCCACGTACATCCGTATGGCCCTCAATTAGGAGCTCATAATTCGGAAAGCGGTTCATCCAACTAGCCGTGGCATCCAGACGATCTTGAACTTCTGATGAAATCTCCCAACTGTCGAACGGAAAGTACACAGTGGGGAAAGGATCTATTGGGGGCTTTTCCTGAGATATTCCCGCCTTCGGGCTTTGAGGAATGCTCACGCGTTGGGAAAGTGACGAGGAGCCTTCAGTTTCCCCTGCCGAAAGAGAGGTCAATGTGGCCGGGGGTGGCCCTGGGGTCAAGACATCCGCAGACTGATGAGTCATTGAAAGCGATTCACAGCCACATGTCGCACACACCATAAGGACCCCAAGAAATCGTACAAACATATTTAAACTCCCTTCTTTTTCTCATTTTTTTCGGCAAAGCACCTCCGAGACTTAAGATTTAAACATGATAGTGATATTTTAAGTGGACTATTTGATCCCATATACTAAAGATTTGAGGAGAGAAAGCGGCATTACTACCTCCGAAGAATTCCACAACCCTTTTCCCGAATTAACGACGAATTAAATCAGATTTTTTGAAATCGAAGTGCAGAAAAGCACATGGAAGGTACAACCCCAGTGGGCAGAGTGCTAAGGAATGGTAGGAACTTTCTACTTATGGGTGATGCAACAGGTCATCCTTGAATTGGGTCGACACAAAAACATGGTCTAGCGCCGAAAGACCATCAAACACATTGGAGCCTAACGCCTGAACAGATCCGATAACGATCATACCGATTAAACTTAGAAGTAAGGCATATTCCATCGCTGCCGCCCCATGCTCTTTGACAAAAAATTCACCCATTTTCGCAATCTCCTTGTGAAACTACGTTCTCTTTATTGTAGGACTTCCTTCACCCAACCTAATATGGAATATGCAAATGATAAACCGAACACACAGAGCGCGCCATTATCATCAATTACCCTTGCTTGTCTTGATTCTCTTCTCTCACCTAGTCCTTACGAGGAAGACGTTAAACCAGCGGTCCTTTCCTCTTTTGACAAACACCTCGACACCTTCAGGGATGGCACAGGTAAGTCCACCAACATCTAAAGGGAAGCTTCTGATAGTCAAAAAAACACCCACGGAAACTGTCAAACAACACGACGAATTTGAAATGAATTCCCCAAAAGGCCTAATAGATAATAGACTTTAAAGTAAGAGCAAAAGCGATGAAAAAAAAGAAATATAGTTAATGATCTTTCAGAGCAATCTGAAATTCTAAGATGATCCCTATCCATTGGTAGCGAGCGCTCTGAACCCCTCATCTCATGGAATAAGAAAGTACCTTTTGGGATTCACCCACTCGCGGTAATAAGGGTACCTGCAACCCATATGGGTAGCTTTCACAAATGCATTGAGTTCTAATGGAGTCACCACCATCTCGTAGCGGATCAAAATTATCCTCTTCAAGGAGCTATTTCCAGGTATTCTCCAGGCTTGTGTTCCTAACCTTCACGATAGTGAAACCGGAAATATTTGAGTTGAGAGTCATAACATAGGATCATTCAAACTCTTCCGACCCCTTCATGTTCTGTCATTACGGAAATAAAAAACCACATAAAAATCAAGATAAAAATCCGCCGAATAGTATTGTTCTTTAATAACACTTATACGAAAACAATAAAATTCAGGACGGTGGGGCTGAAGGGAGGGAAAAGTTTTTTGCCCATGAATCCATGTCTGCAGATGGGAATTCCCCTCTACTAGATCCACAGAAGGAGGCTGTCATGCTAGTGGCCTGTAAGAGCCAGATTGGTGGCATGAAAGTGCACCACGAATCGGAGAGAGGATAAAATGTCAATAATCAAGGGCCAAGTCATCTCAATATTGAGCACTACTCATTCGTCCGTTACAGCCAACTAGGACTGCCTCCCACCGCATTCGAGTAGGAATACAAAAACACATGTGGGAGAAAATTAAATCAAAAATTGAATCCCTTGGCTCAATGAGGGACAGAAGGAGTCAATGCAACTTGAAGCGCTTGCGCCATATCCCCCATTAACACCGGCTTGGATAAATAGGCTCGGAGACCCATCGACATGGCTTTCTCTTTATTCATTGTGTAACTAAACCCTGAACACAAAATAACGGGGAAACCTGGACGTATGCTCATTACTTGACGAGCCAGCAATTCTCCCGTCATGCCTGGCATGGTTTGATCCGTCACAAGTACATCAAATTGATCAGGTTTCTCTTTAAATGCCTGCAACGCTTCAGGACCATTGGTAAATACGACAACCATGTAGCCCACATTCTCCAACATATCCTTGGCCCATTTGGCAATTGCCACCTCATCATCCACAAACATCACTGTTCCCTTCCTACAATAAGAAGAAGACTTTGACGGGACCTGCCGAACTTCGACGGGGAGAGAGGAACAAGGGAAATAAATGGTAAAGGTCGTGCCCTGGCCTTTCTGACTATCAACCCGAATCACACCTCCATGACTCGTCACGACGCCATGAATAACGGCCAACCCCATCCCTGTGCCTTCCCCAACATCCTTAGTGGTAAAAAACGGATCAAAAATTCGTTTCGTAACACTCGGTGACATCCCTTGCCCGGAATCAGCAACTTTCAGGCGGATATACGGCCCCGCATGCAGCCCTTGAACAAGAGAAGCCGTCGTTTCATCAACCGCTACTTCACCTAATGTTACCGTCAACCTTCCGCCCATCGGCCGCATCGCATATTCTGCATTAGCTCCCAAATTCATGACCACTTGATGGATCTGAGTTGCATCAGCCAGAACCGGCGCAGAGCTTGGTTGGAGTTCGGCATGTAGGGAAATCGTAGACGGAAGAGAAGCACGAAGGAGGTTCAACGCTTCCTGCACAATCGGCTGTAAATGAATCACTTTTCTCCCAGATTCATCTCGCCGGCTAAACGTTAAGATTTGCCGAACAAGATTTTTGGCTCGATAACTTGCTCGTAAGACTTCTTGTAAACGGGGCAACACCGGACTTCCCACCCCAATTTGAGTCATGGCCAGTTCGGTATAGCCTATTATGGCCGATAAGATATTATTAAAATCATGTGCAATACCACCGGCCAAGGTCCCTACCGCCTCCATTTTTTGGGCCTGACGACGCTGCTCTTCACTTTTCAACAGGGCTTCTTCTGTCTGCCGTCGCTCGGTTAAATCGCGGAGAAACCCACTAACAATTGTTTTCCCTTGTGATTGAACAGCCGTAATCGCCAATTCCAGGGGAAACTCATGGCCATCACGGTGTAATCCGGACAATTCAATCCGTTTATTTAAAATTGCATTGACCTCTGAAGTGAGAAAGTGTTGAATCCCCTGTGGGTAGGCATCCCAGTATTTCGGTGGGATAATAGTAGTTAGGACTTGTTGCCCAATGATTTCCTCCCTGGACCATCCAAACATGCGTTCCGCCTGTGAGTTCCACCCAATAACATAGCCATGTTCATCTAGAGTGACCACGGCATCAAGGGCGGTGTCCAGAATGAGCCGTGTTCGTTCTTCACTTTCCCGGAGGGCCATCTCTGCCTCTTTTCGTTGCATAAACTGCCCAATCTGGCTTCCAACAGACACCATTTGGTGCAACAAGGCTTCATCCGGCTCCTGGATTTCCCGGCTAAAAAACTCCATTACTCCAAGAATTGCCTCACCTAACCTGATAGGAAAGGCAAATGCCGCATGTAACCCTACCTGAGCGGCCATTGGTGCACGAGGAAAATTGGGGTCCTTGACCGCATCAGGAATCCATATGGGGTTACCTGTCTCCCAGATCCGTCCAGGCAGACCAACTCCCTTCGAGAAGGACATACTTTGCGTCACAGTAACAAATTCAGAAAACCGTTCATGGGAGGTTCGCCACACTTCCACACAAAACAGGATTTTTGTCCCAGGCTTCACTTGCCAGAGTACCCCCACTTGCCATCCTAAACTATTACAGACCGCCTGGAGAATTTCTGGAGTGGCTTGTTGAATGGTCGTGCAATCGGCCAACACCCTGGCGATCGCATATTGTGCGGCTAAACGGCGTTCAGCTAGTTTTTGTTCTGTCTCATCTCGTAATAATGCTGTGAACAGGCGCTGGTCCGCTAGCGGCGACTCGGTCAAGGTCAACGACAGAGGGAAAACTGTTCCATCTTTTTTTTGAGCCTTGAATTCCTTCAGCAAACCACCAACATGTTTTACTCTCGATTGCCGATAGGACAAGACAAATAGGTCCCACACGTCTTGTTCCGGGGAAATCACCAGATTTCTAAACGGCCTACCTATTACCTCTGAGGCTTGCCAGGAAAACATCGCTTCCGCGGCTTCATTAAATGTTTCGATCTTCCCATATTCATTGAAGGTCACAATTCCCTCGCCCTGACTCGCTACGACTCCTCGGATTTTTTGTCGATCTTTAGGCGAGTACTGCCTCCTGGCATTTTTACCTTGAACCAGGATAAATCCGACCACCATCATGATTCCTACTTCCAGTAATCCAATGGCTCCTCCAGCAAGAAAATAGAGAAATTGGATTTCCTGAATATTGATTTTTGCTATTACTCCCAGAGGAAGACCTGCTAGGGGTCGATAGGCTAGTAGGACACTCTTACCACGACTATCAGGCAAAATTTGCGTCCGCCTATCGACGGATAAATCCAGTTGAAATTGAGAAGAACTCTGCCCTCCATTTTCATGCCAGCGAACTAGAAGCATCTCTCCTGTTTGCCCAAAGTGATGTTGATCCCTCAGAGAATCAAATTCCTGTTGAATGCGATTTGCGAAGAACTCTTGAGGTATTGCCCCTTCGTCCCACCCGGGAGTCAATTGATTCATGGCTTCCAAGTAATGAACGTATATGCTGGTCAGATGGGTCAGTCGATCTTTTTCATCCTCGACGGCTTCAAAATAAAGCCAAAAAAACACAAAAACGCTAAGGGACAGGAGCAATACTGTCACCATCAGAACCATTTTTAGGATTCCTTGCTGATCAGGAAGCATCAAGCACCGGCAATGAAACAGAAAAGAAAGGCAGGACGAGCGGCAGAGCTACAGGAACCATGCGTGAAAGCACGAGGAAGAACGCCAAAGAGAATCAATGATCCCCTCCCTCAATCGAATGGAAGCCACCAACCATCCACAAAGTCAAGGGAATATCCTATGCTTTTGCGCAAA
>JBATLR010000357.1:0-6596 GCA_049289415.1 Nitrospirales bacterium
ACTTCTGTTTGATTTTTCAAATGGTTGGCATGATAGCGCAAATGCCGTGGCCATCGTCGTGTCGTCTCGGGTCCTGAGCCCCGTCTTGGCTGTTCTTTTTGCCGGTGTCTTGAATGTGATCGGGGCCTTTATGTCTACCGCGGTAGCCAAGATGGTGGGAAATGGAATTATTGATCCTGCCGCGATCAATGATGTGGTCATTATTTCGGCGTTAGGGGGAGCTATCGTTTGGAATTTTATTACCTTACGTATGGGGTTGCCTTCCAGTTCCTCCCATGCCTTGATTGGAGCCATGGTCGGTGCAGGATTTATACATGGTGGTGTTGAGGTGTTGCAGGGTGCCGGATTGATGAAGGTCATGGAAGCGATGGTCTCTTCTCCTTTATTGGGGTTTCTTGCGGCCTTTATGCTCATGGTTGGGTTGAGCTGGGCTTTTTTTCGGACTTCGCGAGGAAGGGCAATGAGGTTGTTTCGACGTCTTCAATTGTTGTCAGCGGGGTTTATGGCGTTAAGTCATGGAGCCAATGATGCACAAAAAGCGATGGGGATTATTACATTGGCTTTGCTTTCTGCCGGACATATTCCTTCTGCGGAAGTGCCCAAATGGGTGATTATTTCCTGCGCCCTCTCTATGGGCTTGGGAACGGCGCTCGGAGGGTGGAAGATCATTCGAACTCTGGGGATGCGAATTGCCAAGTTGGATCCTGTGCATGGGTTCGCCGCCGAAACCGGGGCCGGTGTGGTGTTGATGGTTACGGCCCATATTGGATTGCCAGTCAGCACGACTCACACGATTACCTCTTCGGTCATGGGCGTGGGAGCGGTGAATCGGTTGTCGGCGGTTCGTTGGGGCGTCACCAAACGAATTGCCTATGCCTGGATTTTCACACTTCCCGGTTCGGCGTTTTTAGCCGTTGCTTTTTACCTCCTGCTGTCCGCATTCTTCTAGTTGTTCGCTGTTATTTCAGTTTCTGTGATACTCAAGATTCTGTTTTTGCTGAATTGATAGGTTCAGATTTCCTGTTTCTTGAATCTTGACGTCAAGCCATAACTTCTTTTTTTCTCCTCTGTTTGTACTTCTTTTGTGGAACCGTTGATCTGCCCGGTTTTGTGGATTCAGCCACATCGATTTCTTCTCAAGATATTGTTTGTCTGGAAGTTGGCTCTACGGTCCCTCGAATTGGGGATGGTTCCTTTCTCATCGCTAGCTTTAGTCTGACGTGCTCAGAGATTGAGTCACGGGTTCCCTTTCACACGATCCGTGGCATGGTAACCATAAGGAGGAGTTATGGCAGATTCCTATCAAACAAGCGCATTGCAAGTGTCAACAGTTGGGCTTGAAGAGGAAGGGTATCAAATGTATTTAGGCCAGAAGTGCCGATTGAGCGGTGTCTTGAGAGTCCAGGGGATGGCGCGAATTGATGGATTTGTTGAAGGGGAGATTTATGGTAGCGATCTGATTCAAGTAGGAAAAGATGGAAAGCTTGAAGCCACAGTGAAGGCTAAAGACATTGTCGCACAGGGTCCTCTTCGTGGGGACTTCGTCGCTCTGCAGAAGATACAGTTGCTGGCCCCAGCGACATTGGAAGGGAAAATCGATGCACCGGTTTTTCTGCTGGAAGAAGGCGTCTTTGTCAATGGACTGGTGAAAATGGGAATGGTGCGCCCTGGGGTCTCATAAACCAAAAGTACGTTTTTAGCCATTGCACCGAGTGACAGCCATGGCATGGAAAGCGAATTGTTCTCTTATTCAAAAGGTTGACGAGTGGTGAATATTGTGTCGTGTACAAGGCCCTTAGCGTAGCGCTTTGAGCTGCGCAGGGGCCATCCACCATTCTAAATGTCCCCGCCCTACTCCGACGTTTCCATCAAAAGAAATAAGACAGCCTCCAGCCTTTTTGACCGAAAGGCCTGAGCTGTTCTTGCCAAAAATCATCAATGCGGCTGTTTGGCCAAGATGAGGTTCGTGACCGACGCACATGACAACCGCATCTTGAGGTAAGCCCTGCAATATGGAAAATAGCAGCATGGGAGACTGGTCATACACCAGCTCAGGACAGAGCTGAATCGTTGCCTTGATCTGCAGGGCCTCCTTGGTAATTTCCGCAGTTTGTTGTGTACGGGTTAAAGGACTACACAGGAGGTGTGTGGGCTTCATTCCGATTCGTTTGAGTCCTGCCGCGACCTGCTCGGTTTTATTGATGCCTTCTTTCGTGAGGGGGCGTTCACGTTCTGAACCATTCCATTCCTCCGAAGAAACAGCAATGCCATGGCGCAATAAAAGACAATTCATGAAAATATCTCCTGGTGTTGACCGACGAAACGTCATCATACCGATGATCATACTTTAAAGAAAGTATCTCTACAGATCCTCGGAAGGTTTTGAATTCCTAAAGGGAAACCAAAGGCCTTGTGTCCTCCAATGAGCAATATCGAGAGGACGGCAATGGCAGCCGATAAGAGGAGACCAGCACCGAAAAATTACCGGGGCAAAATCATACTGATTATTGAAAATGCCGAGCTTATGGCTATATTTATCACAGCTTCAAGAATGGACGCATTGATGGTCAATGCCTCGCCGAATAGGATTTTTCCCCTCTGAGAAGTGAAATTCAGCGAACGGCAACAAAGAAGAAGCAGCCGATCAGAAGGGTTTAGCAAGTGGTCCTCAGGTAAACAGAACAGCATTCTTTGCCTGACTGAGTTTTCCCGCCAGGGTTTGCTTGCCACGAATCGCCATAATTGAAGGTTATGTTTAAGGAACAAACCCGGGTTTCCTCTGGTACAAATCTCTCAATCCTGTGTTACTGCGTGAAGAAGCCATAAGCTTTCTCCCATGAGCTGACTAGAGCAACAATACTCGTTCGCTATTTCCCATGGCAGGGGGTGGTGTGCTTTGGAGAAACCCTAGAAACATACTAAAACATTTTTCCCTTTTCTCTGCAGATCAAGCCTTACGTTTTTCCCCTCCTTTTTGGTGGCAACCAGACTTTATCCGGAATCCAATCCTAACATCGCCAACCTTACGACAAGCTGAAGTCACAGTTCAGTCTCGCTTCAGGATGCACAAAGTACAATTTTTAAAGATGTATCCGAATCCTTTCCCACTGATGCGCCATAGGTAAACATCATAATCGTCCCAGAAGAGCCTTAAAAAAACCGGAACTGTTTTAATGGTACCCCGGCTGTTGCCCCACCAAGTTAAGTCCAAGGCAGGAGAAAGAAATCAAGGCGATCCTATGTCTCCGCGACGGAAGGTTGAAATCAATGCCCATTATTTGCCGATCATGCAAATCAACTGCAAGGAGAAAGTTCGATTTGCTGTGAATCATACCCGAACAAAAATTAATGAGAGTGAGTGCGTAGCTTAAACGGTGGCTTTACGGGAGCCATCAGCATGCTGGTGCCCGTCGATTTCGAACACCAATACAAAAAGATTTAAAGGTGAACTAACCGGACTGCCGGAAGTTCTCATGCGGAAAAGGTAAGCAGGCGAACGGTTCGGTGGCTGGCCATCACAAGACTCTTCGTGATGGTGGTGGGGGCGCAGGGGGACTTGTTACGGCGGAAACTGTGTGCCTGAGCAAAACGAAGGAAACACGTCATCGCATGCCGGGTCCCAAAACCCTGGAAGAGGGTTTTGGAAGAATTGGAACAGAAGCAAAGGGATGCTGACCGTCTTCAAGAGATGGGTGAACAGCGTGAAGCGCAGCGGGCGAAAGAAGCGCCGTTGGTGGGAGCTGGTCAGGATATCCTTTTCTTGCCATCGGCAAATCGTGCTTTGAACTACAGTTCGGATGGTATGCGCAAGTGGATAGCCGGTTCTTTTTTGGTGATACGGCACAATCGAATGTCACGAATACTTTCGAAATCCGTCGTTTTCGACCACTTCTCCGAGGGACCCTGTACCGTTACATCATTTTCAAACTTATGCCGGATTTTGGCCAGGGACAAGTCAGGCTGTATGATGGGTATATCGGCTTCGATTACTGGACCGCACTCCGGCTGCGTGCGGGGAAATTCAAACCGCCTGTGGGTTTGGAAATGCTTCAGTCCAGTTCTGACACGACGTTTGTCGAGCGCGGTCTGCCCTTGAGTCTCATTCCGAACCGGGATATTGGGGTGCAACTCCATGGGGATCTGTTTGAAAAACACTTGGGCTATCAAGTCGGTGTCTTCAATGGCGTGCGGGATGACACATCCAGCACAGGCGGTTCGATCACGGGTTTCGACTCGAACAGCGAGAAGGACTACATGGTACGGTTGTTTGCCCAGCCCTTCCTATCGATCGACTGGAAATGGCTGCGAGAACTAAAGGCGGGAGTGAGCGGTACCTCGGGCCGGGATAACTTTACTCCATCAAATCTTCAAACTCCTGCCACAGGAACTGATGGCGTCACCTTTTTTCGATATCGCGGTGGAGTGAAGACTTCTGGACATCGCTATCGGCTGTCACCGCAAGCGTATTATGCCTGGGGACCTTTGGGGGTACGGGGGGAGTATGTTTGGAATATACAAGATCTTCGAACCTCTGGGAAGGTCGAAAAACGGTTGACCAATCGGGCGTGGCAGGTGGCAGCGTCCTATGTGGTGACCGGTGAGAACGCGTCATTTACGGGTGTGAAGCCCCGGCGACCATTCAAATCGGCTCAAGGTGCCTGGGGAGCTGTGTAACTTGCAGGCCGGTACCAGGAGTTACTGGTGGATCGGGATGCCTTTCTGGTATTTGCCGATTCTTCAAACAGTGCAAGAAAAGCCAGAGTCTGGACGGTGGGGATCAATTGGCACCTGGCCTACCGGATCAAAGTCCAGTTGAATTTCGAACATGGTATTTTCGATTGTGGAGCCCCGAACAATAAAAACTTTAAGCAGGAAAAAGCTCTATTAACCCGAATTCAGGTGGGCTGGTAGCTTTTCGATGACGATGCTGAGGAAGTACACCGCAGACCTTTCTTTTATAATACAGTTAAACGCCACACAATGAGATTTCGTTTGGCGATGCCGGAACATTCGAATTTGTTCCCGTTGAAGGGCTGAGCAAGAGGGAGTATTTTTAACGTGACCTTCAACTCCTTTAAGACAAGCGTTCCTTCTCATCGCTGTCACGCGTAATCCCTTCCTCCTTCATTTCTTCTTCGTTATTTTTTCAGCCTATGTTCGATGTGGTCTCAGGCTACAAGACTGCCCTGCCTCCCTTCCATTCCACCATGCACTTGTCTTTTTGGTGGTGCAGCAGAATGCCTTTCATCCTTTAACGTGTATCTGCGGTTGTTGGTTTGCGAAAGTAAATTTTTGTCATTTAAACTTGACATAAATTAATTTTAAAATTACATTAAGCCCGATTTTTGAGAGGAGGGTGGCAGTTTTCATTGATCATTCTGACGCATAAGGAAGGAATGGGCGTAATGGGGAAATTGACGGGGAGGGAAAAAGGCAAGGGTATGGCTGGCTTAGGAATAGCGGTGCTGTTCTCTTGTGGTGTTGGATTTGCCGGGGAGCCACCCTCAGTGTCTGTTCCCTCCACCTCGAATGGGAACGGTTCGGATTATCCGGAAATAATCAATGGCATCCGTGAGCGAGCAGAAGCCCAGACCGGCAAACAGTGGATCGAAACCGCTGACGCGGGTCTTATTCTGCGGAGGGAAGTTGAATGGAGCCGATATTTGAAGACGGCCATGAAGTTACCGGATTGGGTGGACTTGGGAATCGAAAACCGGACGCGATTCGAATCGTACGACCATCCCTGGCGATCCACCCAAAAAAATGGAGGTGGGCGAACTGATTCCCAGTTGGGGCTCCGGTCCAGGGTGCGCCTCGGCTTGGGCAACGGTCCTCTTCGATTTCTCTTTGAAGGGCAGGATTCCCGGGAGTACTGGAACAACAAGACTGGAGATTTCGTCAATAACACAACGGTCAATGAATGGGACATTTTACAGGTCTTCGGATCCTTGACCGTGGACAATGTGTTAGGAAGCGGACTGCGAACGGACTTACATTTTGGTCGCATGACATTGGATTTCGGAAGCCGTCGGTACATTGCCCGCAATGATTTCCGGAATACCACAAATGCCTTTGATGGTGTTCATTGGCAGATTGGGAAAGAGAAGCTGTGGCGATTTCGCACCTTTCTCGTCGAACCGGTTATCCGGAACGAGGTTAAACTCGACGAGCAAAACAACAAATTTTTATTTTGGGGGGCGTATGTGGAAAACCTACAGATCCCCTGGATGAGGGTCAATGCGTTTTATTATGGATTAAATGATCAACGACAAAAAAATACGACCCTTCACCGTACGTATGGGACGTACGGCCTTCGCCTCTTCAAGTCTCCCGGGATGAGTGAATTCGATTATGAATTAGAGGGGGCCGTTCAAGTAGGACGATTAGGGCAGGTGGATCATTTTGCGTACAATCCCAACGCTCAAGTGGGGTATACGTTTGATGCGCCCTGGACTCCTCGATTTTTGGTGCAATACACCTATGCCAGTGGCACCCGCACCCCGGGCGGCAGTCAGAACGGAACCTTTGATCCATTGTTTGGTGCTCGTCGCTTTGTTTTAATTCCTACGGGAATTTTCGGTCCCTTTCTCCGGTCC
>JBATLR010000358.1:0-5348 GCA_049289415.1 Nitrospirales bacterium
TGGGGTACCATTGTCTCCACCCTCCCGAATAGCCGGATCAATCGGAATACGTCCCAAAAAGGGAATCTCAAATTTCTGTGCGGCGCGTTCCCCGCCGCCTGTCGAAAAAATTTCTGTCCGTTCATGACAATGGCCACACACAAAATAACTCATATTTTCAATCACGCCGAGCAACGGGACATTCACTTTTTTGAACATCGTCATGCCTTTTCTCACATCCTGCAGAGCCACTTCCTGCGGAGTGGTCACGGTAATCGCTCCAGTCAACGGCACCAATTGTGACAACGTCAACGGCACATCTCCCGTACCAGGCGGCAAATCGATCAGTAAATAGTCGAGTTCCCCCCATACCACATCACGAAAAAATTGCTGGATTGCCGAATGGACCATGGGTCCCCGCCACACCACCGGCGTGTCCTCTGGAACGAAAAATCCCATGGAAATGACTTTGACTCCCTGCCCCTCGGCAGGCAGAATTTTGTCCCCTTCCTTACCCGGCTCTTTTGACACCCCGATCATCAGAGGAATATTCGGTCCATACACATCCGCATCCATTAATCCTACCGCGTAGCCTTGCTGCTTCAGCGCGACTGCCAAATTCACGGTGACCGTGGATTTGCCGACTCCGCCTTTGCCACTGCTCACCGCAATGATGTGTTTCACGCCCGGCAATGGATTGCCTTCAGGTTGATTGGGTGGGGTCGCGGGACCGGCCGGGTTCTGTTCAGCAGCCATTCAATAATCTCCTTATGTCACAGACACTCATAAAAAATTTCACATATGCGACGAGCTATACCGTCACCTCTTCTCATCACACCATTAGACCATGAATCAAAGAGAACCCGAAACCCTCATGGACTCAAGAGGATTTCGGGTCTCTTATCACCCACGCACAATTGACAGTAGGGATACGAACAGAAGAACGATGGGCAGAAACACCTACCCTAATTGCGTGGCAAACTTTTTACGCGATCGCCCGATGAGGGGTTCATGATGATGCCGCCGATTTTCAGAAATCACCGGATCCAAAATTTCCCCACAGGTAATACACCGCCAACCCGAAAAATATATGGCCCCGGACTCATCAGCCACATCACCAAACTTATCTTGAATCATTATTCCCTGACAACGCGGACAATCCATATAAAGCACTCCTTATCATAGGAAAAAGAATAATAAAATCAATGCGTAATTAATCATGTAGAAAAGCAATCCATATGCCGTAATAAATTCGGCATAAGCATTTGAAAAATAAGGCATTTATATAAAGCATCCTTCCATAAACGTTTCAGAATGAAACCAATACAATTAAATTACATGAATTAAATATGCATAAACGATTGAAAATATATCATTTTAATACAAATGGCACAATTAGGTAACAATATTGACCAAAATGAAACGTTTTTAAGTTGCTTGAGTTATTCCAAATTGTTTGACCTTCCGCCACAAGGTCGATCGACCGATCCCTAACTGTTGAGAAGCTTCCTTCAGCCGCCAACCCGTTTTTTCCAATGCCCGGCAAATGGCTTGTCGCTCCAAGGCTTCCAGTGATTCAGAATCGGTCCATTCCCGATGCTCCCAACAATACCGATGGAGGTCGGCTGGAAGATGCTCAAATTGAATCGTATCCTCTTCACAGCACACAAAGGCATGCTCAATCATATTCTGAAGTTCCCTGATATTGCCGGGAAACGGGTACCGGCTGAGTGCCGTTAAACATTGCGGGGACAAGCTGACAATGTGCTTACCCATTTCGCGGTTGAATTTTTCGAGAAAATGATTCACGAGCAGGGGAATATCTCCCGTTCGCTCCCGTAGGGGGGGCAGCACAACCGGAATCACTCGTATACGAAAATACAAATCTTCCCGAAACCGTCCCTGCTGAACGGCTTCTTCCAGATTCCGATTCGTGGCCGCCACCACTCTCACATCCACCGTGACCGTGTCATTGGATCCAACCCGCTCAAACTGTCCCCGCTCAAGAACTCCCAATAATTTCACTTGGGTGGCGACACTCATCTCCCCGATTTCATCAAGAAAGATCGTGCCACCATTAGCAATTTCAAACCGGCCCGGTTTATCAAAATACGCATTGGTAAACGCCCCTTTGACGTGACCGAATATTTCACTCTCCAGAATGCCCTCAGATAGACTTGAGCAATTCACCACCACAAAAGGGGCATGCTTTCTCGGGCTGTGGGCGTGTAACGCACAGGCAATTAATTCCTTGCCCGTTCCACTTTCTCCGGTGATGAGAACGGAGGATTTCGAAGCGGCGATGATCGGTAATTTCGCCATAATGTCCTGCATGCGAGGACATCGACCAACCATGTTATCCAGCTTGGTCTGCTCTCCCAGCCGATGCTTGAGCTCCGACACCTCTTCCACCTTGGCACTTAACTCGCGAACCAGCGAGATATCACGGATGACTTCGATTAACCCGATCAGCTTGCCTTCCTTATCCAATAAAAAGTCGGTATTGATACTCACCGGAATATGTACGCCATCACGTCGACGAACCATCGCTTCAAAATTCGACACCCGCTCTCCCTGGAGTGCCCGCTCCAGGACACACTCCTTAGTCGAGCAGATATTGCTTTGGATCAGGACATCACAGGCTAAGAGTGTCCCCGCCGCATCGACGTTGTACCCCAGCATCTTCTGCATCGCCCGATTCAAAAAGGTCACACGTTTCTGCAGGTCAATCGTAATCACGCCGTCACTAATGCAATCCAGAATGATTTCTGCACCATTCGAACGAGACGATGATCCCATTTCAGCCATGACGTCTATCCCTCTCGTCAAACTACCGACTTCCGATTACAGCCAACATGTCTTTTCTTTCATCCGCATTTATGGTAGGTAGATGCTGTGATGTCTTCCGAACAACGTGACCGGACCCGTTTCCTGTTAGTGTAAGGCAACCCTATTCTGCTCCACAAACCCTTGCCGATAGCCATTTTGCCACTTTCCAAGAAGAACGAGGTTCTCCCAACCGGCTCGCCCCTGGTGAAGCAAGTGGTACGCCTTCTTCCCATTCGGCCACCAAATGGGGAGTCGCCTTTATATGGAGCGCAAACGTCTTCCGGGCACCTCCATCGTGAGGGAAGGCACGTTACCGGATGATGGCCCTCGACCCTGTCTCCATTTTGGCGGACCTTGCGCGGATCCCCTACCCGGACATTGATCCGGTCTTTTTTCGTATCGGGCCCCTGGCACTTCGATGGTATGGCCTCATGTACCTCCTGGGATTGGCAGGAGCCTATTGGCTGATCAAGTCCAGAGCGGCCACAAGGAATGTCTCTCTCCCACCACAACAATTATCCGATCTTATTGTCTATGCCGCCTTTGGGGTCTTTCTCGGGGGGCGCTTGGGATATGTGTTGTTTTATAACCTTCCCTTTTATCTGGACCATCCCCTCAAAATTTTTGCGGTATGGGAAGGGGGAATGTCTTTTCACGGCGGGCTGATCGGCACATGTATCGCGATCTGGATCTTTTGTAAAACCCGTGCGTTTCCTGTTTGGCCCATCGCCGACTTGGCCGCAGGAGCGGCTCCAATCGGGTTGGGGTTTGGACGGATGGGGAATTTTATCAACGGAGAATTATTCGGGCGGTCGACCGACGTCGAATGGTGCATGGTATTTCCCCATGGCGGCCCGGAGTGCCGACACCCCTCGCAACTCTATGAGGCAGGCTTGGAAGGCCTTGCACTCTTTGTTCTGTTATGGGTCCTCAACCGCCGATCCACCCCACCGGGAACCATGTTTTGGACCTTCATCTGCGGATATGGAGTCGCTCGATTTTTTGTAGAATTTTTCCGTGAACCCGATAGTCACTTAGGGTTTATCTTCCAGTGGATCACGATGGGTCAGTTACTCTGTATCCCGATGGTTGCGCTCGGCGTGTTCATGATTATCCGCGGCTACAAACAGGCATAACCCTCCCCCCCTTCAGGCTTTCTTATCAGATTCCAAGAAATCAGCAGCTTAAAAACCCCTACCCCCGCCGCCTGGAGTCGCTCCCCCACCAAATCCTGGCATGACCGGAGCCGAGGTGGCTTGCGTAGGGGCATCGGGAACATTGCCATACCGTCGAAGCGGTGGAGAATTCCAAATCACCTTATTACCGGGTGCCAGGTTGGCAGCCTCAATGAAATGTTTCTTTGCTCCGGCTTGATCGCCCATTTTGTCCATGCACAATCCAAGATTATAGTGGGCTTCCGCCAGATCGGCTTGTTGTTGGACAGCAGTCTGAAATTGTTGTCGTGCCGCTTCCCACCGGCCTTCGTCAAATAAGCGCTTGCCTTCGGTCATAACCTGCAACACTTGGATATCCACATTTGGAGGAGGGGCCAAGGCTGTCAACGGCGCTGGTTTGTCAGATGCGCACCCTCCTGCCGCCATCATGATGAAATAGACCCCAACGCATACCTTCATCCTCCAATTCCTCATCGCTCCCTCCTTGTCATCTATTGTTCGTGTTGAAACATGTTTCCATCGGTTCCTTCAGTCACCGTGACCACTTCACCGAGACGAATAAAAAAGAGTTTACACCCTTTGACCGCAGGACCCAAGCATTGACGTGCGGCCCGCGCATAGGCATGCGCTTGCTCCCGGTAAATCTCCGCGCGCTGCCCTACCGTGCGAGAGGATACGTGATCCGTTTTATAATCGCCAACCCACACGTCGCCTTCGATTTCATAGACCACATCCATCACCCCCTCCATCACGCAGGTCCGTGGCAAGGAAGGCTCATATTGCCCGACAGGCCATGGCACCGCAAATGGAACCTCCCGACCAAGAATTGTTGCCCTCTGCAATTCCCGATACCCCGGTGAACCGAGAAAGAGATCAAAGAGCGTTTCAAGTTCTTTGACCACCTCACTCTTGTCCAAACCTGATTCGCCTGGTAACTGGCGTTCACAAAAATCGACAAGCGCACTTTGTACCCTTCCAGGTTCACTCTGAAAATTCCACCGTTGAAGCAACCGATGCATCAAAATCCCGAGACGCTGACCGGTCCCACGTGAACCTTGTCCCCTCTCCCCCAGGTTCTGGACCGACCTCGCCTGATGCAGCATAGAGGGATTGACGTAAGCCTCCGCCTGATTGGTCTGTTGCCATCTCATTTCACGTGTGTCCCACTGTGGCGTCGAGATCACCACCTCACTGCTACCTTCAGGATCAGAATGCTGCTGTGGGGGCTTCAAATATTTCAACACTGCGGGCGTCACGACAGTGTGAGGAATGGAGACTCCTCCCATCCGAACAACACTCAGTTCTGAATTTCCAAACTCTCCTTCAACAGTCCCCTGAATAAGACTCAAAAGGCTCTCCCCACCC
>JBATLR010000359.1:0-13367 GCA_049289415.1 Nitrospirales bacterium
TGACAGTACTTGTGAGCAGACTGTGGAATGTCGGCAACA
Source organism: Nitrospirales bacterium (assembly GCA_049289415.1). Taxonomy (GTDB): domain Bacteria; phylum Nitrospirota; class Nitrospiria; order Nitrospirales; family UBA8639; genus Nitrospira_E. The sequence continues at coordinate 40 of JBATLR010000359.1, forward strand.
CGAATTCCACGGTTTGAATGGCTGAAGCCAACCCCGACATGTGGAAAATAATATCCGGTTTGACGTTTGCGAACAGACTGCGAACCGCCCCCAGATCCTCCAAATTTGTTTGCCACCAGAGAGGTCCACCCTTGAGGGTTGGTCGTTGGGTCCGGGAAGTCGCATGCACTTCCCCACTATTCGGACATAATCGCTGAAACAAATGGGTTCCCAAAAACCCGCTTGCACCAGTGATCAAGACCTTGGCATCTGACAAAGAGGTCATAATCGGCATTGTGGAGAGCGCCACTCTCGCCCTCGTGCACTAGGATTATGCGAGAAGTTTTTAAAAAACCGATCGCCGACGTGAAGTCGGTTCGTTCGGAAAAAAGACCCAACGGCCACGAGAAAGCCATCACTCAGCACCATTCCACGAAAACTTCCTTCAAGTGCCCAACAGACAATCATTTGCCTTTAATCCTGAAAATAAACTGGCCATCATGATTCGACAGCTCAAAGAAACCTAGGGGATTAGATAGAGGAAATCTCTAGGAGGTGAAATAATAAAAAATTCCTTTAGTTCCTTGCATGCATCATTAAGACAAAAGGATGAGGAAAGAGGAATTAATTTCCATCCAAAAATATGGAATATGGAAAAAAGTTAGGTCAACTGACACCCAAACATTTCTACAGATTTCATCAGGTTATCTGCTGTACCAATATCAATATATTTCCCATCCGGGAACACAACGCCATACGTCTGCAACCCTTTGTTGATTGCCGCTTGTATCACTGCTCCAACGGACAGATCCTCTGCTTCCAATTTGCCGCCTTTTGAAGTTTTGAAATCATTTTCTCTTCGAAGGTCCTGAAGGTATTCATGCATAAACTGGGTAAACGCTGGCGTCCACACTCCGCCTAACCAACAGAGCTCCAAGTCCGTTTTATCCGGCTTCAAAAACATTGCGTGAATTTTCCCGTTTTCATCCATCTCCACCATGTCCATAAGCTGGGGCTTATGTGCTGGGAAAACGGCCAGGACCACATCGGCTTGCGTGCATTCTTGCTGCTTGAGTAATAGACTAAACACATTTTCTGAGCTGATCATAATATCTGGAAATCCAAACGCGACCAACTTATCATGAACAAAAGGATATGCTTGGTCTAAGGTAAATGGCGGTCCCAACGATTCCCCCATAATCAAATACCCGAGATGCATGTTTACGAATTCCCCATGACCGAAATAAGCGGGAATATCCCATTTGCCCTTCCGAAGAATAATATACGTTTTTGCAATTCCTGCTAATTGAAACTTCTCCAATAAATAATGCCCCACAGCCTTTGGAAGAGGCTGAGAACTTCCCTCCATGAGTTGAAACCCAAGGGGGAACAATTCTTTACTGCAAGGCAAGGGGGCAATTCTTTCGGCCTTTCCGCCAGCGGGCATCAACCCAACGACCTCTCTCTCGCAAGATTTCACGGAAGTTCCCATCAATGAATTCATTATAGGCTCGCCATTTCCTGAATGAATCAGCCAACAATTTCCTTCAACAAACCATGATCAGCTAATATTACGGCAGCCTCAGAGATAATACGAAAAGGCATGTTTGACCGTTCCGCGATTTCCAAAACGGAGTAATGGCCATCGGATAAATTTAGCACCCAAAGCATCGCCATTTCTCGTTTGGCACCTTCGGACTCACCTCCAATTGCCCGATACAGCCCCCTTTTCCCTAGTTGTGGTTCACACTGAGGGTTTTGACTGAGATAGGTTCTATTCCGTTCAAGAAGGTTCAGGACCTCTAAGCAACAAGTCAATGATGCGTCAAGATATTCTGGTTGAACAAAATTTAGATTGTCCCCAGAAGTGTGATATTCAGAATATTCTCCATGAGGCGTTCTCATGAAACAGCCAATAGGCAAATTGAAACCGGGAGAACAGTATTGCCTTTCATCATACCCATAAGGGAAAAAATCGATAATAGTATGCGCCTGCCCAGACGTTTTAAGAATATGATTGAACGCCTGGTCAATCTCAGCATTTCCTTGCCGACTTTTTTTGTAGGTCACAGGACCAGGGTCCCCCACTCCTGTTACAACTATGCCTGCCTTAATTTTGGATGTTTGCTCTTGATGCAGCGCGAGCCAAGTGATAGACCCAATCGTTCCAGGGATAAAAAGAAACCGATAGGAATACCGCAATGATGTCGAAGATAAAGCTTTGGAAAGAAACGTCGCAAGAGCAATTCCGGAGAGATTGTCATTGCATAGAGATGGATGACAAATATGACAGGAGATTAAAATTTCTTGTTCTAATTCTCCTTTTATATAACATTCGCCGTAAGTTAAATGCCCCTCTGTTATTGTCGAGTCGATGCACACCTCATATTCCTTATCTGTCAGTCCGATCAATTGCTGATGACTCAGGCAGAATCCCCAGCTTTCCTTGTAGTAGGACGTACGATAGGGAATCCTTTCGGGGTCACCAGGCAAAGAATGTAAATGAGGCGTTAATTCTTCGAGAGTCATTGTGGCGTGAACCGGCTGGCTATAGCTGACAACATGCAAGTTTGATTTCTGGAAATCGACAACCCTCTCTCCCCTGGCGTTCTTTATATAGGCATCTTGAATATTCCACTCTTTCGGTACGATCCAATCAAAGACCTTGGTCCCGCTGGGGACTTCATGGATCTCAACAGGAATATGCTTTCCGATGAGATGAAGCGTTTCTCGAACACCATCGCCGGTAATACTCCGACAAATGGGATACAGATCGGCAATGAGCCGGTGCATCTCTTCCCCCATCTGGATTACAGTTTTGTCAGACATATCTCGCTTAAGGCTTCTGGTTTTTAGTCATTTGTGAGGATGAAGTCAGGATAACTCTGGTCACGATCGGATATGATGCGTTCATCCATCGGCCATTGAATTCCAAATAAAGGATCATTCCACCTTACCCCTTTGGCAAATTCAGGAGCGTAAAACTCAGACATCTGGTAAAAAACTTCCGACTCATTTTGTAAAGTCTGAAACCCATGAGCAAAGCCCTCTGGAATATATAACATCCGACGGTTTTCTTCGCTGAGGGCAACTGCAACATGTTGCGTGAAAGTTGGAGACAATGGACGCAAATCAATAATTACATCATGAATCGCACCCTTGATACACCAGATGAGCTTGGCTTCTTGATGAGGAGCCGCTTGATAATGCATTCCTCGAAGAACCCCTTTATTTTCATTAAACGATACATTGCACTGAACGGGTTGAAAGGAGATACCGTGTCGCTCAAATTCACGCCGGCACCACGTTCGTGCAAAAAAACCTCTGGAGTCTTCTATCTTTTCCGGATCAATAAGGAAGGCCCCCTTGAGTTGTGACTCCGTGAAGATCATGGATAGACCACGACTTCCGGAATAGGCACGACAAAGGCCCCACCCCAATCCCGGATAAACGCCATTTGTTCCATGATCTCATCTTTCAAATTCCATGGTAAAATCAACAGGTAATCGGGCTTGGTTTTTTTAATTGCATCCGGTTCATCAATAGGAATATGGGTTCCAGGTAAAAATTTCCCCTGCTTATGAGGACTACGATCAACAGTATAATCAATAAAATCTGTCCTAATGCCGCAATAATTCAACAGGGTATTTCCCTTGGCGGGTGCTCCGTAAGCTACGATGGTTTTCCCTGCTTCCTTTGCAGAAATGAGAAATAACAAGAGTTGCCGTTTGACGTAGGTGACGCGACCCACAAATGACAAATAATGCTCCAACTGGGAAAACCCCTCTTTTTCTTCACGCTGCTGAAGCTCGAAAACACGAGGTTGAATGGATTTGGTTAAGTCCTGCTCGTGGCCACAATAAATTCTGAGAGATCCACCATGAGTAGAAATCTCCTCCAGGTCAAATACTTTCAGCCCATGTTTGGCAAAAATCTTTTGAACCGTATAAAAAGAAAAATAGGAAAAATGTTCGTGATAAATGGTATCAAATTGGGTTTCTCCCATTAATCGCATCAGGTGAGGGAATTCCATCGTGATGACCCCTGTGGGCTTTAACAAAACTTTCAGGCCTCGAACGAAGTCATTCAAAGCCGGAACATGCGCCAGCACATTATTACCAATAAGTAAATCGGCCTGCATCCCTTTGGCTGTAAGATCGTGGGCTAATTTTTCACCAAAAAACTCAACAATGGTTGCAACACCATTTTCTCTAGCCACGTCTGCCACATTTCGAGCAGGCTCGACTCCCAAAACCGGGATGCCCTGTTCACAAAAATTCTTCAAAAGGTACCCGTCATTACTGGCTATTTCAATCACCTGGCTACTGACATTTAAATCAAACCTCTTAATCACTTGTTCTGAATACTGCTGAGCATGTCTGAGCCAGGAATCTGAATAGCTTGAGAAATAGTCATAATCTGAAAAGATTTTATCCGGGCTGGAACATTCCTCAAGTTGAACTAACAGGCAGGCTTCACAAACATATACATGCAAAGGGAAAAACATCTCTACCGCATTCAGTTGGGATTCAGTCAAATTGCTATTAGCGAGTGGCGACATCCCAAGATCCAAAAAGGTAATTCCCAATGGAGTGTCGCAAAATCGGCATACGTTTTTCTTCACAGCAAGACCTCTTTCATTTAATCGAATATTCGGATCCAGGATGGTCTCTTGAGGAAAACTTCCTTTGGACGTCACACGGAAAATTTAAACAAAACGACTGTTTGCGCTCTAATGCAATGAATGGAGAGGAAACTTTTCAGGCCACAATAGGGTCTGTTCTTTCAGCAACCCAATCAAGATTTTCAGTAATCAGTTCCGCGGCTTTCAACCGTTTAAGCTGGTTCAACCGAATTAGCTCAGAATTCCGAAAGTCTTTATCACGAAAGTTTACCGCCTTCATTCCATCTTTCAATTCAACTATCGCAGCATGCAAATCAATGGAAGGCTGAAACTCTGGGGCCAACTTCATAAACCGCTCGAAGTTCACTTGGTAGGACCTGCGATCAGGTTGCGCACCCTCATTAATAGAAATTGTCGTCCCAGGAATAACCTGAGCCACCGCGTCCGCCAACTGTCTGACCTGGTAATTCCATTGATTGCTCCCGACATTAACCGAAAGAGCCTCACCCCCGTCCTGGCTCTTTCTTCGAATGCCCCATTCAATAGCCTTAGCCATATCCTTAATATGAATAAGGGGGCGCCAAGGAGTCCCATCACTCAGGATGATAATTTCCCCATTGACCAAGGCACTCGCAACAAAGTCATTTAGCACCAAATCCAGCCGAAGCCGCTCACTCATTCCACATGCAGTTGCAAAGCGAAGACATGTGACAACAAACCGCTCATCCGCTAAGCCGCTAAGATCTTTCTCCGCACCTAATTTCGATTTGGCGTAAGCCGTGAGCGGATTCAAGGGCGAATCTTCATCCCTGGCGCCTTCGGCAAAGCCATAGACGCTGCAAGAAGATGCAAAAATAAACGACTGCACACCTCTGGCTTTGGCTTTCACAGCGAGGGCATAGGCCGCATGGTGGTTCACATTTGCCGTCACATCTTCAAATAAGGCTCCCATGGGATCATTCGAAATTGCCGCCAAATAGACAATCGCATCAATATCTTGAAGTACCTCATCAGGTGGATTGCGAACATCAGCGAAGTATTGAATATCGACCTGTGCCCTACTGACCATCTCAGGAGCAGTGAGACAATGCGCAAAAAATCCCATATCCAAGCCAATCAGCGTTGCACCCGAAAAACATTCCCTCAGCCGCTGAATAACCGCAGGGCCGACATAGCCCAAATTACCTGTAATTAATATCTTCACGATATCCCCCAATGTGGTTCAAAAATACGACCTACCCTAATTTCTTCACGAAACCCAATTGCATGGAAGTGTATAAAAGGATTCCACAATCGTCCAAATTTCATAGTCCTGAGCAGCAGAAGACCAATCATCTAATCGGTCCATATTTTCCATGGAGCATTTTGTGTATCCCAGAGTTCTTCCAAATAGTTTTTTTCTTTCAATGTATCCATGCACGACCAAAACCCATAATGTCGGTATCCCATCATTTGCCCATCTTTGGTCAGAGCTTCCAAAGGCTCTTTCTCCCAGGATGTTTCATCATCACGGATGTAATCAATTGCTTTCCCATTTAGCACAAAAAATCCACCGTTGATCCACCCTTCCCCTGATTCAGGTTTTTCATGAAAGTTACAGATCCTATCTCCTTCAAACCCGATTCGCCCAAACCGGGCAGGTGAACGTACGGTGGTTACGGTTGCCAATTTCCCATGTGAATGATGAAATTTAATCACAGATTCAATATCGAGGTCCGCCACACCATCCCCATACGTAAACAAAAAAGTTTCATCATCGCCCAACCACTTTTTAAGGCGCCTGAGCCTTCCGCCAGTTTGCGTATGCATTCCCGTATCAACAAGATGAATTTTCCAGTTTGGCTGTTTGCCGTCATGTATCGTGGTTTTCCCATTCGCTAAATCAATCGTAAGATCATTATTGATAGCATAAAAGTTTAAAAAGTATTCCTTAATAACCTCAGCCTTATACCCTAATGCCACGATGAACTCGGTGACATTATACGCCGCATACACTTTCATGATATGCCAAAGAATCGGTTTCCCTCCGATCTCTATCATGGGCTTTGGTTTTAAGGCCGTTTCCTCAGAAAATCGAGTTCCGAATCCACCGGCAAGAATAACAACTTTCATAATTCTGTCCCTTTTCTTTTTTCTCGTCAATAATACTACTCCAGCTTAGGACAACGCATAATTACCCAAAGAAAAATGGCCAACAGACTAGCTCCTAAGCCACGCATTCCCTATCTGACGCCCTCATTCTTTCGCTGCCATCGGATATGAGGCCATCAAACAAATTTCACCACATTCCCTTGCCCCTCGGCATGGGTATTCTGCATCAATTATAATTACCCTCGGGCGGTTTTCACTGACGCCTGAATTCTCTCACAGACATATTCTGAAAAAGGGATAGAGCATGTAAATCCAGGAGAGACCGCATTTAAAATATGCATGGATTTGCTATCTCCTTCAAGGACAAAATCCATTTGTAGGCTCTTCTCCTTCATATTAACCAGTTGCGCCCTTATCCCTGGCCTTCCCCAGGAGGTATACTGCTCTGGCTTTACCCCATCGAGTAAAGCAGAAACCAAAGTGACCAGATGGCTGCGGGAGTATTTTCTCAACTCTTGAAAAGCCAATTTTTTAAAGTCAAAATTAGAAAACCCTATAAGATGCATTTGCCTTAATGTGAGATCCATACACTCTTGAACGCTAAAGTTCTCAAATCCCGAATATTGTTCCCGCCAAAAAGCCGGAATGGCCGTTGGTCCAATCTTCGCTTTTCCCTCCGAGGTGACAGTGACATGGACTCCGAGAAACGGATTCCGCAAATCTGGGACTGGATAAATGTTTGTTCGGATGGCTCCCTTTGGCTCATCCGAGTAGAGGTAGAGTCCTTTAAATGGCAGAATTTTATAATTCTCAGAAAAACCGAAATCCTTTGCAATTTTGTCTGCATACAGACCGGCCGCATTAATGAGATACCCGACTTTAAAGTCACCGGCTGACGTAAAAATTCCCTCGCGCGTTTTCTTGAGATACTGAACCCCGCAACGAACTTGTATCCCTTCATGAATGGCATCGCTGGTCATTGATTGCAAAACTTTAGTTGGGTCCACCGTCGATGTTGTTGGAGAAAACAGGGCTCGCTGGCAGGTTTTCACACGGGGCTCAATAGCTTTGGCTTCCTCCTCGGTAATGGCTTGTAAATCAATCTCGTTTACTTTTCCTCGCCTGAGAAGTTCGTCAAGAGCTGGGTGTTCGCTACAATCTTTCGCAACAACGAGCTTTCCACACCTATTCATCGGTATCTGCTTGGACACACAGTATTCCGTCAGCCGTTTATTTCCAAGACGTGTAAATTTGGCCTTCAAACTTTCAGGTGAATAATAAAAACCAGCATGCAACACCCCGCTATTCCGACCGCTGGCGTGAGCTCCACAGTGATTTTCTTTTTCAATAATAGTCACGGTTGCATCGGAAAACTGCCGTTTCAGTTGTCGGGCTATATTAATGCCAATGATTCCGCCACCAATGACCAGAAAGTCTGAGGTTGCCATTTTTACCTACATCAGATTCGAGAAGAGTTGTTAAGCTTTAAAATCCCGAAAGGATTGACCTTATGAACGATGTCTATGCCGTTTTCACCATTTAAAATACAAATCAATCAGGGGGTAGAATAATATCGATACAGCTTGGGCAGGGGCCACAACAGGGGAATGAATTATAAAATAGGTCATTTTAATCTTAGGCAGGGGAAAAACAAGAAAAAGTCAGTCGAATTTTCGTTAAACGATTCCTTTCAGTTTTTCTAAATTCCTGCTTGCCTTTTCCAGTTTCCCTAAAGAAAGACCGAAAACTCGGGATACAATTCTAAAATCATGTCAGTTTCAAGCAAATTTATTAGTAATATAAAACGACTTCACTATTTGTTTGGGTACGAAAATTCAAGGCCAGTGCCAAAAATGGGCAGGCTGCCGCCCCACCCAGCTAATTGAGTGAATCTCCTTATCGTCAAGTTTTCCCGCTCAAACAAATACCGAAACTATTCCGACCGCAATGAGGAACACAAATGGGAGTAAACTAAAAAACACGCGACAAGCATCTCTTATTCAATTTTTCAACTGCCTAATGATCTATGCCCTGAATTAGCTGTTTGTTCCTAAAGTTTTTTCAATTAGCCTTGGCGGCTACGTAGCCAATTACTTTTATACGCTTTTTCAAACATGAAGCAAAAGCTAAGGAAAAATCGAGGAGTATAATTTCATATTAGGAGAAACCTATTGGCTAGATTTGCTGATTGGTCTTATTTCATCCCTTTTATTCCCGTAATGGGGCCAAATTGACCAATGCAATTCCTACTACAACACCACACAATCACGATCAAGGACCATACGAACCTGACATGCCACGGTTTTCATAAGAAGGGCGACTCGTTGCGTCCCATTCAGTTTTTGCTCAAAAATTGCCTCAAAGCCATGAAAAGGCCCTTTATGAATACGAACTATTTGTCCCGATTCCAAGGAAGCTGAAGGGGGCGGGAGTACAAAACCATTGTGAACTCTCTCCCTAATTGAGTCAATGATTTCCTCCTCCACTACTGCTGGTTCCGCGCCAAACTTGACTACCCTCAGAACCCCATGAGCATAAGTCACCTTCCGGTATCCGGTCTTCATGTTAACTCTTACAAAGAAATACCCTGGGAATAATACCTCTCCTTCAGTTTGAGCCTTACTTCGAGTCGATTTCAATTCCGGTAAACGTGGGCAGAAAGTTTCAAGGCCTAACAATCGTAGGTTCAACTCTGCCACATCTTCCTGACGGGATTTACTATGAACGAGATACCACCGCGAGTTGGACATTATATCTTTTGTTCCTTCCATCAGAGCATACCAGAAAATTCAATTAACTCAACATTTTACTCCAAGACTTTTTCCTTTCGCATTGCATAAAACAACACGGAATGTATTTGTCAATCACCATTGGTTCTTGGACTTCATAGGCAATACTCTGGTCAAATTGAAATCGTCTCAACATCTTAATTGTTTAGGCTTTCGGGAGTATTGGAGGAGTGGATAAATTAAGAGAGCGTGAGGCCTCCAATTTCTGCAGCCCGTCGGTATATGTCCCCGGGCGACAAGACAGCGGATTTTGATCTGTGGTAAGTTCATGTTGATACTTTGTCCAGAAGAAACAATGAATCAAACACGGGCGCTCTCCTTGTGGTTTTCCTTTCCGGATTTTCTGGCAAGCAGTCGGCTACCAGCTGCTCTTAGCAATTTTCCCGTCAGACTAGTGGGTTGAGGTGGACAAAAAGATGTGCTACTAGCTCCAGCTCTTGAATGCGGCACCGTATCTTCTATCACAACACGATACGACGAGTGGGGTTTGGATCCCGCAGTCCGAACGATCGCCGTAGGGTTTGAGCAGTGACGGATGGCTGGCTGGCTGGGTCTGCCAGAATTAAACGTGGAAGGGATAGCGCCTTCCCTCTCTGCTCTTGGTGTTAATAAACAAATCAAAGAACATGGTCGGCGGAGATTGATATTGTGGTAAGAAATTAGAGAGGCCTCGTTGCCGTCATTGACCATTGAGGTGTAGCGCTACGAGATCCAAATGTAACGAAGGATGCTTCGAACCACCCAATCGTTCTTGGTCCAATCATTGTTATTGGTTTGTCGGGACCGTGTTTTGGTTATCGCAATTCGTAGATTTTGGAGAGTTCCACGACCCGATCATTAATAACCTTTTCACTGATGAGCTCGACAATAAAGATGGCCTTTCTCTGGATCACGGCCTCAATGGCAGTGAGATGCTATATAGGTCTCAGCCCATACCAATTGTCCTAAAAGTAGATATAAAGTACCCACGAAGCTAACCCTTTTCATCCAGATGTGAACAACTGCTTTTGCCGATGGCGTAACTGAATCAACTGGGACAATTAACCCTTCCTTAATTTCAACATAAGTCAATCAAATAGGGCAAAAGAGGCATTGCACATTAATTACTTATTGCAGAACAGTATTACTTCCTAATATCTTGGTTTCTTTTACAATTTATAATAAGCTATCCACAACAAGATGCTTGCCTTGGTCCAAGAGGTTTTAATCCCCGACCCTACCGAATTACCTGACGGTTCCAACTCTAAAGAAGCACAAAGTGGAGCGATACACTTAGGAGGAGGTCCACAGATGAACAAAATGACACCAGTTCCCAATAAAAGACAGGAAAGAATCAATCCTGTTTCGGAAAAAACAGGTCAGACAGTTAGGTCTCCACAGAGATCTTGGGTCGAGGTAATGGTCTGTTTGGCACTGGCAATTGGATGCTTTGGTTTTGTCCAGCTGGCCGCTGCCCATGGCGGGCTTGATTCGGAAATTCAAGAAATCACCGAGGAATTGGTCAAGGCCCCAGATAATGTGGATCTACTGGTTCGTCGTGGGCAAGTCTATCGGTCCAATGGAAAATACATCGAATCCTTGCTTGATTTAGAACGGGCCTGGCTTCTAAACCGAGAGAACCGCACTGTCGTCTTACAACGCGCACTGACTCTCTCCGCCTTGGGCCGTGACAAGGAAGCCGAAAGCGCCTTAGATTATTTTCTTCAGGAAGAGTCAGACCCGAAACGGGTCTTTGCCTTGGCCGAGCGCGCGAACATTCATGCACGAAACGGTCAAACTGAACTGGCCATTACCGACTTTACCTCAGCTATTCAGTTGCAACCTACAATTGAACTATACCTTGTTCGGGGGAAACTCCAGGAATCCATGGGAAAGCTTGAGGATGCGGCGGCAGGATACCAAGATGGTCTTGCCAAGCTGGGAGATGCCATCTTACTAAAGAAAGACCTCATTCGTGTACGAATGTTTCAAAAACAATACAGTGAAGCGCTAGCCTTGGTAGACGAAGAGATAGCTGGCTCCTCAGTAAAAACATCCTGGCACCTCAAACGGGCAGAAATCCTAGATCATATGGGTCGACCAGACGAGGCCAAACTCGCCAATGAACAGGCATTAGCTGAAGCCAATCGGGTACTTGGAAAACGCCAGACAGCCATGCAATTGCTTGCCCGCGCTCAAGTTTATCAAGCTATGGGCCGAATTGAAGAGGCCAAAAATGACCTCCGTGTGGCTATTCAAAAGACTCCACATTTTGACGAGGCCGATGACCTTTTAAGAACATTAGAGAGCCGATAGACCCTCGCCAACAGCCCCCACACCAAAAATTGAGCACTTGGAATACTTAAAAAAATCAGAATGGTTTATAGTCGCACTTGGCTGTGCGCTATTTGTGCTAGTGGCCTCTGTGGGGCCAGCCGCCGCCGCTGTTGTGCGGCAACCTTACCTGCAGCTTGTCACCCCCACCTCCATCACAATTGTCTGGCGTACCGACCTGAATTCGGCGGACAATAGCCAGGTAAAATACGGCACGGTGTCCAGCTCCCTGACCCAAACGGCGACCGGCACGGCGGTCACCCGGGCCGGGCTCAATGTCAAGGATCACATTGTTACTATTGCGGGCCTAACTGCTGCCACGAAATATTTCTATAACGTCGGCACCGCAACCGACGGGATACAAGGAGGTGGCACGACCAATCACTTTTTTGTCACGGCGCCCCCTGTTGGGTCGGCTACGCCTATTCGAGCATGGGTGCTGGGCGACGGGGGCGACGCCGGGGTCAATCAACGGAATGTGCGGGATGCGATGCTGACCGAAACCGCACTGAATCCTCCTGTTCCCAACCTAATTCTGCACATGGGAGACATCGCGTATGAAAGCGGCACCGACGCGGAATTTACCAGCAGACATTTTGCGGTTTATCAAGATATTCTCCGCCAGACGCCCCTTTGGCCGACGTTAGGTAACCATGAGGCCCTGTCGGTCACGACCTCATTGGGCATTGGCCCCTATTACGAGGCCCACGTCCTGCCGAGCAGCGGCCAAGCGGGGGGAGTGCCCTCCGGCACCGAGGCCTACTATGCCTTTGATTATGCCAATGTGCATTTTATTGTGCTGGATTCCATGGACAGTAGCCGGGCCCCGGGCTCGCCGATGGTGACCTGGTTACAAAATGATCTGGCTTCGACGGGGCAAGAGTGGGTGATCGCCTTCTGGCATCATCCGCCCTATTCGAAAGGCCACGACTCCGACAATGCCGCCGACTCCGGGGGACGTCTAGTCGACATGCGGGAAACGATTCTACCCATTTTGGAGGCCGGTGGGGTGGATTTGGTCCTTGCGGGACATTCTCATGCCTATGAGCGGTCCTACCTCCTGGATGGGGCCTACGGCTATGGCACGGCACCCAACTTTGCCACCCCCTCATTCAATACGCTTCTGGCCGATGGCCATATTCTGGATGCCGGAAATGGGAATCCCTCTGGTACGGGAGCGTATCAAAAAAGTGCTGGGGGTGTTTCCCATGACGGGACGGTGTATGTCGTCGCGGGCCACGGCGGCCATGGCCTTGATTCCAATCATCCCGTACATCCGGTCATGGCGGTGCTTGACCTGGCCTATGGGTCGGTGCTCTTGGATATCACGGGCAGCAGCCTCACGTTTCGGAATTTGCGGGCAGGCGGCGCCATCACCGACACCGTGGCTATTCAGAAAAGTCTGCCGCCACCCTCCCCCTTAACCATTTCGAACCTGACCGTCGCCAGTGGGCAATCATATGTGGTGCCCGCTACCGGCCTCCAAGCCGGGGGCACCGTCTATATCGACCGCGCCTATACCTTTACCACTG
>JBATLR010000360.1:0-6594 GCA_049289415.1 Nitrospirales bacterium
CAGGTACCCCTTGCCCATTGTTCTCCAAAAGACTCGCCAGATACAGGGACGGGAGGGTGTCACCCGATACAGCCTGAGTGCCGACAAGCCAATCAAGGTTCAACCCTCGTCCTCCATCCTCCCCTGACCTCGTCGTGGATACACTGTTCAGTAAAGAGCCCGCGACCGTCTGGTTACGAAAAATTTTGGTGAACGAATTATTGGAAGGGTTCTCCGGAGTCTTCCCCTGATCCAGCCCCACTCCACCAGCCTGACCGGTCACGTGTGGGGGACTTTCCAGAGGTCCAAAAAGGAATGGCACGGCATTGATCATGGTTTAATTCTGCATCTTGGAGTTCTTGCGTTGATTCAGTTTAATGTCTCGATATCGCCTGAGGCCTTCTGACAATCTGGCCGCTTTGACCGGTTCGACGCCCGCTAACACGCCGGCGGCTTTTTTGTCTTTGATGGCAGCCAAAATATCCAAGGCTAACCCTTCCCTCATTTCTGCGATTCGCAACGCGGCTTCTTCTGGATCCATGGATTCATAGATTTTAATTAAATGAATTAACGCCGGATCCTGTTCCACATATCGACGTTGTTCTTCTGCGAGGGAAGAGGCCTCCCCCACCAACCGTTTACCCTCTTTGGTTTGTCGTGCAGCCAGCGCCTCTAAATCCTGCTGGAGTGCCAAGAGCCGTTCTTCACGTTGTTGCAAACCACGTTCCCTCTCTTCCACCTCTTTGAGACGCGCTTGCAGTTGTTCCAATAATGTGATTTCCGCACTGGGCGCTTCCTCATTCAATCCGTTTTCAACTGCTTGATTTTCAAATGAATCCGTTGTTCCCGCCTCCGGGTTTTCTTGAACGGACCCGACCGTGGTGGCCCACAAGATCATGGCCAACACCCACCACACAATGAGTGATCGACTAGGCAACATTGTTCTACTCAGGAGTGTTGAAAATTGCCGCCAGCCGGATTCCTGGGTCTGTGAGGCGTGAAATGGAAAACCGGAGGTGTGAGACGTATAGCGTGAAAGCAAAAGATGACTCGTTTCTCCTGACCTCCCCTCACTCCTTTCGATCCTCGGCGGGCTCCCACCCCGAGCCATATTGAACGCTCCATTGTTGGGTTGATGGTCAAGATCATGCATAGGCTGAACAGACATTTTTTTTGACATATTTCCATTCCCTATTGGATCATTTCTTCAAGCTGAGAAGTGGCATACGCATGAGCCGTCACATCTTCCTGTATCTGTTGTTCCTGTGTGGCGACTTTTTGCATGACCTCTTCCTCCTTCTTGGCGATCACCAACTCCACCACACGTCTGGCATGATGGGCCTTTTTTAATGTGGTCCGTAAATCAACCAGCTTGGCTTCCGCAATCTGAATCTGTTGGCTTTGGTGTTCGATGGCCGTACTGATTTGATCCAACCACTGATAGCGTTGCTCAGCAATCATATTGTCGATACCCTCTCGTATCCGTTGGTCCAATTCAGTGGCCACCACTTCCATTTCCAGCATAAGGTCATCCCGTTTCGAGACGATCTGACTTTTTCCCCACTCCGCCAAGACCACTTCTTCGCGGGCAAGGTCTTCCACTTGCTTTCGAAATCGGAGTAATGTCGTCCAATTCATACGGTTTTTCCCTTTCTCTCAAGAAGACGCCGGCCCTGTTGTGCCAACGATTCGAGACCCTGGCAACTTTCCGGGATTCCCACCCCTTCCTCGCGTGTTTGCTTGAGAAAGGCATCGATCGGTCCTTTCATGTGAATGGCCGCATCGAGTCGAGGATTCGTCCCTAATTGATACGCCCCTAAATTGATGAGGTCTTCCGCATTCCGGTATTCGGCCATCATCTGCACCAGAAATCTGGCAGCATCCTGATGGGCGTTGGACGCGATATCCGACATCACCCGACTCACGCTTTGCAGGACATCGATCGCGGGAAAGTGTCCTTGCATCGCCAACCGCCTGGTCAACACAATATGTCCGTCTAAAATGGACCGGATGGAATCGGCAATGGGATCGTTTAAATCGTCACCATCAACAAGCACCGTATACAGACCGGTTATTGATCCCGTGCCCACCGGCCCCACCCGCTCTAAGATCTGAGGAAAGAGCGTAAAGACAGATGGCGGATACCCTTTGGTCGTTGGCGGTTCACCGGCAGCCAGCCCCACCTCCCGTTGCGCATGGGCCAACCGGGTTAGGGAATCAACCAGGAGCAGAACCTGATTGCCCTGATCCCGAAAAAACTCGGCAATGGCGGTAGCCACAAACGCCGCCCGAACCCGCACTAACGGCGATTGATCGGAGGTGGCCACCACCACCACCGAACGACGGAGCCCTTCCCGGCCCAAATCCCGTTCCAGAAATTCCCTGACTTCCCGCCCTCGCTCACCCACCAGCGCGATCACATTCACATCCGCAGACGTGTGCCGGCACATTGTTCCCATCAAGACACTTTTCCCGACTCCGCTTCCGGCAAAAATCCCGAGTTTTTGCCCGACCCCGCAGGTCAGCAGGGCATTGATGGCTCGTACGCCCAAATCCATGGGTGTGGTAATGCGCTCCCGGAGCATGGGCGCCGGAGCGGGCGCATAGAGGGCATAGCGGCGGCTACGGGACAGCGGCCCTTTTTCATCCAACGGCTGCCCGAGTCCATCCACGACTCGGCCCAACATTTGAGGCCCGACCAATAATCGTGGAGAGGTCGGATCGTAGCGAATGAGATTTCCGGCGGCGATGCCGCGTACAGCCCCAAACGGCATGACCACCACACGTTGCTCCCGAAACCCGATGACTTCTCCCTCCACCATCGACTGCCCTCGTGTGCTGAAGATATGGCATCGCTGGCCGACCGAAGCCCCCAAGCCGGTGCCTTCCAGAGTCAGCCCTACGGCTTTGACGACGCGCCCGGTAATCGTCACAGGAGCAATGTCGTCCAAACGCTGTTGAATCGTGGCGAGGCTCATGAACGGGGTGCTTCCAATCCGAATTCGCTGGCTACAAGTGCCAGTTGTTGAGTCAGCCTGGCATCGAACAGGAGGCCGGCCTGTTCAACCAGGCAGCCACCCGGGTCCACGTCATCAAAGGCTTCAAGCGCCAGATGATCGCCATCGGCCCACTCCGGTCGTAATGTGTGTTGAAGGGGCTCTAAGATCTTGAAGTCTTGCGGATGGACTTTCAGCGTCACTAAGGTTTTGTCGGGAAGCAGTCCAAGAACCTGACGCACTTGTCGAACCACGAGTTCTTTATCGATCTCACATTCCCGTAACAGGATTTTTTTGCTAATCGCCAGCGCGACCTCCACAATATCCCGTTCATGTTCTTCTAACGCGATCACCCGAGCCCGACCAATCTGATTGGCTAATCGAAGCGCCTTTTTGACCTCCTCCTCCACTTGGGCTTGACACTGGGCACGCCCCTCGGCGATCCCGGCCTGGCGTCCCTGCTCAAACGCCGCTTGTTGGAGTTCCCTGCAATCATGAGGTTGGGCCTCCACAGCGCGCTGCTTCGCACTTTTGTGGACTAATTCCACCATCTGAAAACGTTTGACTGTGTCATCCTGTTCCATAAGCGGGCGCACCTTAGACCATTTGCTCCTCACCCTTTCCTCCCAAAGCTACGCGGCCTTCACCGGCCAGACGCTGAACGGTTTTAATAATGTTCTGCTGGGCGGCTTCCACATCACTCAGCTTGACCGGGCCTCGAGTCTCCATATCTTCCTTGAGGGATTCCGCCGCTCGACTTGACATATTCCTGAAGAATTTTTCCCGGAGCGGGCCATCGATCGGCTTCAGCGCCAGCAGTAATTCTTCTTTGCTGACTTCCCGCAACACTTCCTGCATCCCGCGATCATCGACATTTTCCAGATCTTCAAACACAAACATCTTCCCACGGATTTCTTCGGCGATCTCCGGATTTTTGCTTTCCAGTGAGGTCAGGATTTCCCCTTCCACATTGCGTTTCACAGAATTCAGGATTTCGGCCACCAGTCCAGTCCCACCTATCGCCACCGCATTTTTGGAAGAACCCATACGCAATTCCTCCTGAAGCACGGCATTCAATTCGTCCAACATATTGGGCGAGACTTCTTCTGTCGTAGCCAACCGGTAGACGATGGCATCCCGTTTATTTGCGGGGAGCAATGACAAAATCTGAGCCGCATGATCGGATTCTAAATTGGCTAGAATCAAGGCGCCGGTTTGAGGATGTTCAATGGCCAATAAGTTCGCAATCGATGCCGCATCGAGGGATTTTAAGGTTTCAAATCCGGCATTCTCTGACGTGTTCAGGGAACTCAGAATTCGACGGGCCTTATCCTTTCCCAGCGCCGCATTGAGAATTTTTGAGAGATAGGTTTTGCCTTCCACCGACAGACCGGAAGTTCCGGCCAATTCCCGGAATTCTTTTAACACCATTCGATGTTCGTCCTGCCCGACATTGACCAACGCCCCCAAATACGCACCGATTGTCCGGATGTCCTTTTGATCGAGCACTTTCAAGACTTCCACCGCGGCACTTTCCCCGATCGCGAGCAGCAAAATCGCCGCCTTTTCATATCCGGACAACTGGCTATTCACGGATTAAACCTTTTCTCCTTGTTCTTCTTTAATCCAGGTTCGAATCACTTGCGCAGCGGAAGCCGGATTATCTGCGGCCAGCTTAATGGCTTGCTCCTGGGGAGTTTCGGAAATTTCGGCTTCATACTCGGTCACCGTGGCCGGCAATCCTTTCTGTGGCAGGACCACCGCTGTCGCGGTGGGCTTGGTGAGATTCAGCGCCATCGGTCGAACCACAAACCACAACACCATCACTCCCAGGAAGAAAAAGAGAATGGGCTTCAAAAATCCACCCCAGGTGGCCAGGAACGATTGCACACCTGCGGTCAGACTCTCCTCACCTTCAAGGATGGCGGGAGATTCAAATGGCACGTTGATGACTTCGATTTGATCGCCACGTTCTTCGGAGAATCCGACCGCTTTTTTCACAATTTGGACCAGATTCTGGATTTCCTGTTCAGGCCGTGGCACATATTTCTGTTCGGAGGTATTCCCAGTCGCCTGTCCCTCAGCGCCCTGAGCCGCTTCATAGGTCCCATCCACTAAGACCGCCACGCTTAACCGCTTAATGGCGCCGGTGGGTTCAATGATTTTGCTCACTTTACGATTGACTTCATAATTCAATGTTTCATTTTTTCGTTTGGCTTCTTTTTGCTCTGTTCCGTTTCCTGCCTTGAGCTCGCTGGGCACATTGCTCCTCACACCAGGAACACCCGGTCCCCCGTGGGTCGAACCGGATTCCAGCACCTTCTCCTGACTCCGGTTTTCGCTTCGTACCACCTGGCTATTAGGGTCAAAGCTTTCTTCGGTGATTTCGACTTGGCGAAACTCCAATGGCGCGGTGACCCGAATCACAGACTTGTCCCGGCCCAAGACCTGGTCCAACATTGTCTGAACCCGTTGTTCCAAATCCCGTTCGACCCGTCGTTGAGTTTCAATTTGAGAAGCCGTCAGTTGGGCGTCACTATCCGCAGAGTTTTGACTGAGCACCTGACCATGATTGTCCACGACCGTCACCTGGCCGGGCTCTAATCCTTCGACGCTACTGGCCACTAAATGCACGATCCCCTGAACCTGCGTGCCACCAAGAGGAGCCCCACGCTTGAGCGTCAAGACGACCGCAGCCTGGGCTGGTTTTTGTTCCGTCGCGAACAGACGCTTCTCGGGCATCACCAGATGCACGCGTACCCGCTCAACTTGAGATAATTGACCAATGGTCCGAGCCAGTTCTCCTTGAAGCGCTCGCCGGTAATTCATTTGTTGCGTAAAAGGCGTCACGCCCAACCCGGTTCGATCGAATATTTCAAATCCCACTCCAGCCGATTCAGGAAGTCCTAACGAGGCCAGCTGGAGTCGTAATTCATGCACCCGTTCGGCGGGAACTTTAATTGTATTCCCGCCTTCACCCACCTCATAGACGGCGCCTTGCTTGCCAAGTTCTTGGATAATCGCCCGCGTATCGTCGGGATTGAGCTGAGAAAACAACACCACCAATTCAGGGGCCCTTCCGACCATCATCAACATCGGAATGGTCGCCAGGGCTAAGGCCAGGACGACGACCACACCGATCCGTTGCGTTAAGGTTAAGGCTTGAAAATTACTAAGAAGACTGTCCATAGGATTAACGGGTTTTGTTCAACGCTCACGATTGAAGAAATGTGGGCATCATTCTTACACCGATGACTCGTACGTGATGTGACCGGTGCCGGCTCTCTCTCATTCGGGCCTCCGCCATGGTCGGCTTCAGCGTGTGTCAACGCAACCATGAGTTACACTTGCATCCGCATAACTTCCTGATACGCATCAATCACCTTATTTCTGACCTGCATCAAGAGTTTGAACGATAAGCCGGCTTTTTCACCGGCAATGACCGCTTGATGAATGTTGACATTTTCTCCCTTGGCGACGGCATCTTCCAATCGCATGGCCTCATATTGCATTGTATTGACCGACTCCACCGCATTCTTCAAGAAATCGCCGAATCCCTTGTCCTGGCTACCGGGTCCTTTCAGCGGGGTGACGCCAAACGATTCCGAAACACCCTCAA
>JBATLR010000361.1:0-7244 GCA_049289415.1 Nitrospirales bacterium
TTTTTGTCCCATGAGACTTCCTCCCCCTTCTTCACCAAATCTAAACCGAAATTGCCATTCATGCCTATCAATCCTGAGGTTTCAACTTCTCTACCTCTGCATATCGGATGGCAAATGCCATTCTTAATAGACAACAAGAAGAATCTTCTCCGATTGCTCATTTTCAACTCGCAGTCCTAAGCGAACGCGAGTTACAACACATCATAATAAAACAACGTTTTGGCGATCACGGTTCCCAGCCCTAACACCAGGGCATACCGTAACTTAGGTTCGGTGGGAATTTGTGCACCAGAAACCGGAATAGTCCTGGTCACTTTCAGAGTTGCCAGAAGGAGAAACATTCGATCCCAGGCATGACGCATGCCACCCTGATTGGACAACAGGGCCAGACTATACAGCCCACCCAACATGGCTGCAAACGCAAACGCAAAGACTACCTGACCCGGACCCAAGATTGTTCCAATGGCTCCAAGCAATTTCACGTCTCCGGCGCCCATCCCCCCTTTAAGGTAAAAAAATATCAAGCAAACCAACCCCATGATCAGACCTCCGAGACTAAACAGGAATCCGTCCCAACCATACTCCAGGCTATTCACTCCAATTCCAAAGACTGCTAAGGAACCCGTCAGCCAATTGGGAATCCGCCCTTCCCGAACATCAATGACCGCTGCCACCACTAGCCCTATCGCTAATCCAAATAATGGAAGAAATGTCCCCATAATCAATGAACCCTAAATTAGGCTTTCTATCAGGTCATCTACTGTAACGAGACGATTGACTCATGGACGGGAGATGCCGCTTTTCATTCATGTCAGAAGGAACCACGATTACACAAACAGTTCCTGTTTCGGTCGGTTGCCTGACTTTCTTAAGGTTTGCGCCCGAAAAGTATTCATGAAGCCTAGAAGCGTTGAATTTCATTTATTAAAACTTTGCTTTCCTCTTTCAGGCATTGAACGAACACGTAAGGCCTCATTGAGGCCCTCACACGAGGCCGCCATACAGAATGACTTGGTCATGCCGAACCTGTATACGTCATTGCATGTCCGCCATTTCCCCCGAGAGTATCTGGGACATGGAACTCAGGCATTTCCTTTTGTGTTGAACGGAGGGGAAGGCATTTGAACAACCATGTCGTGAATTTTTGACACGCTCTCATTGTGTGTGAATCAGCCGAGCCCTTTCATAAGCATGCTCGACATTGATCCTTGAGAATCCATTTTTTTCTCCATAAGCTCCGCGCGCTCCTTCGCCTCATCCCCACGGTCACTCAGTAAGAAGCACTTTTCCCTCCGTCAAACGAGCGCCTTCCTCTCATCACCCGCCACCACTCTCCATTATTTCCGCCTGTGGTTAGCGAGGATCCATCAGAAGCGGGGTAAGATTGACTCCCGATCACAAATGTCGTGGCTGACGGGAGCGGATGAATGCCCGATTAACAATGTCGGGAAATGACGGCACAGAGTGATGAGTATTAAGCGAGGTATCAGGAATTGGCTTGGAAAGAGTCACGCTCTGAATTCTTTCTCTCCACTTTCATTTTTTACTGGGCAAGAATGCGGCAAAAGGGATTCATCGATTCTTCGAGTATGGATTCCCACCTAAGCGGGAATGAGGGAAGGACAGATTCCAGGCAACGGTTAGCCGGAATAGAGAGGCCGAGAGGGAAGGACAGAGACATTGCCGTTAAAATTGGCTCGAGACCAGCAACTCAACGACAATGAGTTCTCCGTCAGAAGATTTCTCAGGAAGGATGCGCATGTGGCATACATGCGGAGACTCACGAATTGACTCTTGTGAATCATTGAGAGAGGGACCATAAACAAGTCCTCGTGGGCCGGTCTTGACTCCTCCGGTCACGTGGACAAAAGTACCTGGGAGCCCCTCTCAGGCTCCCGTCAGCTCACCCATCATTACGACACTAATCTTGGATAAACCGATAAGGGCTGAAGCGACCCAGCCCCCCCACCGGCCTGATTGGGATTGGGCGTTCCATCAAAAAAACCGTCGCATTTCACTTCCGCTTGAATATCCTTTTTTTTGACGTTTGTCACCACCGCCTTAGCATATCCCACGATGGTGATAGAACCACTGGGATTACTGCAAGAGGCTCCATCTTGATATACGGGTAGATTGATATCCCATTCATACCGTCCAGCATCATTACTCCATTGTTTCTTCGCATCCCAGAGATCGATCAGATTGGGAAAGGCGGAAGCCACTTCTCCGCCGGTAAACGTAAATTGAGTCTGCCCCGGTATAATCCCTGGACTTTGATAACTTCCATCATTTAACCCATCAATAGTATTACGGAGTGTATTCGCATTAGCCGGGTTCTGATCAAAAACGTGCCATCCCGCACAGCCATTCGGCCCAGTCGGAGAAAATTGGATACCCCCATCGCAGTTGGCAACTCCGTTGAACCAGTTAGTGGAAATTGCAAACGGCACATCGGCCACTCCCGGTGGGACAGGTCCTCCTGAAGTCCCCAACGCGGCAATGGAACTGGTCGAAATATTCATGGTACTCACACCCAGCATACCGGCAAAAAATGTCGGTATCGCACCATTTGCCGCACCATCACGTCGGACAGTCGCGCGAATGGCATTCGGCCGGTTCACCGTTGGGTTGAACGTCTGCGCATTGAAATCCCATATGCCAAATTCAACATCTCCCTGCGAAAGAGACAAGTTACTGACATCTGAAGCACTGTTGGCAAATGTCGCAGCTGTCGCCTGAGCAGTTACTTGTGATTCTTCATTGCCAGTGAGTGCCCGCCCCATGTCCTGTTGCTCAGCGATGGGCAAGGTAAGATAAGTCACACCCAATTGTCTCGCAGCGGCCAGCGCGGCGGCATCCGAGGCATTGTGCAATTCATTTTGTGTGAGCAAGGCATGTCCGACATCAATCGTCACGCCAGCCATGATACCCATTGCGACCGCCATAAACGCCCCATTGATTGCGGCGACGCCCCGTTGGTTCAAGAGCGGTGAGACAATGGACAATCGTTGTTTTTTCCACATATTTGATTCTCCGTCACATTGAAGATTTGAACAGGACATTTCCCCCTCGTCTTATTCCATCATCATGGTCACAGAGGCTTGTAGGGTAGGAGTTGAAATCGCAGGAATGAGTTTATCGATGACAAAATAATTCCAGGGGATGGTAGACACCACATTTAACGGCTGTCCCTGTGGGCTTCCAACCCCATTGGCCACCACCGAGAGCCCTGATGGATCCACCCCTCCCGCAGCAAGAGAAGCCGTGATGGCTGCTTCAATTTCTGCCTGGCCATTGCCCGAAGCAAATAATGTCCCCTGGCGTGCTCCCACGCGGGTCGCATTTACCAGAACTTCCTTAAACCACAACATGCGCCCAAAATCGATCGCTCCAAATGCAAGTGACGCAAGAATCGGTAGAATGAGGGCAAACTCTACCGCCGTCGAGCCGCGCTCGGATTGTCTTAAACTGGGAACCCGTTGACTTGGACGTGTTTTCATAACACTTTGTCTCATCAGGCTAAATGGTTTTGAAGTAACGATCAGACCGTGTCTCCCAATTGCACTAACAGGCAGTTCAAAAGCGATCGGATCCCGTAACAGCCATTGTTAAGGGATCTACAAAGAGTTGAACAACTTAAATGTTGGGAAAACGCAGGCCCCGAGAGCACTGCTGACTGTCTCTCACAGGCATCGTAGTATTCTTAAATAACTTAGCCCCCAGCGAGGACGACAAGGTGTATAGGTAGGTCGGTGAACAGTGTGAGTGAGAAACTTTCCGATAGAAATTCCATCAACCTCGCTCACGGGAGGCATGACAAGTATCAATTTAGCTCCCCAACGCTCCGTTGATGATCCCCATGGCATCCACATACATCGCATTGACCGCGTTTCCCAAGGCAGCCTGAGCCGTTAACACCGTGGCCCCAATAAGTGCGGCCATTAGGCCGTATTCAATAGCTGTCGCGCCCTCCTCATCCTGAAGAAAATGCTTTAACCAGTGGTGATAGGGATTCAGGAGTATTGTCTGCATGATGCTGGCCTCCTCTATCATTTTATCTGAACTTCCCCGCTTTTATTTATCAACACAACTCTTGACTTCACGCTTCACATTCCGCCGGAGTCCCGCCCGATACCCTGTATCAGGCGGGACTTCCCCGTACCATTGAAGGTTTCTCTTAGCTCGCCGCTACGTTTCCTGCAATTTGGTTGAACGTACCGCTGAGAGAAGTCCCTACAGCGGTCACGGCCGTGACGATCACTGCGGCAATCAAAGCGGCTAACAAACCGTACTCAATAGCGGTGGCTCCCTCATCATCATTCACGAAACGCATAACTTGGTTAACCATAGCGCATCTCCTTAACGGGCGAAGGTAAATACTTTCGTTACGCCAGACTGCCCGGAAAATTCTGACGCAAACGTTGCCCCTTGGCTCTCCGTGCCTTCGGCAACCCGGCTATCAGGGACCAACCCTGACCCGTGGTTTTGCGCCCACGCCTTTCGACGTGTTCGCCCTTATCGGGAAGGGGCACCCGACCGAATCCATGTTTCATGGTCATGAATAAATGCTCGTAGACCCAGGAAAATTTTCCATTTCGAATTCTGTGGCTCTTCGTTTTCATGCTTCATTATCGACCTCCATAGGAAAAACTTGCCGAAAATTTTTGGAGAATATCTTTCACATTGGTTCACAGTAGGATGGGTTGACTGACTTTGTTGATCACCGAGGATATTTTTTAAAAAATCTTCCAAATTTCCAGAGAGGTATTGTCAAAAGGCTGCGCCTTGCAGCGAATAAAATGCAATGAACCTGCAATTCCCCTTATCCACCATGGAGGGAGCTTGTCGTCATACCGTCCAGCATTTCCTCAATTCTCAGCTAGAATCCGCTTAAGAGGCTCAGAAAAAAAAGCGAATACCATAATCTCTCTAGAGAATCTGCGCAAACCCTCAAGCGGAGAAAAGAAATTCGCAAGGACTGGGAATTTTAAGGTTCTTCCTGTTTAAACCGAACAACATGGGAAACCGCATCCTTACTGAATGGCATAGGAAGCTACCCTTTTCTCTTATGATTCAAAATCCATTTCATCATTTTCTTGAGCTTCTCCAATCCGGACAACAACCAAATGGAGGATTTCCATATCACTCGGGAGAAAAGTCCGGACCCGATGCGACCGCTTGGGCTGTTTTGGCACTGTCTTCCTATGCCTTCAATCATGAAAGCTGTAACCGGGGAAGAGCGTATTTAGCTTCCCAACAGGCGAACGACGGGCGCGTGAGCATCTCCCCCTCACACCCAGAAGCATCTT
The DNA here is from genome assembly GCA_049289415.1 of Nitrospirales bacterium. GTDB lineage: Bacteria > Nitrospirota > Nitrospiria > Nitrospirales > UBA8639 > Nitrospira_E. Next base: position 5,310 of record JBATLR010000361.1, read on the forward strand.
GGCCAACACCTCTCGCCATCTTCGCTTGGGAAGGAGTCTCCCAGTATCAAGAAGCGCAATCCCTGGCTGTGGACTATCTGATAGGGTTTACGGGACAACATTTTTCAAACCCGGATCCTTCAATTATTGGCCACGACACGTCCATCCTGGGCTGGCCATGGATTGCTGACACCCATAGCTGGGTCGTGCCCACGGCACTCGCCCTCATGGCGTTGCACAAGGTGGGGTTGAGCACTCACCCTCGTGCCATAGCCGGACAACAGATGCTTATCAATCGTCAATTGCCCAGCGGTGGATGGAATTACGGAAGTACCACAGTCTTCAACCGGGAACTGCGTCCCCTCCCAGCGTGCACGGCCATTGCCTTGCAGGCGTTAGCTGGAAACACCCCTTTTCACACAATTGAACGAAGCCTCCAATATGTCTCTCACGAGCTTCCTCAGCTTCGGACTCCCATCTCACTCGGCTGGACACTTCTGGGGCTCGGTGCATGGGGATTAAAACCCACCAATACCGAGGAATTGGTCTCAGCCTGCTTTCAACGTCAAGAGCGATACGGACCCTATGCCCTTCCCTCTCTGGCATTGCTTTTATGCGGTGCGAAAGCCGAACAAGGACTGGATTCATTATTCCCAGCATCACTACCACAAATACCCTCGTCGTTTACCCACCACCAATAAAGAAAATGTCGCCTGCCATGACCACCGCTCCCATGCAAACGGATCAACTTAGGCTTACAAGAAGACAATTCCTGCAGGCTTGTTTGCTCGGAGGGGGATTGGCGGTCTCAGGATTCTCCCTCCTTCATTGGCTTATGGGCCCACGTTTGACCGCGCAGACCTTCATTGGTCAAGCACAAACATATGAGGCTGACTTTGCGAAACTCATTCGCCAAGGATTCCAAGCATTGGGAGTTACCCCATTAGAGATCAAAGGGAAACACATTTTGTTAAAACCTAATTTGGTTGAGCCACATCAATCGTTATCACATATCAATACCCATCCCCTGGTCGTTCGAGGAGCCGTCGAGGCGTTCCTTTCCCTGGGTGCGGCGTCTGTCGTCGTGGCTGAAGGGCCAGGACATCGCCACGATACTCTTTTAGTCTTGGAGGAATCCGGCTTGGCAGATGTGCTGTACGAAGATCGCATCCCCTTTCTAGACCTGAATACAATGGAAGGGGTAGTCATGCCTAACCTGGGAGGTCAGACAATGCTGGCCTCATTGACCCTTCCTCGAATAGTCAAGGAAGTCGATTGGATTGTCTCCCTGGCCAAGATGAAAACACACCATTGGGCTGGAGCGACCCTGTCCATGAAAAATTTTTTTGGCGTGATGCCCGGAAATTATTACGGATGGCCAAAGAATGTGTTACACCAGGCTGGAATCCCGCAATCCATTTTGGATATCAACGCGACCCTCAAGCCTCATTTCGCCATTGTCGACGGTATAACCGGAATGGAAGGGGATGGTCCGATTATGGGCACTCCCATTCAAGCCGGAGTCCTGGTTATGGGGAGGAATCTTCCGGCCGTCGATGCCACCTGTTGCCGGATTATGGGAATTAATCCAGATAAAATCGAATACCTTCGAAAAGCCGACCAGTGGTTAGGTCCCATTCACGAATCGTTGATTGAACAACGCGGAGAATCCTGGGAACACGTGTACCACCCTTTCGCACTGGTCCCGAAGATTCTCGCCCACCAAGGCATTCGTCTCACCTAGCGAAAACACCAACATTTCTGGCAGATCATCAAAACCTGGCTGTCCTGGGTCGGGGTTCCTCAATAATGAATGCAAATATCAGATATACCCTCACATCGTATTGACGAACGGTCACATCAAAGAGAGTAAACATCGCAGCATGCTAAGACGACAACGATAACTCAATTACAAGACTGACGCTCAACATTGTCAACAATGCCAACAACCTGCTC
>JBATLR010000362.1:0-33606 GCA_049289415.1 Nitrospirales bacterium
GCCGCCGCTTGTGTGGGCGACACTTCTCCCGCGGTATTGGCCCCATCAGTTAATAGCACTAATACCCGGCTTCCCGCGGGTTGTTCTTTGAGCCGTTTCACAGCAAGACCGATCGCATCGCCAATGGCGGTTTCCTGTCCCGCCAAACCAATTTCTGTTTCCGTCAACATGGCCTTGACCGTATCCCGATCAAATGTCAAAGGGGTCTGCACGTAGGCCTGGGAACCAAATACAATCAACCCTATACGATCGCCAGTTCGGCCAGCGATGAACTCCCCGGCTGCGGCTTTCACCACCTCCAAGCGGGTGACTTCCTGTCCTTTTACAGAAAAATCCGGAATCTGCATGCTGCCGGAGACATCGACGGCCAACATCAGATCACGTCCACTGGTTGGCAATCCAACAGGTTCGCCACTCCACTGTGGACGGGCAGCCGCAAGAAGCAGAGCGGCCCAGATGAATATCCCCGCCCAAAACAGTGTTGAATGCCTTGAACGAGTCGGCCCAATCACCTGGTTGGACTGAAGGGCCATAATGTCTTCGAAATGCGGTACCTTCATAGCCCGGCCGGATGAATTGGAGACAGGGGTTGCCCAACGACGCACCAGCCAGGGACACAGAATAAGCGCCAACACCCACGGCCAGGCCAACGTCATCATGCCGTGCCCTTCCCTGTGGGTGGAGTCACCTGCTGAATCCATTGTTCGACCAATGGCACCAGTTCGGCAGCCGACACGGCCGCCTGCTGTTGGTAGGGCCCTGAACTTAACAGATGCCCAACTCCGTCAGTGAATTGATTGGTTCGACCCGACCGGTCCAAAAACTGCAACCAGGAGATTCCAACTAGCCCTGCGACCTCAGTTCGAGGGAAGGTGGCTATGGCATAGCGACGGATCATGACTGAAAGGCGTTGAATCAGCCATTGATCATCTCGATGGGTATCATAGTGCTGTTTGATCGCACTCAGTTCATGCATCGCAAGTCGACACGACTGTTTCCGACGTCGTTTCCTCAGAATCCACAGGCACAGCATGACTCCCATCATGACCAAACCGAAGGTGATCCACCAACCTGGAGCCGGAGGCCACAGAGAAATCGGAGGTGGCAGATGCACATCCCGGAGCTCTTGTAAGGGAGAATTTGCTGTCGGCATGTTAGCCCATTCCCGTCATGCCATACTGTGATGGGCGCTTCGGCGATGTCCAAGATCCTGTAACCCACCCCGCAATTGGAAAAGAATATCGTCGTGGGTTCCCAATGGAATGAATCCGATTCCACGGGTCAGACACAGAGTTCGGACATCTTCATAACGATCCCTAAAGCACGCTGAATAGGATTGGATTGTGTTGGCAGATCCTGTATTCAATATTCCCATGCGTGTACCGTCCGTCACAGGATATTGGCCGGCAGGTGGGGGCTCTTGTTCCAATTGGTCATACATGAAGATCGCCACCACATCCTGATGCCCGCCCAATCGGATGAGGGTCTGTTTGGCCTGATGGTCCCAATCGCGAAAATCACTTAAGAGAAAAATGAGGCTTCCGGGCTTCGCAGTTGCCTGGACTCGATTTAAAGCCAACTGAAAAGGTGAGGTAATGGGACTTTGGCGCTCAATCATCTGTGACGGGTGGGCACTATCTTGAGCCAGGATATTGAGAAGTTGTAGCACTCCGGTTCTTCCTCCCCTGGGTCGGAGTTCCACATGGTCCACATCTGAAAAAACCACCCCCCCAACCCGATCTCCTCGCTCTTGAGATGCCCATCCCAGTAATGCCGCCGCATGGGCTGCAATGACCGACTTAAAGGCCACCTTGGTCCCGAATCGCATTCCCTTTCTATTATCCACTACGATGAAGACAGGTCGCTCCCGTTCTTCGCGAAACACCTTGAGGTAGGGTTCATGAGTTCGCGCCATCACCCGCCAATCCATGAGGCGCACATCATCACCCGGTTGATAGCGGCGAGATTCCTCAAAATCCATGCCTCTGCCTTTAAACGGAGATCGCTCTCCGCCAGCCAAAAGGGTATGAACCCGCTTCCGGGTCTTGATTCCCAATACCCCTGTCTGGTGACGCATGTTGATGAGATCGGCAAGCCGAACTTCTACTCCCTGAAATCCTGCAGAACGGTTCAGCCGGAATTCTGGTGGGGTTGTCTGTTTACGGAACGGCCACATGATTTAGAATTTCTGAGATCACCTGATCGGTCCTGATCCCCTCCGCTTCCGCTTCAAAGGTCAGTAAGACCCGGTGGCGCAACACATCATGGGCCACGGCTTGTATGTCTTCCGGGGAGACATAATCGCGTCCTTCCAGCCAGGCATGCGCCCTGGCACACCGCTCCATTCCAATGGTTGCCCGAGGGCTGGCTCCAAACCGGATCCATCGCTTCAGCTTGGAGCTATAGGGTCCAGGCTCACGTGTGGCCATGACTAATTGGACGATATATTCTTCGAGTGCGGGCGCAACATATATATCCCACATCTGTCGTCGAGCCGCCACAATCACCTTTTGAGGAACGGGCGTGGGGGCTGTCGTTACCTCCCCAGGAATTGCCTTGGCTTTTCGACGAACAAGTTCGACAATCTTCCGCTCTCCTTCCACATCGGGGTATTGCACCCGGACATAGAGTAAGAAACGATCCAATTGCGCTTCAGGCAAAGGATACGTTCCTTCCTGCTCAATGGGGTTTTGGGTGGCCATGACTAAAAACAACTCGGGCAAGGGATAACTGGTTCGCCCGATCGTCACTTGATGTTCTCCCATGGCCTCTAATAGGGCGGCCTGCACCTTAGCAGGGGCCCGATTGATTTCATCGGCCAGGACAAGATTGTGAAAAATCGGTCCCGGTTGAAAGCGAAAAGAGCCGTCGTGGGGACGATAAATGTCGGTCCCGGTAATATCAGCGGGGAGTAAATCCGGGGTAAACTGAATCCGGTGAAAATCAGCCTCAATCCCGGAGGCTAACGTTTTAATAGCGGTAGTTTTGGCTAAACCTGGCGCACCTTCAACGAGAAGGTGTCCGTCAGCCATTAAGGCAATCAAAAGCCTGAGGGTAAGACCCTCTTGTCCAATCACCTGTTGATTCAGAAAGGCTCGAAGCCTTGCTATCTGCTCGTGTTCAGATCCAGACATATGTCTTGATTTGAACCCGGTGGGTTCCCATAATCAAAATATTACTGATTCCCCTTCTTGGATGGAAATGGGGCAATCTCAATTTGTTATCCTGCAAATCCTGAGAGCCTCTTTTTTATAATAATTTACCATTTTTGAGAGTCAAGGGGTTTTGCGGGAAAATGGTCCTTACCCAAAGAATCCCACATCCATTTACCTTCTCAATGACCCCTTGAAAGTCGGATGGATAAGGTCGCGAGAGGGATGCCAACTTCGAACATACCCCGCATGATGGGGTGGCGTGTGCAATGATAAGGATATGTTCCGAGGGGGGAAGACCCATTATTTCAAAAGTTTCATGCGGACGAATGGCATCTGAATCAAATGCGCATGCTCCCCCCACTTTGCAGCCGTCATGCGTAATCGTATGCGAGGTAGCCGTGGGATTCTCCCATACAATACGGATTCCTGAGTTCACGAAAGCCTGTTGAGGAGTAAAATACGGCGCAAATCCTTCAATTAAGGGCTTGGAACTTCCCCAAGCCCACGAAGTGCTCATTTTGCCCATGGACATTTTCCAATCTTACCATAGGAGCCTTAACTCAATTTTCCCGTCATTCAATGCGGTGAACCTGTGCTGTATTGTACACCATCCAGAAATCCTCCTCATCCTTTTCTCAAGAAGTTAAAGAAGATTTAGCAGAGATCAAGTCCCGCGAGGGTGTGAATAGGACAACATCCTTACTGGCTTCAGTCAGGATGAAAAGAAGGGGTACCTGTTCCATCATTGGTCTTGGAATTGTTTCTGGTTAAACTCTCAAGCTCAAAGAAGGCATGCCAAAAATAAGTGAAGGACTGAACCGCATCTTTGCCAAATTACCTGTTCACAACGAAGTCGGTAAAACCCACAATTAAAACAGGAGGGACGGTAAGTGGAGGACAACAAAAGAGGTTTCCAACAAAAATACCTAGACTAGATTTTGTTCTGCACCCCTTGATTTCCGATCGTATCGAATAAAGAGGAGGGGATGATCATGAACCGTAAACTATGCGCCATTTACGTAATAGGGAGTGTGTTTTTAGGAAGTACATTAGCCCTGGGAAATCTCCGCCCAGCCAGGAAGAATCACTCCATCAAGCTGCGGGATTTCATGATGCTCATGCCATGAATCCGGGAAAGGAAGAACGGCCGAATATTGTGTCGCCTGGAGCATTAAAGTCCATGGACACAAAGAGTAAGCCCACGAAATAAGTGATTAGTCCACAATGTGTCCTCGTACGATCGGGAACACCAAGGGGTCTCAAAAGGAGGGAGCTTAAGCTCCCTCCTTTTTATTCAGCAGGATTAACTTGTCTGTCACTCAAACAAATATTTTAGAGCCACCATCCCTCCCCCTCGAGTTAGAACAAGGTATAGATGAAGGGGGCAACGGCTGAACCCTCACTCAGGATTATAAGACCGCCGAGCAATAAAAGCATGATGATGATGGGGGCGAGCCAGAACTTTTTTCGTTCCCGCATAAAGTCCCACAATTCCCCAAGAAAACCTGTCATCTGTTGTTCCTCCTTAGAAGGGTTTCAGCACATGGTCTGCGGCTCTGGCCTTTTTGACCACGCGATAGCTGTTCGCCTTAGGGTCATAGCCAAGTTGCAATGGTCGTTTACCAAATAATCCCATAACAAACGACATGGGAGTAAACATCCCAAAAAACAGTAGGCTTAATATTATCCGGGAATTGATCCAACCTAATTTTTCGCCGATCTTCATCCATACGCGATGCAAGGGCCCAAGCCCTTTTGGAAAAACCATCGCCATTGCCCCAAAGACCGCGGCGATAAGACTCGCCCATACTCGAAGGCTTTCTCCATGAATGACCAGAGGCCATACAGCTACGATTAGAAAGACTCCGCCCATTAGCAGGCCAAACGAGCGAAGGTCCTTGGGCGTTGGTTGATGAATCGTTGATGTCATATCGTTATTCTTTCACGCTTAATCCAATTCAAATTCTTTCATCCACGTTTCATCCTTTTGCACAGGCTTTTGGTGTTCCTTCAAAACGAGACAATTTTCCAGCACAAGGACATCCATCTCCGTCCGCATGAAACACCGGTAGGCATCCTCAGGCGTACAGACAATCGGTTCACCTCGAACATTAAACGAGGTATTGATCAACACCGCACACCCTGTTTGCTTTTCAAACTCTTGCAACAATTGATAGTACCGAGGATTGGTGTCAGGTGTTACCGTCTGAACCCTGGCGGAATAATCCACATGGGTCACTGCTGGAATATCCGATTTGGGAACATTGAGCAGATCAATTCCCCAAAGTTTTTGTTGATCCGGTTGTACCGCTCGTCGTCGCTTCTCGGCAACCGGGGCCACCAGTAACATGTAAGGACTATCGGTATCCATCTCAAAATACTCGGACACTCGTTCTCTTAAAACCGATGGCGCAAAGGGCCGAAAGGATTCCCGATATTTAATTTTTAAATTCATGACCGATTGCATTTTCTCGCTACGAGGGTCGCCCAGGATACTTCGTCCTCCTAGAGCCCGAGGACCGAATTCCATGTGCCCCTGTAACCATCCAATGACCTTTCCCTCAGCCAAATACTCCGCCACTCGACGATACAGGTCCGAATCCTCCACGCGCTCATACCTGGCCTCAAGCAGTTGGAGCCTGGATTCAATGTCCTCGTTGGAAAAGCGTGGCCCTAAATAACTGCCTCGCATCGAATCACTAGGACCCTGGCATACCCGAGGCTGATTCAGATAGCTGAAATGCACATTTAAGGCCGCACCCAACGCACTCCCCGCATCGCCTGCGGCCGGCTGAATCCACAGCCCGCTGAATGGACCTTCCCGCAGCACTCTTCCGTTTCCGACACAATTCAAGGCCACCCCTCCGGAAAGGCAAAGATTGGCAAGGCCCGTTTCTCGATGGAGGCTGTTGGCCAGACGGAGCATGACCATCTCGGTGACTTCTTGTACAGACCGGGCCAGATCCATTTCCCGCTGGGTGAGAGTACTTTCCGCCTGACGCGGAGGACCACCAAATATGGCGTCGAACTTGTTGTTGGTCATCCGTAATCCGGTACAGTAATCAAAATAGTCCATATTGAGCCGGAAGGTACCATCTGGCTTCACATCCACCACATTGTCCAAAATCGTTTTCACATACTTGGGCTCCCCATAGGGAGCGAGCCCCATCACTTTATATTCTCCGGAATTGACCTTAAACCCGGTATAGTAGGTAAAGGCGGAATACAGCAGCCCGATGGAATGTGGAAAGGGAATTTCCCAAAGAGGTGTTAATTGGTTTCCCCGCCCGACCCAGGCTGAAGTCGTCGCCCATTCGCCCACCCCGTCCATACATAGAACCACCGCTTCCTCATAAGGGGAAGGGAAAAAGGCCGCAGCCGCATGTGATTCATGGTGCTCCCCAAAGAGCAAAGGCGGTAGGTTCTCTTTTTTTTCGAGACTCCCCACCTGACGAAAAGCCTTTTCTAGTAAGTTTCGCAGGAATAGCTTTTCTTTAATCCAAACAGGAATGGCGGTCAAAAACGATCCAAGTCCCTTGGGGGCATAGGACAAATATGTTTCCAACAACCGTTCAAATTTGACAAAAGGTTTGTCGTAGAACACCAGATAATCGACATCCCGCATGCCAACCCCGCCTTGCAGCAGACAAAATTCCACAGCATGGCTCGGGAACCCAGCATCATGTTTCTTTCGGGTGAAGCGTTCTTCTTGGGCGGCCGCCACAATCTGGCCATTCTGGACTAGACAGGCCGCGCTATCATGGTAATAGGCAGAGACGCCGAGAATTGAGGTTAATTTGTCATTTGGTTTTGTCATAATTTACTTGGAATTGGAGCTTTCCTTTGCCATATCGGTTGGCCTGCTCACTCAGAAAGCCTGCAAACCATACTTTTTCGGTGAAAATGAAGAAGAACTTTACAAACGACTCTTGGCTATCTCCCATCCTATCGATAGAAAACGTCACACTCAACTCATCGAAACAGTTCATCAAAAAATAATTTCATGTGCTCCCATGACCGTCGATCAGCTTGTTCCTGATATTGCACACCCTTCATCCCATATTGATTAGCCGAAGGGTTGGTGAAGCCATGTTGGGCACCTCCAAAAATCACCATGTGCCAATCTAACCTAGCCTCGTCTAAAGCATGTTTAAATTTCGTAATGTGGTCTTGACTAAGAAACGGATCGGCCTCTCCATGGGCAATGAGAATTTTGACCGAACTCTTAATGGCAGAAGATGCGGACGGAAGAGGGAGCGACCCATGGAAACTTACGACTCCTTTGACCGGTGCCCCATCATACACCATTTGCATAACCGTCGCCCCTCCAAAACAATACCCAATAGCTGCTAAACGGGTTTGATCTACCAGGGGGTTAGTCTGAAGAAGCCGTAATCCCTCTTTCGCCCTGGCCTGCCACATCTTTACATTGGCTGTGGTTTGTTGCATCCATTGCCTGGCCTCATCGGGATGAGTGGTCACTTTTCCCTTTCCATACATATCCACCGCCACCGCCACATATCCCAGGGCCGCCAATTGTTCCGCACGAGTTCGGGCATATTCATTTAGCCCCCACCATTCGTGAACAACCAAAATACCCGGACGCTTGCCTTTTATCGCATCATCCCAGGCCAACACTCCTTCCAAAGCAACTTCTCCATGGTTATAGGGGACAGTTGTGATCTGCACCCTGGCTTCCACTAGCGAAGACCACACACACACAATCATGAGAAGACATAGACCTAATCGATGGTAATAGTTCATAATTTCTACTTTTTTAATGGGTCGGCAAGAATATGGACCGGAATACAGACTCTGACATGATACCGATCTCGTACTATTTCTTCCATTCATTGACCTGAATCGCTCCAGGAAGGGCTAGATACTAAATTTTACGGTAAATTTAGCAATTGGCAATCTTTTTTGAATTCATTGTTTTTGGATTTCCAAATAATCCGCCAGCTGCGTTCTCCAACCGAGAGAAAGGAGCACAATGTTCTTTTTTGAACGGTAGAACTCAAACAACACGATGGCATTCAAATTCGGATCACCGGAAATGACTCGTTGATATTGGTCTTTAGTCATCATCACCAAACGCGTAGATTGTCGAACGTCCCTTTTCAGTTCTTCAAGCGCCAAGGAATCTTCAAGGCCCTTTCCCACGACTCTTGAACGACCATGGAGATAGTCCCAATAAAACTCATCTTCATCCTCCCGCCAATCCCATGACTGAAACACCGATATGGGGTCAGTCCGATTATTAAGGCGCCGTTGATTTTCGTCAAAGGCCAGCCTGGGAGAGCCTTCCGCTTGGATACCAGGAATAATAAATCCGGTCACCGTCACCATAAGGGCCACGCCCAACACCCCAATACCCGCCAGACCCATTCGTAGATAATTCTTGATGGCCAGACCAATCATCATCAGGCCTAACATGCCTAATCCCACACGAAGGGTTAATGGAATGACGTCCAAAGGAACATGCCATTTTTTTTGCAACAGAATAGGTCCGAGAAATACCGAAAACACAAAGACGCCACCCAAGCATGCTAACAAGCCCCTCAACATGCCCTTTCCTTCCGATACTGATGCTTCATACAGCAGTCGATGATACACATAGCCAACTAACAAGCCGAATGCCGGCAGGAGAGGCAGGAGATACCGTTCATGCTTTTCGGGCGCCAAACTCATCGCAACAAAGTACACCACGACCCAGAGAAAAACCCATAATTCTTTCGGCGACTCAAGCCAAGGGCGACGTTTCCATATGAGAAAAAAGCCAACTGGAAGTAAGGCCGACCAGGGGAAAAGATCGAACCAGATCACTAGTCCATACCAAATAATGGGACGTTTGCCCCAATAGGCCTCCCACGCAGAATGTTTTTGATCTCCCGAAACAGTGATCATGCGTTTGAGATTTTCTTCAAAGAAAAAGTGTTGCCTGAATTCGGGGCCAAGTAACAGGTAGTATCCGCCCAGTAACAAGGCACTTAAGACGACTCCAACCCAAAAATACGGTTCCCGAAATACTTTCCGGTCGCGGCGCATCCCTAAGAATATCCCCATCACCAGAACCGGCAAGGCCAAGGCATGTAACGTTTTGACCATCGAGCCCAACGCCAACGCCACAAAGGCGACCAGATACCACCACTGTGACGATTCCTGAAAATATGCGCGAGCCCAGGCATACATCCCCAACGTCATACAAAAAGTTAACACGGGATCGATAATGGCCAAGGGACCAAACCACAATCCTGCATAGCAGGTCGCGCATACTAGTGCGCTCCAAAATCCTGCCATTCCTGAAAACAACAGGCGGCCTAAGAAATAGGTCGTTATCATCGTTCCCAAACTGGATACAATCGACGGTAACCTTAACGCCGCCTCACTCCATCCTAAGCTATGAATGAATCCAGCCTGAAGCCAAAAGAAAAGAGGCGGTTTATTAAAATACGGCTCTCCCCGCAACCAAAGATGCACATAATCCTCCGCCGCCATCATGGTGTGGGTGACAATGGCATACAAACCCTCAGTTTCCCCAAACAGAGAAATCGAAGCATTGGAACTAAACGCCAGAAATCCAATGACTAGAAGAAGCGAAATATGGATAGCGGGGCGCTCAAGGAACGCAACCCAGGAGGTATTCATTAGAAAAGAGGAGATATCTCACTGCCCATGATGATCATTCCCAACAAAAATGTTGGCACACCCTACAACAAAAACCTGGATTTGTTTACTCAAGCGGCTATTCGACCAACTCATTTCTTAGAATCCCGGAAATGGGTATCAACTTTGATATGATGAATGGAAAACAATAGTACTATGCTTGCCCTAATTGAAGATATGTCATGCATCAGCAGGAAGGAAATAATACAACAGAAGAATCGATATTTCCTGGTGTGTGATTAGCTTCAACAATTAGGTATACGCGTAATGCCCTACGAGTGGAGAGTTGGGATGTTACCATTATCAAGACAACTGGGGAAATTTGAATGGTGCGCCCGGAGGGACTTGAACCCCCAACCCTCGGCTCCGAAGGCCGATGCTCTATCCAATTGAGCTACGGACGCATGAAGAATTGATTTTATACATCCCATCAGGGTCCCCGTCAACCAATCTCTTATTTATTCAGGCTTCCCATGGCTGTTCTCACTTCTTTATATTTTCTATTAAGGTATGTGATCAGTTCGTAGATTTCACCTCTTGAGCCCACCCCTCTGGGGAATAGTCACGGAAACTCCTTTTGGTTTGAAATGGGCTTGAGTAAGATACCTTTTCATATTTCTGAACGTCAGGAGTCACATGATACGTACCGAACAGTTGGCCTCCGACACCATCATGTTTCATGTGCGGGGAAAGTTTAATAAACAAGTTGCCAAAGAATTGTGTTTGTTGGTCTTTCGTTCCTACCACTTAGGGTGTAAGACCTTCCTTTGCAATATGAGTCTGGCCAGGGCGTTTGATAAGGATGCTTATGTCCAACTGACGTTGATTGGAGAAGGGTTACGGGATAAAGGAAGAAATTGGCGAGTGATTTCCCCGCCCTCTTCGAGCGGAAACCAGCTTATCCTCCGAACGGGTCTTCAGTATCTTGCACCTGCAAACTTGAATTAAATATTCTTCTCCAAGAAATATCCTATCGACCATGCTTCTTCAATAAAAAGAAAAAATCCTTTCTCCACTCTGCTCTTTCTCAGGTTCTCCTAGAAATGACCTGATAACCAAAAATTTAAGCCATCCCGCCTTTTTGTAATCCCTGTAGACTTTCGCCTCAAAAGCATCTCATATTTTTGGAAATGGAGCTCCGTTCCCCAGTTAGGGGTATGAGGTAAGAATGAAGTTGCCCCAAAGAAGACCGGGGCAGCATTCCGATTGCACCTGCAGGAAATTTCTCTGCGACTTTTCCATAGTGAAACTCCCCTCAGCGAGCTGAGGGGTATCCTGCGCTGTTTTTATGAAATGATTAATACGATTCAGGAGTAGGGAGATCGACTTCGGATTGGGTGGCTTCTGGGACAAGTTTTTCTAAGCGGCGATGATAGTCACGAAGACGTTGTTGTTGAGGTGGAGTGAATTTAATAGTTTCCTGATTGTGCAATTCCACCAACTGTTCAACGCATTGCAACAGGGGAGGAACGGCGTCAAATACTTTCCCCGCCTCAAAGGCTTCTAAGGATTCGACAAATAACGGAGGGAGAGTTTTATACGTGACTCCCACTCGGTCACGAAATCGATAGACCGTGGTTTCATAAGCATCGACTGCCTCAGGGGTCGGACGAATTCCACCAGACAATGCCAGCATGGACTTGGCCGGTACTTTCGCGGCAAAAGCCGAGAGACTGGCAATCAGTTCTCCTAATTTGTCAACCACCTGTCCAGGTTCCAGTTTTGCCTCTTTTTTCATATGTTGAAATCTACTCCAATCGCTTGCCTGCTTGTCAAGACGACCATGCATCTTCCCTGCCCTTCAAGGCATTCAGGACGGTCACCATATCTTCCGGCAACTCGGCTGTAAATGTCACCATTTTGTTAGAAACAGGATGTACGAAGCCAAGAACTTTGGCATGCAACATCACACGGGGAATTCCAATCCCTCCAATAACCATGACTTTTTTCCCTCCATAGGTTTGGTCACCCAAGATCGGACATCCGATAGCCTTGAGGTGAACTCTTAGCTGATGCGTGCGTCCTGTGCCAGGGAATAACTCTACATGTGCCGCCGCTGCCCCAAATCGTTCTTTCACCCGGTAACTGGTCAGCGACTCCTTGGGATTGGTGGTGCGTGCGGAAAAGGTTTTCCGATCTTTAGTATCTCGTCCGATCGACAACTCAATCCGGCCTTCACGTGTCTTTGGCCCTTCCCAGACAAACGCCTCATAAACGCGAATGATGGAATGGGCTTTGAATTGTCCCGCCAATAACCGGTGAGCCTGATCATTTTTCGCCACGACTAAGATTCCTGTCGTTTCCTTGTCAAGGCGATGCACCAACCCCGGACGTTCCTTTCCTCCAATAGTTGAAAGATGCCCTTCCCCGCTTTGCATGTGATGCAGGAGCGCATTAACTAAGGTCCCGGTCCAATGACCCGGAGCCGGATGAACCACAAGGCCTGCCGGTTTGTTGAGAACCAATAGGAATTCATCTTCATAGAGGATGACAAGGGGAATTGGTTCAGGATTGATTGCCAGGGGCTCTGGACGCGGTACAACCAGCACAACGCAATCACCAGGCCTGACCTTATGGCTGGGCTTCACAATCTGACCACCCACCGTAATATGGCCGTCTTCAATTAATCGTTGGAGGGCTGTTCGGGAAAAATAGGGTTCGCGATTGGCAAGAAAATGATCAAGGCGTTTGGGGGATTCGCCTGCGGTGACGATGAACTCCGTCCGCGTAGCGACATGCGGCATGGCAGGTAAAAAAACGAGTCGGTCGATTACTTTATATAAGACGGGAACCGGACTGTTGGCGGTGGCGACCGGCAATTTTTTGCCGGAGGCGGGCCTTTTCCAAACTGACGCGAGCTTCCTCAACTTCTGAGGGTAGCCCACCACGCTCCAGACGCTCTTCCGCTTTTCGAACGGCATCTTCGGCCCGTTCCACATTAATGTCTTCAGCCTTTTCGGCAATTTCGGCCAGAATCGTCACCTTAGTCGGCGTCACTTCAGCAAATCCCCAGAGCACAGCCATGTATTCAGTCTGTTCACCAATACGGTATTGAAGTTCGCCAATCCGCAAGGTAGTCAGAAAATGACAATGGCCCGGCAGGACACCGAAATCTCCCTCACTCCCAGGAGCCGACACGTAGTCGACTTCCTTACTGAGCAACCGGTGATCGGGGGTGACCACCTCTAAAAGAATTTTCCCTGATGACGCCGCCACACCAGCACCTGCCATTATCGTTTGTATCCGAGTTTTTCAGCTTTTTCGATGGCTTCTTCGATTGGCCCAACCATATAGAAGGCCTGCTCTGGAAGATCATCGTATTTACCATCCACGATTTCTTTGAAGCTTCGAACGGTATCAACGAGTTTCACATATTTCCCGGGGGATCCAGTAAAGGCTTCTGCCACGTGGAAGGGCTGAGAGAGAAACCGTTGGAGTTTCCTCGCCCTGGCTACCGTTTGCTTGTCGTCCTCCGATAATTCGTCCATACCTAAGATGGCGATGATATCTTGAAGATCTTTATACCGTTGCAAAGTGCCTTGTACCCGTTGCACAACCTGGTAATGCTCATCACCCAAAATATGGGGATCTAAAATTCTTGAGGTGGAATCCAATGGATCGACCGCAGGATAGATGCCCAACTCGGCCAATTGGCGTGACAACACGGTGGTGGCATCCAAATGGGCAAACGCCGTTGCCGGGGCTGGGTCGGTCAAGTCATCAGCCGGCACATAAATCGCTTGAACCGAAGTGATGGATCCCTTTTTGGTCGACGTGATCCGTTCTTGTAAAGTCCCCATCTCCGTACCCAGCGTCGGTTGATACCCCACGGCTGATGGCATTCGACCGAGCAAGGCAGATACCTCGGATCCGGCTTGAGTAAATCGGAAGATGTTGTCGACAAAAAGCAGAACGTCCTGATGCTCCTCATCGCGGAAATATTCAGCGATGGTCAGTCCGGTGAGGCCCACCCGGAGGCGAGCTCCTGGTGGCTCATTCATTTGCCCATAAACCAAGGCGGCTTTCGATTTTGAAAAATCATGGGGATCAATGACCTTGGACTCCTGCATTTCATGCCAAAGATCATTACCCTCACGGGTCCGTTCACCGACGCCGGCAAAAACTGAAAACCCGCCATGGTGGAGGGCGATATTATTGATAAGTTCCATGATGATGACGGTTTTACCGACGCCGGCACCACCGAACAACCCGACCTTTCCCCCTTTGGCATAGGGCTCCAACAGGTCGATGACTTTAATTCCGGTTTCCAATATTTCTGTTTTGGTTTCCTGGTCTTCTAACGCAGGGGCCGGACGGTGAATGGACCAACGTTTTTCTGTTTTAACTGGACCGAATCCATCAACGGGATCACCCAAAACATTGACGACCCGTCCGAGGGTTTCCCGTCCAACGGGAACAGAAATCGCCGCACCGGTATCTTTCACCTCTAAACCACGGACCAAACCATCGGTCGAAGACATTGCCACAGCCCTTACCCGGTTTTCCCCAAGGTGCTGGGCCACTTCCAATGTGACCTGGATGTCCGACTGTCCGCTCTGAACTCCCGAGCGATGAGTGATCGTTATGGCATTAAAAATATGAGGAAGTTTCCCTGGAGGGAACTCCACGTCCACCACCGGTCCAATGACTTGAATGACTCTTCCATTTCCGACATCCGTACCCACCATAGACTCCTTGGTTGAAAAAGATTGGTGAACGGTACACGGTACCCCGTGCCCGGCCAGGATCAACCTTCGATTTATTTCAGGGCCTCTGCGCCTCCCACGATATCCATCAATTCTTTGGTAATCGCGGCCTGGCGTGTTTTGTTATAAAATAACGTGACCTTTTTGATTAATTCTCCGGCATTCCGTGTGGCCCCATCCATGGCCGTCATCCGTGCGGCCTGTTCCGCGGCAGCCGACTCTAATAAGACCCGATACGTCTGTATTTCAAAGTGTTTAGGCAATAAGGTAGCCAGCAATTCATTTTCATCTGGCTCATACAGATAACCCCCAGCTGTCGCCGGCTTCTCTCTTTCGCCAGGTTCCCGGACCGATTCAATGGGGAGCAGCTTTTCAACGATCACCTGCTGCTGCATAACCGATTTAAATTCGTTATAGACCACATACAGTTGATCAAAGGTGCCTTCATGATATTGGGACACAATGTTTTGCCCGATATCCAAGGCGTGTTCAAAACTGAGCCGATCAAAAACTCCTCCCCATTGTTGACGAATCTTCCAATGGCGTCGTCTGAAAAAATCGATAGACTTCCTTCCGGCCAAACTGACCGAGACTTGTTTTCCCTGGCTGGTCTGCTCCTCCAAAAATTCAACGGCCTGTCGAAGAATATTCGTATTAAAAGCTCCGCAAAGCCCTCGGTCGCTTGTAACCACCAGCAGTTCAGTCGTATTTCCGTCTCGTCGCTGCAGAAGAGGATGAGAGGCACGATTGACCCGTTCGCTCAAGTTCCCCATGACTTCTCGTAACTGATGGGAATAGGGCCTGGCCGCTAAAATACGATCCTGCGCGCGTTTCAACTTAGCCGCAGAAACCATTTTCATGGCTTTGGTTATTTTTTGAGTGTTTTTGACGGACGAAATTTTTCGTCGAAGACTTTGAAGACTTGCCATAAAAAATTTTACGCGGCTTGATCGTAGCCTTTGGACGTTTTAAATTCCGAAATGATGCTTTTTAACTTACCCCCAAATTCCTCATCAATCTTCTTTTTGGTCACGATCTCTTCCCGCACATTGGGGTGCTTCTCTTTAATATAGGCTAACAGACCCTGCTCAAACTCCCGAATTTTATTCACGGGAACATTATCAAGAAACCCATTCACCCCGGCATAAATTGACAACACCTGATCGGCCACAGCCAGGGGTTTATACTGTTCCTGTTTCAGCAGTTCGACCATGCGCGCACCTCTAGCCAATTGAGCTTGCGTGGCTTTATCCAATTCACTGCCAAATTGCGCGAAGGCTGCCATTTCCCGATACTGCGCCAAATCGAGCCTAAGAGTTCCAGCAACTTGCTTCATAGTTTTAATTTGCGCAGCCCCTCCAACCCGGGAAACTGATAACCCAACGTTAATCGCCGGCCGAATACCGGAATAGAACAGGTCAGCTGCAAGATAGATCTGTCCATCAGTAATGGAAATCACATTCGTGGGAATATAGGCGGAGACGTCACCTGCCTGCGTTTCGATAATCGGCAATGCCGTCAAACTACCGGCGCCTTTTTCATCACTCATCTTCGCGGCCCGCTCCAATAACCGGGAATGCAAAAAGAACACATCGCCCGGATAGGCTTCACGCCCTGGTGGGCGTCGAAGAAGCAGAGAAAGCTGGCGGTAGGCGGTGGCATGTTTGGACAAATCGTCATACACGATAAGCGCATGCTTCCCATTGTCACGGAAATATTCGGCCATGGTCACACCAGCATACGGGGCAAAAAATTGCAACGACGCTGAATCGCTAGCGGTGGCGGACACCACAGTGGTGTACTCCATGGCTCCATGATCTTCCAGGGTTTTCACCACTCGAGCTACCGTCGATCGTTTTTGTCCGATGGCCACGTAAAAACAAAACACACCAAGGCCCTTTTGATTGATGATAGTGTCAACCGCAATAGCGGTTTTCCCGGTCTGACGGTCTCCAATAATTAACTCCCGTTGACCTCGACCAACGGGAATCAT
Source organism: Nitrospirales bacterium (assembly GCA_049289415.1). GTDB lineage: Bacteria > Nitrospirota > Nitrospiria > Nitrospirales > UBA8639 > Nitrospira_E. The sequence goes on from JBATLR010000362.1 coordinate 16,521, forward strand.
GGCATCAATTGCCTTGAGCCCCGTTTGAAGCGGTTCTCCCACCGATTGCCGATCAACCACACCAGGTGCCCGGATTTCAATAAGCCGTGTCTCCGTGGTATTGATTGGACCCTTCCCATCAATGGGCTTCCCGATGGCATCCACAACACGACCAACCAGTGCCTCCCCAACCGGGACCTCGGCAATTCGTCCGGTGCGTTTGACCGGATCTCCTTCACGAATTCCCACATCCTCGCCCAGGAGCACCGCTCCGACACTATCTTCTTCCAAGTTCAAAGCCACTCCATACACTCCACCAGGAAATTCCAACAACTCTCCTGCCATCGCCCCTTCTAAACCATAAACCTTGGCGATATTGTCACCCACCTGGATGACGTAGCCCATTTCTTTGACATCAACCCGTTGCTCGAATCCTTTGATTTTTTCCTTAATGATGGAGCTGATTTCTTCTGCTTTGATCTGCATGGATTATCCCTTCGTCAACTGATCATGCATACCGGCTAGTCGACCCGACACCGTATTATCAAATACCCGGCTGCCAATTTTTATTCTCAATCCCGCAATAAGATGGGGATCTACCTCAAAAGCCACTTCGACTCCATGGTGCAGCGTTTGAGACAAGTCGTGCTTGATCTGTTCTTTCTCGGCCGCTTGTAATGGTTTGGCCGAGCCCACCCAGACTTGCTGAACTCCCTGTTGTTGATCGGCCAATTCCGCAAAGGCCTCTGAAATTTCCGGGAGCAACATGGCTCGATTCTTTTTCAATAGTTGAGTGAGGAAATCCCGCATGACCGGAGGGGCCTCCATCCTCTGACTCAATTCATTCAGGACAGCCTGTTTTTCCTCAAAATTAAAGACTGGTGAAGCGAGGACATGCTTCAAGGCAGGGGTTTCCTCCAAGCCTTGTTGCAAGGCGCTTAAGGCACTTCGTGCGGGTTCAATACCCGACTTATCGAGCAGTTGAAAAAGCGCCGAAGCATATCGGCGCCCAATGGTGCTTTTATTCACAGTTTACAGAGATTCCAGGCAGCCACGTGTTGAACGGAATTGGGCGTGTGTTAAGCGGGTGAAACTAGCATGAGTGATGCAGCCTGTCAACCGGAAAGAGCGGATGTAAAGGGAAATTTTTCTGATTCCCAATTATCGTTTGGAGCGTGCAGCTAGGTTGGGTTCCTCGCACATCTGAATATTTTTCTTTGGGGTTGGCCCTTGAATGATTCCACCTCCCAATACACGATCTCCAAGGTAAAAAACCGCTGACTGGCCTGGACTTAAAGCCCGAACAGGGGCATCAAACCTTATTGTGATCGAAGTGGAATCTGACCATCGGAAAGTAGCCGGGACTGGTGGGGAACTATAACGAAATTTCACATCAATTTTGCTGGCATGCTTCAATGACTCTGGAGAAAAAATGTTCAAGTCTGCAACCAGGCATTCCCTGGAATCTAAATCTTCGGCAGGACCCAGGACCACCATATTCATGTCGGGAAGCACGCGCTGCACATACAAACGGCTTCCTCCGGCAATACCCAATCCTTTTCGTTGGCCTGGCGTATAAAAGGCCACGCCTTGATGTTGGCCAAGCTCCTTGCCCTTTTCATCAACAAACGTACCGGGACTTGAAGCCTGCGGTGCATGCAGCTTGAGAAATTGCCGGTAATCACCTTGCGTCACAAAGCAAATTTCCTGGCTTTCTTTGAGTTCTTCGACGGGCAGGCCCATGGCCTCCGCTTCCCTCCAGACGTCAGGTTTTTCCATGTCCCCTAAAGGAAACATCATTTTTGAGAGCCAACTGGGTGGAATTCGATAGAGAAAATATGATTGGTCTTTTTTGGCATCCTGCCCACGAACCAGGAAAGGTGTCCCTCCTTCATCGTGTTGGATATTGGCATAGTGGCCGGTCGCAATATAGTCGGCTCCAAGTTCATCGGCCACCTGGAAAAGACCTCCAAATTTCACTCGTTCATTGCACCGAACGCAGGGATTAGGCGTGGTGCCCTGGAGATACCCCCCAATGAAATCCTCAATGACTCCCTTTTGAAAACGTTCACGGGTATCGATGACCCTGTGAGAGACCCCTAATAATTCTGCCACATGCCTGGCCATTCCCACTTTACAGCATCCCCGCTCCTGCCAACGCTTGGAAACGGAGGTCTCATCCTCTTCCTCCCAGACTTTCAATGTGACCCCGATAACTTCGTACCCCTGCTGCTTCAATAATTTGGCAGCCACGGAGCTATCCACACCGCCGCTCATTCCTAAGACAACCCTTTTGGAATCAGAGACAGGCATTAGCGACTCAACGGCTCTGTTTCTAATTTTTTTTCTAATTTTTGCTCAACCTTAGGAATCGTTTTGCCTTGTCCATTGGACAGAATCTTATTGTCCATAGGCGCTTCTAATTTTGGAGCGGAACCCATATCGCATTCCCCTTGGAAGTACACGCCTTCTTCCATGGCAAAAATGGGGGTATGGACATCACCAATGAGAACCGCAGGCTTAAGGAGTTGGATTTTAGATTTTGCGGTAATCACACCCTCAATCCGGCCACTGTTCACAATGGTTCCACCTGTGATGGTCCCTTTGATCACCGCACTTTCACCAATGATGAGGGTATCATCAATCGTGATTTCCCCTTCAAAGTTACCATCCACCCGCACCGTGCCCTCAAATTGAGCTTTGCCCTTAAAATCAACACCTTTCCCCAAAAATGTATAAAATTCCTGCCCAAATCCTAATTCCTTTTTCTTTTCCTTTTCACCCCACATAGATCGTTCCTCCTCTCATCCAGTAAAGAGCCCTCAAGTTGCACGCTAGGATCTCCATGTCCAACTGGGAACTAGCCGCCTATTTTTTGCAGAAGATTGCTTTATTTCACCTTCACGGCTTCTTCTACCGAAATCACAAGTTTGGCCTCTTTGCCTTTTCGCTCCATTTTTTTGGGCATATTGCAGGTTCCATTAAACACCACTCCCTCATCCATCGAAAGAAGGGGGGAGGTAATTGTCCCTTCAAAGACAGCTGGGGATAACAATTTAACGCGGTGCTTGGCTTCGACATCCCCCGTCAATTGTCCCTGACACATAATGGTTCCTGCATGAATCTTGGCAGCGATGACCGCTTTTTGCCCAATGATTAAATTGCCGTCCGTATATATTTCACCCTCCAGGCGGCCATCCACTCGAACCGTACCCTGATACCGAATGGTTCCCTTAAAGGTCACCTCTTCACCAACAAAGGCGATGATATCACCTGATTCCTCCTGGCTGGCTGAAGTCACCGGACTGTCCACCACAGCTGATTCCTTCTCCTGACCTTGACTCATTTCTGCGGTATCCTGCCTATTTTCTTCGCTTTTTTTGAAAAACATGAGCCCCTCCCTCCTCGATAACTGTGCGCTCCAATTCCTCCAGACCTGACTCGATCCCCGGTAAAAATAGCTCTATCATTTGCCATCATCATGATCCTTTGACATCTTAAAGGAGAGCCTATGCGCAGATAAGCCATCAGTTGTATTATTCAAATTCTATTCCATAACCAATGAAGCAATCCGGTCCAGTTCATCATCGGAAAAATAATGGATGACGACCTGCCCTCCCCTGGCTCCCGCCTTCACCTGGACTTTAGTGCCCAATCGTTTTCGAAATTGCTCTTCCAGGTTTCGAAATCTATTGGGTTCCTCTTTTCTTGATTTGGCGCCCTTACCTTTCCTCTGCACGGTAATCATCTGCTCAATTTGGCGAACAGAGAGTTGCTCGGAAACAATTTTCCGTGCAAGCTGGATTTGTGCTGCTGGAGTTGGCAGGCCAGCTAATACCTTCGCGTGACCTAAACTGATGACCCCCGTCTCAATATACTCTTGGACATCTTTTGGCAGTGTGAGCAGCCTTACAATATTCGCGATGGAGGAACGATCCTTACCTACAGAGCGTGAGACCAGATCCTGAGTTAAGCTGAATTCCCCCATTAATCGGGAATAGGCCTTGGCTTCCTCCATAGGATTGAGATTCTCACGTTGAATATTTTCTACCAACGCGATCGCTAAGGCCTTTTCATCGTTGGAATTCCTCACCAGGACAGGAATGGTCTGCAGCCCGGCAATTTTTGCCGCTCGAAACCGGCGTTCCCCGGCAATGAGTTCGAACATACCATCGCCTTTTCTCCTGACGACAATCGGCTGCAGTACGCCATGCTCTTTGACAGATTGCGCCAACTCATCTAATTCTGCTTCCAAAAATGTCGTTCTGGGCTGATAGCGGTTCGGGAGAATCTGGTCCAGTGGAATCATGGAGACGGCCTGCCCATCCTGCTCCACTTTCCAGACAAGAGTCTTTTTTTCCGGAAGTAGGGCCTGAAGCCCTTTACCTAACGCTTTCTTTTCCATTCCTCAAAATCTCCTTGGCGAGGTCAAGGTATGCCTTGGCGCCACTAGACACGGCATTATAGGATAAAACCGCCTTTCCATGACTGGGTGCTTCAGCCAACGCCACATTCCTTGGGATAACAGTCTGAAAGACTTTATCTGCAAAAAATCCTCGAATCTCATCTTGCACCTGCCGCGAAAGATTAATTCTTGAATCATACATCGTCAACACAATGCCTTGAATGGCTAATTCCGGATTAAATGACTCCCGAATCCTTTCGACATTTCCCAATAAACGACCCAATCCTTCCATGGCATAATACTCACATTGCACGGGAATGATCAGAGCAGAGGCTGCAACAAGAGCATTGATGGTCAAGAGGCCGAAGGCGGGTGGACAATCAATGATGATAAAATCGAAGTCCACAACTCCTTCCAACACATTTTTCAGAATAGTTTGACGATCCGGGAGATTAGACAGTTCGATTTCCGCCCCGACCAAATCGCCCTTTGAGGCCACGACACTAAGACCGTTTATATTAGTAGGTAAAACTACGCTTTCAACCAAGCGCCTATCCATCAAACATTCATAAATAGTTGCGCCTTGAGGTTCAATTGACAATCCACTAGTCGCATTGGCCTGTGGGTCCAAATCAATTAATAAAACAGATTTTCCAGATAAAGCCAAAGCCGCGCCAAGGTTGATAGACGTCGTGGTTTTTCCAACTCCGCCTTTCTGATTAGCAATAGCAATGGTCTGTTTCAACATAATTCAATAAACAACGTCAACAATCGTTCCACGTGGAACATGGCAATAGCCTGCTTATGATTCATATTTCAAAACCGACAAGACACGACTTCCATACCCAAAGGGTAAATCATAGGATAATTCTTCAAACACTACCATCCCATTGAGTCGGAAATGATTGTCAATATTTTTCGATCGAAATACAACTAGTTTTCCATTTTTTTTCAAAATTCGGTCAAGATTCGGCAGGATGTGGTCTACGTTAACACCTTTACAAATGGCGACATCACACTTTTCTTCATGCACCGCCATAGAATCAACGTCTTCCAACCGACGTTGGACAACAGAAATTTTTGATAAATCAAGCTTCCCAATAATATTATGCAGGAATGCTGTCTTATTGAATCTGGGTTCCATTAATACAACATCAAGAGCCGGCAAAGCCAACTTAAGTGGTATGCCCGGGAAACCACCACCTGTTCCAATATCAACAATCCTGACATCTGGGTTATTGCCAATCGCCAAATGTCCCGCCAACGAATCGACAAACAGCAAAACGGTCCGCTCGCTGTCTGTGCGAAGACCGGTCAGGTTAATTGAACGGTCCCAACGACGCAATTCATCATAATACAGACCAAATTTACAAAGTATTTCCTCGGAGAAGGAAAGCCCAAGCCTATGAGCCCCCTCCATGAAATGATCTAAGAAATTAAAAGATTGCTCGCTTTGTTCCACGTGGAACATCTCATTTTTCATGAAACATAAAATAAAGAATACATTGGGCTTTTACGATTGGAATATCTGAAGAAGCAAAGCCAAAGCTTGGCTGAAGATAAGGCAATAAACTAGCTGGCCTTTTTATGTTTTTCCACGGCAACAAGGAGAAGTGAAATGGCGGCAGGAGTCATTCCAGAAATTCGTGAGGCCTGCCCGATGGATGAAGGGCGCACTTTCTTGAGTTTTTCAACAACTTCATGTGAAAAACCTTTGATATCATCATAGTTAAAGTTATCTGGAACATGACGATGTTCAAGCTTTTTAAATTGTCCAATTAGTTGTTCCTGTCGCTTAATATACCCCTCATACTTGATGGTTATTTCAATGGCCTCAACCACGTCAGGATTATCCTCTTTTGTTCCGTTTAAAAACTGAGCCAAATGATGATAGGAAACTTCAGGCCTTCGAAGGAGTTGCGCGAGCGACGAATTGGGAGCAAAGTTTTCCATTGGATTCATGTCCTCAAGGACCAAACCTGATGACTTTGGAGCAGTGGAATGAAGTCTCTGTATTTCCCGCTCGATCCTTCCCTTTTTTTCTTGAAAGGTATTAAATGTTCTCTCAGATACAAGCCCAATACGATATCCGTGCTCCGTTAAACGGAAGTCAGCATTATCCTCTCTGAGAAGCAAACGATACTCAGCTCTTGAGGTGAACATTCTATAGGGTTCACGTGCATCTTTTGTGATTAAATCATCAATTAAAACACCAATATATGCCTGTGCCCTATCTAAAATGAGCGGACTCTCACCCTTCACCTGAAGAGCAGCGTTAATCCCCGCCATAATTCCCTGTGCGGCAGCTTCCTCATAGCCAGATGTCCCATTGATTTGCCCGGCATGAAAGAGTCCTTTGACAAGTTTCGTTTCCAATGTTTCATGAAGTTGTCGTGGCGGGAAGTAATCATATTCAATCGCATAGCCGGGTCTAAGAAAAACCGCCTGTTCAAGACCCGGTATCGTTCGAACAAAGGCCTGCTGTACGTCCACCGGCAAGCTGGTAGAAATCCCATTCGGGTAGAATGAGCGTGACTCAAGGGTTTCAGGTTCCATGAAAATCTGATGCCTGTTTTTGTCAGAAAACCGGACCACTTTGTCTTCAATCGAGGGGCAATACCGCGGCCCCGTTGACTCGATGATTCCACAGTACATCGGAGATCTATCAAGATTTCCTCTTATAATTCGGTGAGTTTCATCATTCGTATAGGTAATATGGCAATGAATTTGTGGGTTGGGAATGTGAGTGGTTCGACTAGAAAATGGTCGAGGGACCGAATCTCCAGGCTGCGGAATCATGACGCTGAAATCAATTGAATCTCTATCAATCCTCGGAGGGGTTCCTGTTTTTAATCGTCCAATTTCAAATCCAAAGTCTCTCATGCAATCCGATAGATTCTCCGCAGATGGCTCACCCGCCCGCCCGCCGGGAAGATGATTCAATCCAATATGCATAAGACCTTTCAGAAAGGTCCCAGAGGTCAGGACAACCGCTTTCGTGAAAATAGTATCGCCGCTATTGGTCATGACACCATTGACCGCCCCGAGCTGCGTCAGAATCCGATCAACTGTGCCTTGAATAATTGATAAATTATCCTGACGCCTTACCGTCTCCTGCATTCGATGGGCGTAAAGCTGTTTGTCACATTGGACTCGCGTAGCGCGGACGGCCGGTCCTTTCCGCATATTGAGCACACGGAATTGGATGCCGGATTGGTCAGTGTTCCACCCTATTTCTCCACCGAGAGCATCGATTTCCTTGACAAGATGGCCCTTCCCAATCCCTCCTACAGCGGGATTACATGGCATTGTGGCAATTTTTTTGGAATCAATGGTCAGCATCACTACCCTACATCCCATCCTGGCGGCCGCAAGGGCAGCCTCACACCCGGCATGACCTCCTCCGACGACGACAATGTCACATTCCATACTCATTGTTTCTAATCCGTATTTTTATGAACAATTTTCTAGGGATGACTTTTACTTCCCAATGCAAAACTCTCGAAAAATTTGATCTAAAATATCCTCATTGGTGATTGCGCCGACAATTTCTCCAAGAGAATTCAATGCCATCCGTAATTCTAATGCCACACATTCGGCTGAAAGCCCATCATCTATGGCCAATAATGCGTTTTTCAAGGCCTCTCCCGCATTGTGAAGTAACGTCTTATGTCTCAGCCGTGAAACGAGCACTGAATCACCGGCCTCATATTGGCGACCAACAGCCAGGCTTTTGATGGCTTTTTTTAAATTATCAAGACCTTCACCGCGTAATGCAGAGACTTCGACATACCTTTTCTCTCCCACAGAACTATTTTTAGAAATTTTTTTAGGTTGGCTGACAATACCCTGCAGTTCTTCCTGAGAAAATTTGGCCGGTAAATCGATTTTATTGAGCACCATTACACAGGGTTTTTCATGATATTTTTCAATAAAAAATAGGTCTTTTTCATTAGGTGTTGAGCTTCGATCAAATGCCATAATCAACACGTCAGCTTCTTCAATGGCCTGAGTGGCGCGATTCATTCCTTCATTTTCTAATTCATCCGTTGTTTCCCGTAATCCGGCAGTATCAAAGAGCCGTATCATGACTCCTTCCACCATGATAGCCTCTTCGAGAACATCACGTGTGGTCCCAGGAATATGAGATACAATAGCTCGATTGGTTCCCAGTATGCCATTTAACAAACTGGACTTTCCTACATTGGGTCGCCCGATAATAACGGTGCGAATGCCTTCTCGAATCATTCGGCCTTCTTCGACGGACTCCAATAATTGCAAGATTTCTCGCAAGACCTCCTGTGTATTATTCTTGAGTTCGCTCTGGTCAATAAACTGGATATCATCATCCACAAAATCCATTCCGGCTTCCAAGTGGGCAACAAGTTTCATGAGACGGTCCCGTTGATGTTGGATGACCATAGATAGCCGCCCCTGTAGGTGCTCCTGGGCCATCCTTAAACTCTGAAGAGAATTGGCGCGTATGGTATCTAAGACCCCTTCCGCCTGGGTTAAATCCATCCGCCCGTTCAAAAAACTCCGCTTCGTAAACTCCCCAGGTTCAGCCAACCTGGCGCCAGCCTGCGTTAAGGCTTCGCAAATGGCGTTCACAATGACCGGTCCTCCGTGGGCATGCACTTCAACAACATCTTCTCCGGTATAGGACCGTGGGGCTCGCATCGTCACAACCAGGACCTCATCCAATACAGAGGTAATCTCTCTTCCCCCAATTTCCCCAGTTTGACGAAGGTTCCAAACAAATTGGCCCAGGTACAATTGGTAGGGCTTGATCTGTTCAAGAGGTTTACCCGAACGTAATCGAAGGATACTTGAGGCAACAGGAAGGGCGTGAGTTCCACTGACACGAACGATCCCCACTCCCCCTTCGCCCATAGGGGTGGCCACGGCACAGATGGTGTCGTCTAAATAGCCCATAGCTTAGGCAGAGGCAGGATTAGGATTTAGAGGAAGAGCCAGAGGGAGATGACGAACGTTTCTTTTTCCCGGATTCCAAAGCAGGTTCGCTCCCCTTGGGAGATTGATCCGTAGACCCACCTCTCGGTTTTTTCAAAATATACCTGTCGGTCACAAACTGCTGAGTCACGGTCAGCACATTATTGGTTACCCAATATAACACCAAACCTGCGGGAAAGGTTACAAACAAAAAGGTCAACCCTACAGGAAGAATCATCATCATTTTCGCCTGAGTGGGGTCCATCGTGGTGGGCATGATTTTTTGTTGAACGACCATAGAAATCCCCATCAGCACAGGCAACACATAATACGGATCTTGGGCAGAAAGGTCTGTAACCCACAGCATAAACGGGGCCTGGCGAAGATCGATCGTCATATACAAAATATTAAAGAGGGCAACAAACACCGGCATCTGCAACACCATTGGGAGACATCCACCGACCGGATTCACTTTATGCTCTTTATAGAGCTTCATCAGCTCCTGGTTGAGTTTTTCTTTGTTATCTTTAAATTTCTCCTGAAGGGCCAGAACCTTGGGTTGGATGGTTTGCATCCCTTGCATAGACTTATAACTTTTGTATTGCAAGGGAACAAATAACAACTTAATCCCTAAGGTCAGTAAAATAATGGCCACACCATAATTATGGGTATAGTCATAGATGAACCGTAAAACTGAAAACAGCGGCTTCGCCACGGCTTTCACAATGCTCCAACTGCCATAAATAAACCATCCAAAATCAATGGTATCTTCCAACCCGATCTCAAAAGACTTAAGGACATCGTATTTTTTTGGACCAGCGTACAATTTTGTCTTATGGACTTGTTCCCCGGATCCCCCCGGAAGAGACATGCCAGCAGAGACAACCATTTCGGTTTCAAGTTTAGAATACAGACCGTTCGCATTATCCGGGATAAAGACACTCATAAAATATTTATCCTGAAGGGCCAACCACCTGACAGGACCATCGCGTCGCAGGATTGGAGCATCCGCATCGGGAGACAATTTTTCCAATTCATCCCCGACCATCCAGGCAGATCCCAGTAATCCAATGAATCCCTGACCCCATTCCACCACACCAAAATTGGTGCCCAAAAGTACATCAATGTCACCCGAAATCCCACGGGTGCGAATAATGATATCCACCACATAGGAATCGTAATGAAACGTGAGTTCCTTTTGGATCCACAGGTCGGATTCAGAAGACGAATGGGTTAAAAGCACTTTACCGGTGGGATGCGATTCATCTAATTCGTTAAAATTCTTTTGGACCTGAAAGTTCCCTTGCCGAAGACGCTGGGTCTCCGCTTCATTGCCTTTGATCTGCACAGTGAGTGGCCCGGGAAACTGTCCATTTGGATATACTAATTGGACGGGAACATTTTCCTCTGTCTGAGTGAGATATTTTTTTAGTTCCCAGGAGGTTATGACTCCTCCCTGGCCGGAAATACCAGCTCGAAAAAGAGGGGTCTCAACCACCACAACCTCTTCAGTAAGCAATGGCTCAACAGAAGGAATAGAGGAGGATATTGAAGGGGGTTCAGATAAAGAAGAAGAGGGGGTGGTCTCAGCATCCGCCCCTTTCTTCGGCAAACTGGTTGTAAGCTCTTGATCGATGATCGGACTGGTAGAGAATGGAGAATATCCCAACTCCTTCAGGAGCAGGTCATACCCAAAAATAATCCCTAGGGAAAGAATAAGGAAAAGGACGACGCGCTTTTCCATTTTTCTAACTCGTGAGTCCCATTAAAGCTGGTGGTAATTAACAATCAAACGGAGGCAAAATATTCAGTGTTCAGGGAACCGGATCCAGCCCCCCAGGATGGAATGGATGACACTTAAGAATTCGACTAGCCATTAGGACCAAACCCTTCATCGCACCATGTTTATGGATAGCCTCAAAGCCATAATGGGAACATGTCGGTTCAAAACGGCAACAGGTTCCCATGAACGGGGAAACCCCATATTGGTAGACTGCAATAATTTTTTTCAAAACCGAGGCGATCATTTTTTATTAAAGAAGCCCGACTTTGGCTAATGTGCCCTTCCAGGTTTCCCCAATCTTCTGATACTTCACACCCAAAACCATGATTTTTGGGTAAACGATGCAATGAAAACCATCAGCCATTCCAGATTGCGATTCCCTGACGAGTTCACGAAAAATCCGTTTCAGCCTATTTCTCGTTACGGCTTTGCCCACTCGTCGACCGACGACGATTCCTATCCGAGACGGATCATGATTGGGTACACGACTAACAAGGAGGGTAAAAAATGGGTTCCGCACGACAGACCCATTGGCCTTCACTCCATCGTATTCATATTTTTTCTTTAAAAAAAACGGGAAGCCCTCCCCTTACTCATCAGAAACCGTCAAGCGGTACCTGCCCTTCTTTCGTCGACGGGCAAGGACCTTTCTCCCATTCTTAGTGCTCATGCGCTTTCTAAAGCCATGATCTCGTTTTCTCTTTAAATTAGAGGGCTGTCGATAGGTCATTGACACGGCATTGTTCTCCTTTTAGCCAATTTCTTATGAACACGCCATTTTATGGGGGGAAAGAGCAAGAGTCAAACGAATTTTCTCCCTCCTAAACTACACACTAACCCATTGATTCGTTGACTGGATTCTGGCGGGAAGATATAGTCGGATTCTCTTTTCCCCAATATTTTCTTCAACAGAACAAGGCTTACGGTGTTACGCTCCATTAAGGGTCTTAAGGACATTTTACCTCAACAAACCCCGCAATGGCGCTATATGGAAACATTGGCCCATACCCTTGCTGCCCAATCCGGCTTTTCTGAAATACGTATTCCGATATTCGAGTCCACTGAACTCTATGCCAGGAGTATAGGAGGAGAAACCGATATTGTAGAGAAAGAGATGTATACCTTTCCTGATCGAGATGGGAGTTCTCTGACGTTACGTCCTGAGGGTACGGCGGGGGTGGTGCGAGCTGTGTTGGAGCACCATCTTCTGGAATCACCTTCTACACGAAAACTGTATTATCTTGGCCCGATGTTCCGTCATGAACGACCACAAGCAGGTCGATACCGCCAATTTCACCAATTTGGGGTTGAAGCATTCGGGACCGAAGATCCCTTTATGGATGTCGAAGTGATTGCCCTTTTATGGAGGTTTTTTTGTTCGCTGGGACTTAAAGATCTCACTTTGCAAATGAATTCAATTGGCAATACTCAAGATCGTGAAAACTATATTCGGGAACTCAAACAGTTCATTTCTTCTAGATTAGAAGGGATTTGCGGTAACTGCCAGCGTCGGTACACTACGAATCCCCTACGGATTCTCGACTGTAAGGTCCCGATTTGTCAGGAAGCGACAAAGGACGCTCCAACTCTTTTCGACCACCTCTCTCCCGAATCGGCCGCTCATTTTCAAAGCGTCCTCGATGGACTCACTTCCATAGACATTCCGTATTCCTTGAACTACCGTTTGGTGAGAGGCCTGGATTATTACTCCCGCACGACCTTTGAAATCACTTCTCCACACCTAGGGGCTCAGAGCACCATTGGGGCTGGAGGCCGCTATGACGGATTGGTCGCCTTACTCCAAGGTCCATCTACCCCTGCTATCGGATTTGCCGTTGGACTAGAAAGAGTGGCTCTCCTTCTTCCTGAACAAATAGCCTCCCCCAAAATTCCATTATTTTTTGTAGCCGGATTTGGAAAGGAAGCCAAACCTATAGCTTTTAATCTTCTCAACGAACTGAGAGAACTAGGTATAAGGGCAGACACAGACTATAAAAGTATCAATTTAAAATCTCTCCTTCGATCGGCGGATAAACTTGGAGCCGGTTATGCCATTATTCTCGGGGACGATGAAGCCCGCTCAGAAACGGCCATCATCCGGAACATGACGACCAAAGCCCAGGAATCCGTGAAGCTAAAAGAAATTTCTCAAAAAATTCAATCCTTAGCCTCATAAAAAGCTGGACAAGATATCTTGGGTTTTTTCTTGACATTTTTCCTACCTGATGTTAGGGTTTTTTTCTTATTTTTCAATAGGAAACGATATTTTTATATTCAAAAATTATCCTCCATAAATTTCATTAACAAATCCAGCATTTTACGTAATAATCCAAGGTATCAATAAGGGATGCCAAAAAATCTGGTTATCCTTATTCGAGAAGACCCCACCCGCACCCATCGGGCCTCCGAAGCTATGCGAATTGCGTTGGGATTATCTACCGGTCCCAATCCGATAAAGATTATTCTTTTAGAAAATGCCAGGCAGTTAATTTCTGATGAGGCCGAAGACCTTCCTGATGGCGAAATTCTGGAAAAATATCTCCCGGCTATCAAAAACTTAGAATTGCCGATTGTGGTCCCTATAGGGAGCGGGAAGATTTTTGCCCTTGATCAGGAATTTACCATTCAAGAGTCGTCTCCATCTCAAATAGCTTCACTCGTTTCTCATGCTGATCGCGTTTTAACCTTTTAACGGTGCCCCCAATGAGAAACATTTTATATATCTGTACGAAAAACCAGTACGACTGGAATACGTTCATTCCGGAAACGGATTCGGCTGAATCGGAAATGGATCCATCCGTTTTGCTTCTTCAAAATGGACTGGATTTACAGCATGTTCCAATCTCCAAGGTTTTTGTTTTACGCAGTGAAGGAGAAAGTGAAGAAGATTCCGGATCATATGAGCCAATTTCCTATCAGGGGTTTTTGGAAAAAATATTTTTGGCGGATTTGGCTTTGGTGATATAACTATCCCTCTTCTTCTTTGTTATAAAAGAAGACAAAGAAATAGTAGGAGTAGTGGTAGTAGGGATAGGGAATAGTGGGGATAACGAATCTTGAAATTCCAAACTCCTTTGAATGTGGGTAAAGAGAGTGGTTTGGGGATTAAATTTATCGTAGTGGAAGTTGTGGATAGAGGGCATGAAGTTTATGGTAGAGGGTGTTGATAGGAATTAGAGAGTGTCTAATAAGATAGGGCAGACTTATACTCGGTGCCATTACTATTAACATCTGTGAATAATATTGTGAATAAGTTGAATTTACCTAACATTAACAATGATAAAGTTTGGGTGGACGTGTTGAATTTTGTCAGCCCTCGTGTGGGAGATGACACAATTGAAACATGGTTTCAACCTTTGGTTTTAGAGAGTCTTACGGAAGATCAGGTTCATATCCGTGTTCCAAATAGATTTTTTGGGGAATGGTTAGGTAGAAACTATAAAGATTTACTCAAAGAGGCTTTTCAGCATGTCGAAGGGGTGAATCCGGCAGAGATTATTTTTGTCATGAAAGAGCAGGATGGAGACGGTGAACCATCGCCTCAACTCAAAACTGAAGTTCGAGAAAACCGCGTGCCCGCTCAACTTCAACGGGTCAGACGTCAACCTCTTCCCAACCCCAAATATACCTTTAAAAACTTTGTCGTGGGAGCGAGTAATCAATTTGCACATGCCGCTTGTCTCGCTGTCGCAGAATCACCTGCCAAAGCGTATAACCCGTTATTCATTTATGGCGGGGTGGGGTTGGGGAAAACGCATCTTCTCAACTCTATAGGAAATTATATTGCTGATCATGGCGATCTCCGTATTGCGTATGTCACGACGGAGCAATTCACGAATGAGGTCATTAATTCCATCCGCTATGACAAAATGATTGAATTGAGAAGGCGATACAGAAATGTGGACATGCTGCTCATTGACGATATTCAATTTTTAGCAGGGAAAGAACGGACACAAGAGGAATTTTTTCACACATTTAATTCTCTCTATGAAGCGGGAAAACAGATCGTATTGTCGAGTGATCGTTTTCCCAAAGAAATGCCTTCAATGGAAGAACGGCTTCGGTCGCGCTTTGAGTGGGGACTGATTGCCGATCTTCAACCACCTGATGTCGAGACTCGAATCGCCATTCTCCGAAAAAAATCGGAGGAAGAAGGCATTGCCATCAATGAGGAAGTCATCCAGTTGTTGGCGGCGAATTTAAAAAGCAATATTCGTGAAATTGAAGGGGCACTAATTCGACTTGGCGCCTATGCATCTCTCACGGGTCAAAAAATCACTGCGGACATGGCCAAACACATCCTCCGTGATCTGCTTGGTGGAAAACGGAAGGTGATCACAACTGAGGATATACAAGAAGTGGTCGCCAACCGGTTCCATGTCAAGATATCCGACTTAAAATCGAAACGACGAACGAAAACCTTAGTGTTTCCTCGCCAAATTGCGATGTTCCTCAGTCGCGATATGACGGACTCTTCCTTTCCGGAAATAGGAAGAGACTTTGGGGGGAAAGACCATACAACAATTATTCATGCTTGTAAGCAAATGCAGAAGGCTCAGGAAACGGATTCCACTCTTCGAGCCACAATTGAAAGCCTGAAAGAAGAAATCGGCAAGGGATAGAACCACCGTTTATAGGACACCTATGAAAATTCAAATAACCAGGGAGGATTTGTTAACCGCACTCCAACGCGTGCAGGGAGTGGTGGAGAAGCGGAATACCATGCCTATCCTGGCGAATATTCTGTTGGAGGCCAAGCCGGAAGGCCTGGACATTGTGGCCACTGATTTAGAAATTGGCATGAGAGGTCTCTATAAAGCCACGGTCCATGAGCCCGGGTCGGTCACATTTTCCGCACGAACGCTTTTTGATATTTTGAAAGAAATCCGGCATTCCGACATTGAATTGGTCGTAGGGGAAAATAATTGGGTGACGGTGAAGGCTGGAAAAAGCCAATTTCGTGTGGTGGGCTTACCCAGTAAGGATTACCCTGCCCTTCCAACAATTGAACGGGAAGGGTTGATGGCGCTTCCCGCCCAAGGATTGTTGCAGCTTCTGAAAAAGACCGTCTTTGCTGTGGGGGAAAAAGATACGCGATATGTGTTAAACGGTCTTCTTCTTACTCTGATTCCTTCGGGAGCCACAGTGACGCTTCGCTTGGTGGGAACCGACGGACATCGATTAGCCTGGGCTGAGCAGGAAGTGACTCCCGAGAAAGCGGCTATCCCCTCGGCAGAAATTAAGGTCATTATTCCCAAAAAAGCTGCCATAGAAATCCGGCGACTCTTGGAAGAAGACGACGAACAACCGTTCCTTGGGTTTACGAAAAATATGTTGATCTTTCGGAAAAGCGGGTTGGTGTTAACCTCTCGGATTATGGAGGGGACTTATCCCAACTACCAGCAGGTGGTACCGAAAGAAAGCCCCAAAAAAGTTACCGTCAACAAGTCCGATTTGGAGGGTGCCCTTCGAAGAGTGGCAATCCTTTCGAAAGATAAAGCCCATGCCGTGAAACTGTCCATCAATCCCGATCACATACATCTTTCTTCAAAAAGTCCGGATTTAGGGGAAGCCGATGAAGACATCCCGGCTAAATTTGTGGGAGAAAGTTTTTCCACGGGATTCAATGCCAGGTATTTCCTGGATGTGTTATCTGTCATTGAAACGGAGACGCTGACCCTTCAAATGGAAACACCCTTAAGCCCGTGTTTGATTCAAGAGCAGGGAAATCCCACGTTCAAAGCCGTGGTGATGCCCGTGAAGGTTTGACGGATTTGACCCAACAGACATTCCTTCTTCCACACGCAGTCAAAGCATAAAATTGTATGGAATCCGCAAAAAACCCTAGCCAAGAATCTGCCCCCTCTGCAGACCGCCAACATTCGGATGCTCGGTACGATGCCGATCAGATCCGCGTCCTGGAAGGACTGGAAGCGGTTCAAAAACGACCGGCCATGTATATCGGC
>JBATLR010000363.1:0-3058 GCA_049289415.1 Nitrospirales bacterium
CAGTGGGGTGTGGGGAAAGGCCACAAACTGGGTGTGGTCGGGCTCGGCGGGCTTGGTCACATGGCCGTCAAATTTGGTAAGGCCTTTGGGGCAGAGGTCACCGTCTTGAGCCGCACGGACCTGAAGCGGGCGGAAGCGGAGCGTCTTGGGGCGACAGGGTTTGCGGCGACTTCCCAGGAAGGGACCTTTACGCGTTTGGCCCGTCAGTTTGATTTCATGATTGATACGGTCTCTGGTACCCATGATTTCAATGCCTATCTGGAGTTGCTTACAACTGATGGAACGTTCATTGTGGTCGGTGCGCCGAGCGAACCCCTCTCCGTTGAGGCGTTTTCGCTTATTATGCGGCGGCGGCGTCTGGTGGGTTCCCTGATTGGCGGGATTCGTGAGACGCAGGAAATGCTGAATTTTTGCGGAGAGCATGGGATCACTTCCGATGTGGAGGTCATTCCCATCAAACAGATTAACGAAGCCTATGAACGGGTCTTGCGGGGGGACGTCCGTTTTCGTTTTGTCATCGATATGGCATCGTTAACAGACACGCCCCAATAACGAGAACTTCTCCGGTGCTCCTGATATTTTTATCACCGGCAACGTCGCTAAGATTATCTTTGGCTCGCCAGCCCGGTTGCGGTAAGAGGAGGAGATGTCAGTTTCCATTCCCCTTGTGAACAAGTAGCCTTTTTTCATAAAATTCCTCTTTACCACAAAAAAGAGGGTTGCGGTTCCATTAATCTCTGGTACTCTTGCTCAAAAGGGAGATTGCCATGATGGGAATAGTGGTGCATCTCGTTATCCTTCTGGTGCTTATTTTTCCAACGGACGGTTTGGCCCGCCGCGCCTCTTTCACTCCTGAACAAAAAGCACAGCTCTCCCGCATTCAAACTATCCGGGTTTCCGCCCTGGCGCTGACTGAAAAGGGTTTTATCTCGCCTGAGCGTATCCTCCAGGTGGTTCAGCGGCGATTCGAAGAGTTGGGATTTCAGGTGGTCACGGATGCCACTCAACCCCATGATGTGGAATTTCACATCATCTGCGAAGAGCGTAAACACCAACAAAGCGTCGCTCGCTTTGGCGGCGATAATGAGTTGACCAATACGCCCGACCGACTCTGGCATGGCCCGGCCTGCCAGTTATCGTATCTCCTGGAGGGAAAGGACCTGAGTTGGCACAAAGAAGTACACCCCTCCATGGAGGTGGATCCTCATATTCTGCGAGAAGCGCAGGCCTCAGACTCCGGAGCGGCTGTTTTTGACCAACTCACCCGGGAACTTGAACGGTTTGATTTTCCGGTTATGCTCCTCAGTGAATGGGGGCAAACCCATCGCTTGGTGTCCGTGCTGACCAATCCCGAGACCCCCCAAACCCGGCAATTGATTATTCTTGATTTGCTCCGTCAGTTCCCGGATCCCGAAGCCCTTCCTTATCTTCTGAGAGAAGTTGAACAGGGGCAGGCTCCTGAGCAAGCGATTGCTGCCATCTCCGGTCTTGGACTCGAGGAGGTTCCGTACCTGCAAGGCCTGTTCGAAAGTCAGGACAGAACGGTTTCGATTCGAGCCGCGGCAGCCAAGGGATTGGGACGGATTTTGCGAGCCGAAGGGGATCTAGAGGTGATGACGATTCTGCTGACGTATCTGTCCAACGCGACCTCGAAAATTCGGTCTTCTTCTGATATTGAATTTTCTGTACTCACTGAAGTTGTGTGGGGGGTTGGGTCCATTCACCATAAACCAACGGTCGCACTCATTGGCAATCTCCAAGACCGCCTGTGGCTGATTTACGATAACTCACTGGAGATGAAGAAACTACGGGATGTGGTCAGCGTCGTCCACAAATATCAGGATTTCAATCAGCTTTGAAACGTGGATGTGAGTGGAACGATGTGACAGTCGGGATTGGCTGAAGAAAGAAGGCACGTTGAGAGACTGTTGCATCATTCTCACGTCCCACCAGTTTCATCCCTCACCATTTTATTGCGGAGCAATCGAGAGCCATGCGGATCGCGTTCAAAAAGCCCCTACTCCCACTTAGGTTGGGGGAAGAAGGGGACCCGCCCATTGCCCTTTAATGCGCTGAACATCCACCAGATTATTCGGCGGACCCAGATCGGCCATGAGTTTGGTATCAATCCGGCCATGCGTCACATGCAATAGTTGTGTTTCACTGACGCCCAGCGCTTTAAACCAATACCATCCGGGACAGTCGGGTGTGGTGTGATTCCAGGTTGGAACCACATGCCGCAGGTCATGTTCCAGTTTCGCTTGAACCCGGTTCGCGTCGTGCTGTCCCAATAATGATCGAATGCCTGCATACAGTGCTTCCGCATGGGCTTGCAAGGTCATTGGACTGAGAATCCTTTCGTTTGAATATTCGTGAAAGATCGCCACACACCATACGTCATTTTCTTCCGGCGATTCAACGTTCGCCATGAATCGCAACGGATCTGAAACGCAGCCGGGAGAAGGGTTTTCTCTTTCAATAAACTGTCTGGGCTTTTGTCCGGGAAGTCAACGGGGCGGTATACTCCACGATTGGAAATGTGATCAGAATAGTTCACTGAAAAAACCCGCATCGGCTAATGGGAAACATCACAGAGGAGGCAACATGGATTGGGTGACGGTTATGGGATATGTCGCGGGGGCATGCACGACCTCGTCGTTTCTTCCGCAGGCGATTCAAATTGTGAAAACGAAACATACCAAAGATCTTTCCCTGAGCATGTATTCGATCTTAACTTCGGGTTTGATGCTTTGGAGCGCATATGGATTAATCAATCATGATTGGCCGTTAGTCATCGCCAATATGGTGACCTTGTTTCTGGCTGGTTGGATTTTCGTCCTCAAGCTCCGGTACGGGTAGAGTGCAGATATGGGGAAATTTCGTCTTGTTTCAGAAGGTCGGTTTTTTATGATGATATGGAAAAGTGAGGGGGATGAGAGCGGGTGGTAAGGAAGTGGGCAGGAAACATCGCATTAGTCTTCATTGGATGTGGAATGGCCGTTGTCCTCGTTGAAATCGGTCTTTACCTTTTCGGAATTTCCTCCCCCTCTTTCTTTAT
>JBATLR010000364.1:0-3973 GCA_049289415.1 Nitrospirales bacterium
ACACCTGATGCGTGGAAGGAAGTTGCGCCAGGGTCGTTCGCGTAAATTGAAGACTCTGCAAAATATCTCCGCCTACCTGAATTGTGGCCTCTGAGGAAGGCCTGGATGGGGTCAAAACTTTAATGAACGCCGTCAACATGTCGTTCATAGGAGTGGGCACCCCAAAGGCCTTGCCTTGTTCGGTGATAAAACCATTCAGCTCATCAATTTCAGTGGGTCGCCCGGCCAGCCAATCATCATACATTGATGTATGAATATCTCGAAGTTCTTGAGCCCACTTGACGACCTTCTCCGGCATATCCTCATCCAATGGCACACGGTGCACTGCCATGGCTACGGCCGAGACTTCCCGCACGATGGTCGCGATGACCGGTTGGAATTCCGGATGATCCAAAGCTTTCGCCACCCGATCATTCAGCAACACCGTCAGCGGGTTAAACACACAATTCCAACACATTTTCTCCCACTTGGCGCGCCGGATATCAGGATTGATGAAACAGGGAATTCCTGCCCCTTTAAATAACGCCAACATGGATTGGAGTCTGGGAGTTTCCATCCCCAAGGGTTCGCCAATGGTCAGTATCCCTTTTTTATAATGGTCGATCACCCCCGGCTCGGCGATCCTGGAATAGATAAATGCCACTCCGCCCACAATCCGCTCCCGGCCAAATCGAACCATCAGGGTATCCTCAATCGTCACCCCGTTTTGCAAGGTCAGAATAATGGTATCCGGCTTCAGCACCGGCTCAATCTGGTTCATGGCCTCATTCAGGTCATAGGCTTTGATCCCCAGCACAACCAGATCCGGTTGGGGTAGTTCCTCGGGATTGGAAGCCACAGTGGGATGCACGGTAAAGCTCTCACCAATCGCGCTCCGGATGGTCAGCCCGTTTTTAGCCACAGCCTCCCTGGTGCGTGGTCGCAGGAGAAACGACACGTTCGGATTGTGACGGGCCAGATGCGCCCCAAAATATCCCCCAACCGACCCCGCCCCCACAAACAAACTCTCCTTCATCCGATTACCTTTCTTTATTGGTAAAACTTCGTGTGACGTTTTAGATTGCTGTCATCCTGAGCCACGCGAAGGATCTGTGTCCGGGGCGGACAATCCCTAAGATAGTTCATCTCAGAATGCCGCATAACACACAAAATGGATTGGCCCTACTCTAGCAGAATTGGCTTCGATCGCCTACGGATCGTTGCCTCATGATATCCCAAAATTTTATAAATGGCGCTATGCCTTAGAGACCACCACAGCCAAGACAGAGCACAAATCGAAGCTGCCGGCATTCGCCGGTAATCGGTATGCGGAATCGATGTGGGGAAATTCACAGAGTAGGTGCAAAAATGAGGTGAATTGGGGAAGCGCCGTTAGGAATCTCACCCACGAAATGAACTAGGGCTTCATCCGCAGGGTCAGAAGAAGCCACCGAACCGTTCAAGTTTCATTGAAAAACCCCCAGACTCCCGCTAAAATTCCGCGTCCCTGATTTTTCCTTTTTGTGGAAACTCCTCTGAAGCTGGGCTCCCCTGATGAGTGACCAAGACATATTCCTAATCTGTATTGCCGGTCCGGACAGGGGAAAGCGTCTTTCCATACGCCATGAGGAGATCGTGCTTGGACGATCGTCTCACTGTCATTTGCTCAGTGACGATCGTGAAGTAGTAGAACGGCACGTTTCGTTTACCTTGCAACAAAACCAGCCACATTTTCACACCCTCGATGGTTCAGCCCTCTTTGTGGATGGTCACCGAATGACTGAAGGAATAATCAGCTCCAATCAACAACTTCGTATTGGCCGAAGTATGTGGCAATTGGGTGGAGAACTATCTCACGGTGGAATCCCGGATTGGCTCGATCACATCGGCGGACAGATCAGTTCAGTAGCCGGGTTGGAGCGTGTGCAGGGATTCAACTTTTGGGAAATGTTTTCAGAAGTCATCCGAAAACGAAAAGATGAGGAAGTTGAAGATTATTTTCATGTCGGTACTCTGGCCACAACCCCGACACTTTTGGAAATCAATACCGCCTGGCCGAAACCTTGGGCATTTTTTAAAGTATTTATGGTTTCCTTAATAGTCTATCTGGGGTTTGTGTTTGCGTTAAATATTTTTGGCAACATCAAACTGGTTCCTGGGCTCATTATTACGGGATCGTTCATGATTCCCTTTGCGTTGCTGATTTTTTTCTTTGAGGTCAACGTTGCACGAAATATCTCACTCTACCAAGTCATCAAGTTGGTCTTTTTCGGGGGGATCTTGTCTTTGATTCTGTCTCTGTTCTTATTCCGTACCACCGGATTGGATAGTTGGCTGGGTGCCGCAAGTGCCGGGATTATTGAGGAGATCGGGAAAGCCGGGGCATTATTACTGGTGATCAATCGGTTGCAATATCGCTGGACATTGAACGGCATGCTTTTTGGTGCGGCCGTCGGAGCCGGATTTGCTGCCTTCGAATCGGCAGGCTATGCCCTGGAAAGGTTGTTGGCCTACGGCGGTGGAGCCATGCTGGATAACATCACCCATCGAGGGTTTTTAAGTATGGTCGGCGGGCATGTTCTGTGGACGTCCATGGTCGGGGCAGGATTGTGGCGAATACGTGGGGATCACAATTTTTCTTTCCAGATGGTCAAAGATCCCCGCTTCCTTCGAGTGCTTGGAATTGCCATGGGACTGCACATGATCTGGAATATGCCGTTTGAATTGCCTTTATACCTCAAAGAAATTGCCTTAGGATTCATCGCCTGGGTGGTAATATTAGGATTGATTCAAGACGGGCTGAATCAAATCCATAAGGCCCAGCAGGAATATTTGGCTTCAAAGCCTGTTGAATCACCATGACAAACCTGGTGACCGGTCTCATATAAGCAACCCCACATTCGGATTGCGGCGAGCCAGGTGCGCCCCAAAATATCCCCCAACAGATCACGCCCCCACAAACAAAATCTCCTTCATCCGATTACCTTTGCATACCTTTCCCTTTTTACTAAAATTTCGCGTGATGGTTTACATATCAACAAGCCAAATCATGATGAAACCTGAATATTGCTGATATCCTGAGCTTTTGCGAAGGATCTGTGCCCCAAGCAACAGGCTCGGGACCCAATGTATTTATGCCAAAATAGAATCCCTCACTCTATCAGAACTACCCCCGTTCGCCTACGGATCGTTGTCTTACCTGGCGCCATGAAACTGCAGCTGCCGCCAGGCCTCATAGACTACCACAGCCACCGCATTACTCAAATTGAGGCTACGAGAATCAGGCCGCATGGGGATGCGCAAACGATGCGTGGGAGGAAGCGCTTCTAAAATATGAGCCGGCAGGCCCCGCGTTTCGGGGCCAAAGTACAAGGCATCGCCAGGTTGAAAGGCCACGTCGTGATAGGGTCGCTGTCCTTTTGTGGTGATCGCAAAAATACGTGAGGGCTTTTGAGCATCCAGATAATCCTGCAGGGTGGGATAATCCTTCATCCGGGCTAACTCGTGATAATCCAATCCGGCACGGCGGGCCCGCTTATCATCCAATTCAAATCCCAACGGATGAATCAGATGCAAACCGAATCCGGTATTGGCACATAACCGAATAATATTCCCGGTGTTCGGCGGAATCTCCGGTTCGTAAAGGACAACATCCAACATCGTAGGGATTAAGAAACCGGATATGAGACTTCTCTTAATATCATATATTCCTAAAAGACAGACTGTCAGTCGAACAGGCTTCACCTATATTACTGCCATCTTAGGAGAAAGCCGTTGTTCGTTGGGGGGACGAAGAAAACCTGGCTGCAGCCGAGACCCTTCGCATACCCATTTCAGAACGCATGGGTTGCGTTTAGTGTGTGCCTTCCCTGGGAAGACACATCCATAGCTGAAAAAGATGGCGGAGTTCCCGTGCACCTCGCGGTGGGTCATCTGCCATGCACTGCCCCGCATACAGGGCCCAGTGCCATTTCGATTGGTAACACATCTCCAG
>JBATLR010000365.1:0-17202 GCA_049289415.1 Nitrospirales bacterium
CCTGACGGACAGTTTTAGCAATGATCTCTCACGACGATAAAGGAGCCGGTATGAATTACTGGAAGCACCTTCTTCTGCCTCTCGCGTGTTGGCTCACAGGCAGTGTGGTGGATTGCCTGAGCCTTCCTCCCGTGTCCGCTCAACCACTGGAACCTCAAGTCACGGCACCCTCTCACAAGGCGGGACCGGACATTCAACCGGGCTTGACGATTCGTCCCATGTCGGGAGGACCAACCCTCTCCGCCCCCACCGTCTCCACCCATGTCACCACCACCATCAGTGGGCTGATCGTGCGCACCACCGTCTCGCAAACCTTTCACAATCCCAGCACCGAATGGGCCGAGGGCATCTATGTCTTTCCGTTACCCGAACAAGCGGCCGTCGATCACCTTCGCATGCGGATCGGCGAACGGGTGATTGAAGGGATTATTCAAGAGCGGGCTGAAGCCAAGAAAACGTTTGAACAGGCTAAGCGCAAGGGACAGCGCACCAGTTTACTGGAGCAGGAACGACCCAATGTCTTTACCGCGTCCGTGGCGAATCTCGCACCGGGTGAACCCATCATTGTGGAGATTGAATATCAAGATACGGTCCGGTACGACCAGGGCCGGTTTTCTCTCCGGTTTCCGATGGTGGTCGGGCCACGCTATATTCCGGGCACTCCCCTATCTATCCTCGAAACTCAACCACACAAAACCGGCGCGGGGTGGGCGGTCAATACGGATCAGGTTCCCGATGCGTCACGGATTACCCCACCCGTTCACCATCCTGACCTAGGCCCCATCAATCCCCTCACGCTGCAGATCGATCTGGCACCAGGCTTTCTGCTTGATCGGGTGGAGTCACCCACTCACCCCATTCATGTTGAAACCAATTCCAATGGACGCACGCGCATTACCTTGGCCGCCCCTTCCACATTTGCCGATCGCGACTTTGAATTGGCCTGGACCCCGCAAGCATCCCATGAAGCCCAAACCCAACTATTTCTGGAGGAACACGATGGCGACACCTACGGTCTGGTGTTTTTTCTTCCTCCCCAACTTATCGAAAACATGCCAGTTGAGATGCCGCGTGAAGTCATCTTCGTGATCGACACCTCAGGATCTATGGCCGGCGCGTCCCTCGTTCAAGCCAAAGCCGCTCTGAAACTGGCTGTGTCCCGGCTGAATCCTAGAGACCGCTTCAACATCATTCAGTTTAATTCCATCACGAAGCAATTATTTCCGCACGCCGTGCCGGTTGATCCCCGCTCTATTCAACACGCAGTTTCGTATGTGGAGGCACTGCAAGCTGAGGGCGGCACGGAAATGCTTCCGGCTGTGGTCCAAGCACTCTCTCATCAAGAAAAAGAACAGGCCTCCCTCAGGCAGGTTATCTTTATCACCGATGGGCTGATCGGTAATGAGGAGGAATTATTCACGACCCTTCACCGCCTGCTCGGCCAGACACGCTTCTTTACCGTCGGCATCGGCTCCGCCCCCAACGGGCATTTTATGCGCAAGGCTGCTCAGCACGGCCGGGGCACTTTTACCTACATCGGCACCGCCCAGGAGGTGCAGGACAAGATGCATCGTCTGTTTGTGAAACTCGAACAACCCGCATTTCTCAATCTCGCCATTGAAGGGTTCACCGATGGGGCATGGGATCTCCTTCCTACCCCACTTCCGGATGTGTATGCGGGGGAACCGCTTATGGCAGCGTTTCGAACGACAACCCCTCCCTCCCATCTCACAATTTCCGGCACACACGGAACCGTTCCCTGGAAAAGGGTGCTGCCGTTCGCGACCGGGATTTCCCGATCGGGTATCACGGTGCATTGGGCCAGGCAAAAAATATCCCAACTCATGGATCAACAGGCTTCTTGGCCTCAACCTGGCCAATCCGAACAGCAAACCGAACTCCGACAGGCTGTCATCGACGTGGCCATTAAACATCATCTGGTCAGCCGCTACACCAGTCTGGTGGCCGTAGAAACCAACCCTGCTCGTCCTGAACATCGCCCGCTCCACTCCCATGCGATGAAAACCAACCTACCGCATGGCATGCAGTACGAGGCAATCTTTGGCTGGCCACAAACCGCCACACCATCCACGCTCTATCTTTTGTTAGGAATCTTCATGGTCGGGATGGGATGGTTATGGACGCGACAACAAGCCGCACGGCCGTGACACCCCCTATGGGTCGGGTGTTGGCAGGCTTGTTGTTGGTCTTGGGAAGCTGGTTGATTGGTCAGGGGCTATGGATTCCCGCGAAGGCCATTGCCGCCCAATGGCTTTTGCAACATGCGTGGAGTAAGACTCTCAAGACACAACAGCCAGCCAAGCCCTGGCCCTGGGCGGACACCTGGCCGGTCGGACGATTGCTCGTTCCGCGACACGGCATCGATCAGATTATCCTGGCCGATGCCAGCGGACGATCGCTAGCCTTCGGACCGGGGTATCTTTCCGGAAGTGCGAATCCGAATGAACTTGGCGCCATCGTATTGAGCGGACACCGCGATACACATTTTCAGTTCTTAGAACATCTGCAGGAAAACGATCTCATTTATTTAGAATGGCCCGCTGGGGATCAAACATCCTATATCGTTCAGGAGCGCACGGTCGTGGATAGTCGACACACCCGTCTTCGCCAGCATGTAAATGATGACGCATTGATCTTGACGACCTGTTATCCCTTTGATGCGATCGTCCCTGGCGGGCCGCTCAGGTATGTGTTGAGAGCCGAAAATACGTCAACGGTAAAAAATTGAAGCCATGATGAAGAAGAACGACGCGTTGATTCAGTCCGTTTCACAGGACATATTCCTGATGAAGTGTGGGCATTTCAACCTGCGTCCCGGATAGTTTTTCGGCGAAATGTTCCATGACTTCTTTTTCGCCATGGACCAGAAATGTTCGTTCCGGATTGCCGGTTTTTTTATGCCAGGCGAGTAGTTCAGCCTGGTCCGCATGCGCGGAAAATCCGCCAATGGTAAAAATTTTGGCACGGACCGGGATCACTTCATGATAGAGACGAACGGTTTTGGCCCCGTCGACAATATTCCTGGCCAGGGTGCCACGGGCCGCATACCCGACAAAAATGACACTCGACTCCGGCCGCCAAATATTGTGTTTAAGATGATGGCGTATTCTCCCACCCGTGCACATGCCGGAACCGGCCATGATGACCGATCCACTCCTGATATTATTGATGGCCATGGATTGCCCCGTTTCACGGGTGAAATGCAAGCCGGGCAGTGAAAATGGATCCTGGTTCTTCTTGAGCCGGTGAACCATTTCGGCATCGTAACATTCCGGATGTCGCTGGAAGATTTCAGTGGCCGAAATGGCCATCGGTGAATCAAGATAGACCTGCATACTGACTGGCAGGCGACCGTTTGCCACGCCTTCATGCAGAAAATAGAGTATTTCCTGTGCCCGCTCGAGGGCAAATGTCGGAATGACCACATTGCCTCCGCGTCGGAAGGTCTCCTCAATCGCGCCATAGAGCTCTTCTATTGAAGGCTGGAGCGCCTTGTGGAGGCGATCCCCATACGTGGTTTCCATCACCACGACCTGTGCGGGCGGAGGCATGCTCGGATCACGCAGGATCACCCGGCCGTTATATCCGAGATCACCGGAAAACAGGACAGTACGCTGCTGACCCTTTTCTTCCAATTCCAGAAAGATGCTGGCAGAACCCAGGATATGGCCGGCATCCAGGAATGTGGCACGGATTCCGGGTGCGATGGCCAATGGCGTATGGTACTGGGCTATCCGACCAAAACAATCCATGCTATTGAGGGTATCCAGTACCGTGTATAACGGCTGACCGGTTTCTTGTTGATGGTGGTGACTGGAGCGAGTGGCCTTCCTCGCCTGATACTCGGCCTCCGCTTCCTGAAGATGTCCGGCATCCAGCAGAATCAATCGAGCCAGTTCGCGCGAAGCCGCAGTCGTAATGATTTCGCCCGTGAACCCACGTTTGACCAGCAGCGGGATTCGCCCACAGTGATCCAGATGGGCGTGGGTGAGTAAGAGAAAATCAATGTCAGCCGGGTCAAACCCGAACGGTTCCGCATTCTCCTCAACCAACTCCCGTTCGCCCTGGTAGAGCCCGCAATCAATGAGCAATTTCCGGCCATCGCATTCGAGAAGATGACAGGATCCCGTGACATTTTGGTCAGCCCCATGGAAAGAGATGTTCATCGTCATTTACTCCTGATTAGCATTCGTGTTGATCCAGCAAGGGACTACCATTCGCCTCATGCCATCGAAGAATCCCTTCCCAGATGTCCTTGGCGGTCTCCGCAAACCAGAACAGTTCTCGGTCTTCCAGGTCGATCACCCCTTCCTCGATCAGAAAGTCAAAATTCACGGCTTCTTGCCAATAGCGCTGTCCCACGAGAATGACCGGGAGCGGAGCGATCGTGCGTGTTTGAATCAGGGTCAGGGTTTCGAAGAGTTCATCAAAGGTCCCGAATCCCCCGGGGAAGGCAACTAAGGCGCATGCGCGTAGCAGAAAATGCATTTTGCGTATGGCAAAATAGTGAAAACGAAAGCAGAGATCCGGCGTCAGATAGGGATTGGGATATTGTTCCTGTGGCAGCGTAATGTTTAACCCGATATTCTTGGCCCCACAATCGAAGGCACCGCGGTTGGCCGCCTCCATGATGCCCGGGCCACCGCCGGTCATGACCACGACCCTGCAGTCTTCCGGCCCACGGCCTGACTCCCCGACCATGCGTCCGAAGTCGCGCGCGACTTGATAATACTGACTCTTGGCCTGGATACGCTTGGCGACCGCCAGGCGCCGTTTCAGGTCGCGGTCTTCCGGTGAGTGGAGCAGCTCCCGGTGCAGGAGATCCACCTTCCGGGCGGCTGCGGCGGGCTCCATGATGCGGGTGCTGCCGAAGACCACGATCGTATGGTGCACGCCGTGCTGGTTCAGCAGGAGTTGCGGCTTGCTGTAATCGAGCTGCAGGCGCACCCCGCGGCTCGCATCCTGCCCGAGAAAATCAATATCTTCGTCGGCCTGCCGATAACTCTCGCTCCGGAGCAGAGCCTCGATTCGTGCCTGGGCCTCGACATCTTCTTCCGGAGGTTTGGGTGTCTGCCATGGGAGTTTTTCCTGTCGATGAATCGGATGCGGTGGCGTGGGAATCGTCACGGTTGGCTTACTCGTATTCATGTCATCCTGGCTCATGATGCTGTCCTTTCCTCATGTTGTCTAGATGATGACCAGGGTCGGCGGGTTCGATTTTTCATCTGTGAATCCGGACACACGGGCCGGAGGGTAAGCATCCATCAAGCACGCTCCCTACCAAAAGGGTGTCATAAGAGTCCAATTCCTGCATTCGAAGTTTCCCGGCGACCGTCAAGGTCACAGACTTTTTGGCAGCCAGGCTGCCATTCTGCCATGATTGTGGCCTCCTGTCTTCCGTTTGACGTGACTGTGTAGCGACATCATTGTCACCGATCCTGGGGTGATCCAAGATCGGCGAATCCGACCACCCGCTCCATGAAGCGGGGGAACCACGCAAACCGGAAGCCGCCAGGACTCGCCCATTCCCTCCATATCGCCCTACGGAAACAGGCCTCCGGAAATTATCGTCATGGCCGGCTCGATCGGCGCAATGGAAGGAAACCTCACAGCCAACGCCGGACGCGCGTTTTATACTGCACATAGGCCTCACCAAACTTTTTCTCGAGATACGCCTCTTCGCGTGCAATGACGAAGTGATAGAGCAACATGGCTGCAGGGATCACGCTGAATACCACCCACCAACTATGAAGAACCATGCCGATACCGAGACACGCCACACACAACGCCAGATAAATCGGATTGCGTGAGACGGCAAAGCATCCGGTCGTGATGATCGTGGTGGTTGGCTTCCATGGCTCGATATGTGTGTTGACGCGCCGGAATGACCAAGCGGTGAAGACGATGGTCAAGAGTGAAATCCCGACCAGTGTAAACCCGGCAAACACTAAGACCGACGAATGTGCAATCCTGAAGGGAACCAGGTAGTTGAGAGCATAGGCCAGAAGGAGGACGCTGAGAACAATGAGGGGCGGGGGCACCTTAACCGCCGCACCTTTTTTATCAGGCTCTGGATTCATCCCAGGCGAGAGCCGAGGTCGCTCAGGGTGAGGGCGTGATTGTCGGATAAATTGCGGTTTTGTATGAAGACAGTTTCCGCGGTGGCCGGCAGCAGGATGCCACTCTTGCTTGAGAGTACATCCGTGTCTTTGATGTTTGATGAACATCCGGTGAGGAGCAGCGCCCACAGACACAAGGCATGTGGTCGATACATCGGATCCTCTTCACACGCGCCAGGTGTGGAATGTGAAGGCCCCATCCGGTGCCGGTACACTTCCTGCCGAGTGATGTGGAAGGCTATTGTGCTTGGGAGCCCGCCCCCACGTCGAGGACGTCGCGACAGTCTTTTGCCATCTCGTTCGTCTGTATCGTTTGGTTGAAAACCCACTCGCTTCCACCTGCCCTGGACGCTCAAACCCCGTTATCCCTCACAACCACCCCTTCCGCTTAAAATACCAATATGGAGCGATTCCGGATAACACCATGGCGCACACGGCCAGAGGGTATCCCCACCACCAATGCAGTTCCGGCATCACATCGAAATTCATCCCATAGATGCTGGCAATCAAGGTCGGGGGCAGAAACACCACAGCGGCAATGGAAAAGATCTTGATAATTTGATTTTGCTCGATATTAATGAGCCCCATTGCGGCATTCATTAAAAAATTGACCTTTTCAAACAGGAAGGCGTTATGCGGCAGAAGGGAATCGATATCACGTAAAATTTCGCGAATCCAATCGCGTACCGTTTCATCTCCCCGCCCCCGCCGAAGGAGGAAGGCTAAGGCGCGTTGGGTATCCATCAAGCACAGCCGCACTTTCCCATTCCCATCTTCCTCCCTGGTCAGCGAATCGATCGCCCCCTGCAGATTTCGGCCCTCTTTCGCCAGTACCGTTTGACTGATGGTTTCCAACGCCAAATGCGTGGCTTCCAACTGGTCGGCCAGTTGTTCAATTTTCAGTTCAAACAACGCCAGGAGAACCGACAAGGGATCCCGGATCAGATCCGATTCATGTCGGGCTCGTCGCCGCATCAGACGAAACAACGGGATGGGATGATCGTGCAAGGTAATGATGCAATTGTCTTTGATCGTAAAGGCCACCGCCCTCGTGGTGGCACGATGATCTTCTTCCTGAAAAAAGAATGAGTAGATATGGAGGCTATCCTCTCCTTCATTGACACGGGCACTGGCTTCAATTTCCCGCACCTCTTTGCTGGTGGGCAATGGTTGCTCGTACAAAGTCTCAATGACTTGCCGTTCGTCGTCCGTCGGGGCGGTGAGATCGATCCACATGGCCACGTGAAGAGTATTGGAAAGCTCCGGGACGGGCAAAGCCTGGAATTTTCCATCCTGTAAGGCATACGCGTTGATCACTCGTCGATCCTCTCTTGTTCGCGAGATCGAAAAGAGTATCCCTTCATTGAGATCCTTCGTCCGATCCCCGGCTCGGCGGTACCACCAGGCCCCTGCAAAAATTATTGCCGGAGGGACCGCTTCATCAGAGCCACATTCGGATTAGCAGAGCATTAATAAAACGCCGGTTTTACAGCAACGTGATTCGATGAAGCAAGCGATGCACCCGTAGGCGATAGTCTTATGTTACCCGGCTAAAACGAGGCGATCCTCTCCCGGTGAAAAAAAGCCAAAGGGACGGGAGAACAGCTACCATTTTTCTATTCGGGCAAGAATGAGGAATAGATCACAGAAGGAGGATGGTTCAGACCCTGCTGACGGGAGCCGGTCTTCTTATGGACCGATGAAATGGACTCAGGACCTTAATGCACCAATCCCGGGAGTGGCCCCACCTCAACAAGCGAGGGATGGGGTTCTTGGTAGGATTTCAAGTAGGCATGATGATCGTGCATCGTGGCCCCTTCAGGAAGCAGGTCATATAACGGACCAAGCGTCCGGCGTATTTTTCTGACGTAAAGCTGTGGCAGCTCCAACGTGTCCCCTTCCAGAAACTGTCGGACCGACACATTCGTATCCAGTAACCCCCGGATCTTCGTGTGGTATTTGATCCGGCCGAACCCTTCACTCGATACCGACCGCATGAAATTGAACCACCGGGGAATGATGCCGCGGTTCAAGACGAGCCGCCGGAGAATCATCGGCCAGGAAAACGCATGCCGGGATAGATCCACAACATGATCATAAAATTCCGGCCAGGCATAATGCTTGGGCCGCACATTCATGGCATGATTGTTATCGAGAAATTGAAAGGGAAAGGGCAGGACCCGCTCATCCCGTTGCAATTCCCGGTTAAAAGGCGCTGCCTGTCCAAATGCCGTGAGTAGGGAAAATGCCGGGAAGGCTCCGGGAGCGAGATCCAAAAATTGTTTGGTGAGCTCAAAGGGTTCAGCGCCTTCATCACAGTCTAAGCCCAGCACAAAGTTGACCTGGACATAGGGGATATAGCGAAGGATCAGATTGATATGATCCGCCACCTGTTTCACTTTTTCCTGCCCAATGTGACGACCGGTCCGGGATTTCTCCCCCATGTCATACCAGGATTCAATGCCCGGCAAAATCGCCTTGAATCCATTCTGCTTTAATCGTTTCAGGTGGGGTTCGGACAGAAGCGACAACGTACTTTCGGCAATGAAGTCGATACTGTTGGGAGGGATCGCCGTTTCAATCGCCCGCATATATTCCTGAAATCGCACCCCGAAATTCGGGTCGTGCCAGGCTACGAGGGGTCGCTTGATCTTGGTGAGCAGAAATTTCAAATCCTCGCTGATCTGGTCAAACGACAAGGGTTGATAGTCGACATTGGCGTCTACACAAAATCCGCAGGTATAGGGGCACCCCATGCTGCCGATCATCGGCACAACTTTAAATGACGTGGGCGCCTTGGCAATGGTCGGCTCAACGAATTTCCAGCGTTCCTTCACTCCCGGCAACTCGGTCGGTTGCCGGGTTGCTGCAAGCTGAACTCCCAGAGGACGATGCTGCGCACAATCCGCCAGAATATCCTGAATGAGGGTCTTGTCGGTAAAACCCACCACATAGTCGAAATATTTAGCCGCATCCTGCGGATAGCTCCGCGCATGAGGCCCGCCCAATACCGTCACGGCACCGCGAGCTCGAAACATCTGACTAATGGCATAGGCTGTCAGCGCCGATCGGGTAAACGCTCCGATGAACACAATATCCGTTTCGTCCAATAATTCCTGCTGGAGATCTTCGCGGCCGGTGTAGCACACAAACCGCACTTGATGGCCCAATTCCTCACACCACACCCCGACGACCTGCGGCATGATACTGGCCAGATTTTGATTCATTACCCTGGCATAGAGAGAATTCGTGGGACCTTTGGTGACCAGATCCAATATCGTCACCCGACGTGGGCGCATAGACAACCTCCTAAAGTGGGGAGAATAGAAAATTTTGGTGGAGGGTAAAAGAGGAGTCTCCTGAAGCTGGCTTACCGTAGAGGAAATCCTGGATAAGGTCAAGGAAAACCAGTTGCATTAGGACCGATCTTCCTGTACGGTTTTGTAAGAATCGACCGTCTCGCAGGATCCAAGCCATTCTCCGGCTGTTCTGGCCGGTGTCGTAGCCTAAACCTCCTCAGACCGGCCTCGATACGCAACCTCAGCATAGAACAATGTCGTTCGTGCGTCGTCTGGTTGTGCCCAACAAAGGAACCGACTGTCATGCTGAATCAAAAACGCCGAAAAGACCTTCGCAATGTCGCCATCATCGCTCACGTCGATCATGGCAAAACAACGTTAGTGGATGCCCTGCTCAGGCAGACCGGCGCGCATATATTCAAAGAAGGCGAAGCCGTCATTATGGATTCGAATCCATTGGAAAAGGAACGTGGGATTACCATTTTTTCGAAAAATGCTTCGCTCCTCTATAAAGATACCCGCATCAATCTCGTCGATACACCAGGGCATGCCGACTTTGGGAGTGAAGTCGAGCGCATTCTACGCATGGTGGACGGCGTGCTCTTACTCGTGGACGCCTTTGATGGCCCGATGCCCCAAACCAAGTTCGTCCTGAAAAAATCCTTGGAACTGCATCTGAAACCCATCGTCGTGATTAACAAAATCGACCGCCCCAGCGCCCGTCCTGAAGAAATCGTGAATCAAACCTTTGATTTGTTTTGTGAACTGAACGCGACCGACGAACAGTTAGATTTCCCCATTGTGTACGCATCCGGAAAAGAAGGAAAGTCCACGCTGGACATGAGTGATCCCGCCGTTGACATGAAACCCTTATTGGATACGATCATTCACCGGGTCCTGCCGCCCGTGGCTGATCCGGAACAACCGTTTCAAATGCTCGTGACTATGTTGGAATATGACTCCTACATCGGTCGTGTGGCGGTGGGACGAATTGTCCATGGGATGATTGAAGTCGGCAATCAGATCGTCGCCGTTAAACGGGATGGCACCATTTCCCGCGGCAAGGTCACCAAACTGTTGGCCTATCAGGGACTCACCCGGATCGAAACCGATTCCGCGCAAGCCGGAGACATTATTTCCCTGGCCGGCCATCAGGACGTTCGGGTGGGAGAAACCTTAGCTTCTCCTATAAACCCGACAGCCTTACCGACCGTCAACGTGGATGAACCCACGATTTCCATGAACTTCTCTCATAACACCAGCCCTTTGGCTGGAAAAGACGGGGGGCGCTTTCTCACCTCGCGACACATTCGTGAGCGCCTGGCTCACGAAGCCATGATGAATGTAGGCATTAAAGTGGAGGAGGCCGACGGTGGCGAGCGATTTACGGTCTCAGGACGAGGCGAACTCCATTTGTCCATTTTAATCGAAACCATGCGTCGGGAAGGGTTTGAATTAGAAGTATCCCCGCCCAAAGTCATTTACAAAGAGATGGACGGCGAAATTCTGGAACCCGTCGAACTCGTGGTCATTGAAGTGGACCCCGGTTATCAGGGTGCGGTCATCGAAGCGCTGGGTGGCCGGAAAGCCGAAATGAAGGACCTGCGGATCAGTGCAGTCGGGACCGTCCGCATGGAATTCCATATTGCGTCGCGTGCCCTTTTGGGATTTCGCAGTGAATTATTGAGGATGACCAGAGGCAGCGGTGTCATGTCCCAAATTTTCCATGAATACCAACCCTTTAAAGGAGAGATTCCTCATCGTTCGGCTGGAGTCCTCATTTCTCATGGTCCCGGACAGGCCGTGGCCTATGGCCTCTGGGGACTGCAAGATCGTGGAGAAATTTTCCTCCATCCTGGAGATGATATTTATGAGGGCATGCTGGTTGGGGTCAACAACAAAGGCAATGACCTGGTGGTGAATGCCATTCGCGAGAAAAAACTCACTAATATTCGAGCCTCCGGAACCGACGAAGCCATTCACCTCATTCCCCCACGGGAAATGACCCTGGAATTCGCATTGGAATTCATCGAAGATGATGAACTGGTCGAAGTGACTCCTAAAAATGTGCGGCTGCGAAAGCGCTACCTCACCGACAACGAGCGCCGCTCCGCACGCAACCTGTCCAAGAAGGCTCAATGACTTTTGCCTCCTTCCAATTTTTGATCTGATTTTTGGGCCTTGCCATCACTCAACCGTGGCGGCGAGGCCCATGGCCATTCTCTCCGAATCAACCCCCATGCCTTGTGGAAAAAACAACTTTCGCCTGGCTCGAATACCCGTTGACCAGAGTTGATGGAAGACACCTCCTCCCAGGCCTTTCTCAACAATCCTTCAAGAAATTGCTCGCGAAAGTCTGGAGAATAGCCCTGGTTGCCCCCTCTCATTTTCAAATTGACCGGCTCAAGTGTCTCTCAGGCAACTCCCTGCCTTATCCGCAATAAGATTTTGACCTCTTAGGCGTTTTCCCCTCTTAAGTACTTTCCTCTTTCATCATTTTTACGTATAATTCAGGCCTACCGTCCAGACGGGAAAAAGCCTTGCCGGCAAGGCCTATCACCCGATAGCAGTCCATCCCATTGTGGAGCAGGCATGAACAACAATTTCTTCAAAGGACATGGCTTGGGCAATGACTATATTGCTCTCGACCCAGCCAAAATGTCTTTTAAATTAACACCGCGGACCATCCGAGCTCTCTGTGATCGGCATTGGGGAGTGGGCAGTGACGGCATTCTGGCGCTCGGGCCTTCGAAAAAAGCCGACTTTGGACTGCGCATTTACAACCCGGACGGGAGTGAAGCCGAGAAATCCGGTAATGGACTGCGGATTTTCGGCTGCTATCTGTACCACACCAAGCATACGAGGAAAAAACACTTTACGGTAGAA
The DNA here is from genome assembly GCA_049289415.1 of Nitrospirales bacterium. Classification (GTDB taxonomy): domain Bacteria; phylum Nitrospirota; class Nitrospiria; order Nitrospirales; family UBA8639; genus Nitrospira_E. The sequence goes on from JBATLR010000365.1 coordinate 12,326, forward strand.
ACCAAGGGCGGATTGGTTGAGATCCATTTGGAACTCAACGGTCACGGATATGTGAATGGGGCCACAGTCGACATGGGACGAGCCTCGTTTCAACCCATTTCTCTCCCCTGCACCTTACGGGTGCCTGAATTAATTCAACAGCCCGTGAAGGCGGCAGGACAGTCTCTCCGGTTTACCGGGGTCAGTGTCGGAAACCCGCATTGCGTGGTGTATAAGAAACAGGAAGAACAATGGACCCGTCAGGACCTTCTTGAAATCGGGCCCGAACTGGAAAACCATATCATTTTCCCCAAACGAACCAATGTCCAACTGGCCGTTCCAACCGGGCCTCGGACCATTTCTATTTTGATTTGGGAACGGGGTGCGGGAGAAACACAGGCCTCGGGCTCCTCCGCCTGTGCTGCGGCTTGTGCCGGAGTACGGTTAGGATTAGTGAAAAGCCCCGTGAGTGTGAAGGCCCCTGGAGGAACCTTGGATATTACCGTTGATCCTCAGTACAACATCACGATGAAAGGGCCCGTGACCGAGGTCGCCAGGGGGGAAATCAGTCAAGCCTTCATAGACGGCCTGCGTTAAAATAATTGATATTCATTTTCCACTCGCCGGCTCGTTCTCGGAGTTAACTGTCCACTCCGTGGGATTCCCTCTCGAACTCTCCCAGATATGCTAAGACAGTGCATATATGCTGCTACGATCACTCTCCCTTCCAGGAGGGCATCGAGGTCCCAGACTTTCCAACTCGTTGAATTGTTAACCGTTCTTTCTCCGACTTTTTCTGCACTGTCTCCGAGGCGAGGGCAGCGGGCCTACGCGTGAGACTATCCGCCACCGGACCCATCACCCTGACCTTTCGCACCGTTGCCATTCAGCTAATAGCCATAGGTCCGATACACATTTTTGCCCTGTTCTGCTTTGCCTTTGGGATCATCCTCCAACACCAGTTCTCCCGACAACCAGACGCAGACCTTCGCGAGACAACCTCGAAACGAGCATTCACCTACTCTTCTATTTAGGCCCGTTTACTCTGGTAAATTCGGAAACTCAAACGGAATCGGTTCGCCGGTCAATGCTTTCAGAAAGGCAATAAGATCGGCTTTCTCTTGCGGCGCCAATCCCAGCGGTTTCATCAACGGACTCAACTGAGGATTGGCATTCCCGCCTTTATCAAAAAAGTCGATCACCTCCTCTAATGTTTTAAAAGCGCCGTCATGCATATACGGGGCAGACTCCGTAATGCTTCGAAGCGTTGGAGTTTTAAATGCGCCTTTATCGCGTTCTCGAAGAGTCACATAATACCGCCCCAAATCTTCTTCCATCGGTCCCACTTGCGGCACGCCGAGGTTGTGGAATCGATTATCCGTAAAATTAGAATCGTTGTGACACAGGATGCACCGGCCTTTTCCTTTAAAGAGGGCCATCCCCCGTTGGGCATCTTCTCCCATCGCTTTTTGATCACCTAAGACAAACTTATCGAAGGCCGAATTGGTGGAGATGATGGTCCGTTCATAAGCAGCTATCGCTTCGGCGATTCCCTGCAAACTGACTCCGGTTCCGAATACTTTCTGGAACTCTTCCTTATAGCCGTTTATCTTCGCAATTTTGGGAACGACACTTTCATGGGTCTCGGCCATTTCAACGGGATTATGAATTGGACCAATGGCCTGTTCTTCCAAAGAGCCGGCTCGACCATCCCAAAATTGAAAGGGGTTAAAGGCGGTGTTGTACACTGTAGGCGATTGCCGGCCGCCACGCTTCCCACCCACGCCCACGGAGGTTTGGTTGGGATCGGCAAATCCCGCAACAGGGTTATGACAAAACGCGCAAGAGATCGCGTTGTTCTTGGATAACCGCCCATCAAAATACAGCTGTTTACCCAGAGACAGTTTGTCGGCATAATTCAAATTGGTGGCGGGCACAGGAACCGCCGTCGGGAGTGGACCAATGTCGGGAACCGTATGACCATCAACCGTGATCATTCCCACTGCTGAATCAGGGCTCGTTTCACTCCCTATTCCAGTGGAACTGAGGCTCAGTCCTACCAGGATTGTGCAAAGTACTGTGGTCAGTTTCATTTTGATGGCTGACTTCATTCCGTCTTCCCTCCTGATCAGTTTGATACCGTTCCTGATGGACAAAACCCCTTATTCAATACTTCAGTGTACCCTAATTCTCAATAAAATTGAAAAGCAATCGCTATATAAATACTGGAGAGGGATGTTCCCATCGACTCTTTTCAGGTAAGTTCCTAGCCAACAATGGGGGCCTTACCGAGACCCTCTGATTCGCCATTCCACCTTCAATTAATTTTGCATGAAGACCCCCACGTATCCCATTGATGCCATAATTCCTCAGCTACAACAGACCCTCAGGCAACACCCGATCGTCCTTCTCACCGCTCAGCCTGGCGCCGGAAAAACGACACAGATTCCGCTGGCCCTTCTCAAAGAGCCGTGGTTAATCCCAAAAACCATCATTATGCTGGAGCCCCGCAGGTTGGCAGCGCGTGCCGCTGCACGCCGCATGTCCGATCTCCTGGAAGAAACCGTTGGCACTACCGTTGGATATCGCACACGGTTGGATACCAAAATCAGCCCAAACACAAAACTGGAAGTCGTAACCGAAGGCATTCTCACGAGAATCCTGCAGCACGATCCATCATTACAGAACTATGGCCTGATCATCTTTGATGAATTCCATGAACGCAGCCTGCAAGCCGATTTGGGTCTGGCCTTATGCCTGGAATCCCAAAAGGTATTTCGAGAGGACCTCCGGCTGTTGATCATGTCGGCCACACTCGACAGTGCGGCCATCTCGCAACAATTGAGACAGGCTCCAGTGATCAGTTGCGAGGGCAAGATGTTTCCCGTCGAAACCCGCTACGTCGGAAAACAGGAGGGGAAATGTTTCGCCATGCAGGTGGCCCATACCATTCATCGTCTGCTGAAGACCGAACAGGGCAACCTCCTGGTGTTTCTTCCGGGTGCGGGAGAAATCCGTCAGGTGGAACGGCTCCTGGCAGACCTTCCTCTAGGCCCACATACGCGCATCGCTCCGCTCTATGGGGATCTATCCGCTCAGGCCCAGGACCAGGCTATTCTTCCCCCGCCTGCCGGATGGCGCAAAGTGGTCCTATCCACTAATATTGCCGAATCCAGTCTCACCATCGAAGGCATTCGTCTCGTCATCGATACCGGGCTCATGCGCGTACCACGCTTTGATTCACGCAGCGGTATGAGCCGGCTAGCCACCCTCACGGTCTCCCAACAATCGGCAGAACAACGTCGCGGGCGGGCGGGACGCCTGGAACCCGGCCTGTGTATTCGGTTCTGGTCTGAGGCCGAGGAGCGTACCTTCACCCCCCGAACCACACCGGAAATTCTTGATGCCGACCTAACCTCGCTCGTGTTGGAGTTGTCTCAATGGGGAAATCACGATCCACAGGAATTACTCTGGCTTGACCCTCCTCCTTCCGGAGCCATCGCTCAGGCACGACAACTCCTTCACTCCCTTGGCGCATGTGATACTCATGGCCACATCACCGATCATGGCCGGGCGATGGCCGATCTCCCCATGCACCCACGACTCGCGCATATGGTCCTGAAGGGAAAAACGCTGAGAGTGGGAGCCTTAGCATGCGATCTCGCCGCCGCCTTAAGCGAACGAAACTTGTTCAAAGGATCATTCGCAGGAGAGCATGCCGATCTTCGCACCCGATTTGATATGCTCTATGGTGACGCCCGTGTTCAGAGAAATAGCGGGGCTCTGGATATGGGAACCATCCAACGCATTCGCCAGGTCTCTCAGTCATGGCAACGAACACTGCACATCACCACTCCTCACCAAGTCCCCAAACAACAGATTGATCAGTTAGGTGTACTCCTGGCGCTGGCCTATCCCGACCGGATTGCCCAACGACAATCAGATGAGGACAAACGATACCGGTTGGCTAACGGGCGAAGCGCAAGATTCCGTCACCCGGATCCCCTGGAACATGAAGAATGGCTCGTGATCGCAGACCTTAACGGTGCCCCAGCGACGGCACTTATCTATATGGCTGCCCCGATTTCACGTGAAGATCTGATCTCCCACTGCGGGGATCTCATACAGTCAACGGATTCTGTGATGTGGGATAGCTCAACGCAAGCGGTCAGATCCATCCGGCAACGACGATTCGGAGAACTCATTCTGGAGGAAAGCCGCCTTTCCGATCCCGATCCTGATTTGGTGTTGACCGCACTTCTCGCCGGTCTTCGAAGCACAGGCCTCTCCTGTTTGCCCTGGAACCCCACACTCAGAAACTGGCAGGCGCGCGTCCAATTTCTGCGCCGCGCCACGGAACCGGGGTCCGATTGGCCGGATGTCTCGGACGACACACTCCTTCAGACATTGGACCAGTGGCTAGGGCCTTTTCTCATCAATCTCTCCAGCCTCAATCAGCTGAAACGGATCGATCTTGCCTGGCCGCTCCAGGCGCTCCTTTCTCCTGAACAACGGCGCACGCTCGACACCCTGGCCCCCAGCCATCTCACCGTGCCGACAGGATCGCACATTCCCTTGGATTATCTTTCAGGAGAGATTCCCATTCTGGCTGTCCGTCTCCAGGAATTGTTCGGTATGACAGAAACGCCACTCTTAGCCAATGGCACAGTCCCGCTGCTCATCCATCTGTTATCACCGGCCCGACGGCCTGTTCAAGTCACCCAGGACCTCAAGAGTTTTTGGAAAACGGGGTACACGGAAGTGAAGAAGGAATTGAAGGGACGCTATCCCAAACACTTCTGGCCTGACGATCCTCTCCACGCCCCACCCACCCGCGGCATTAAAAAATGAACATTTACTATGTCCGTTGGCCTGAAGAGTATGGAGCGGTCCCCTCA
>JBATLR010000366.1:0-1545 GCA_049289415.1 Nitrospirales bacterium
GCCGTAAGATCTTTCAAAACGATGAGGTCAAGGCAGAGGCTTCCTCTCGTTTCCATGTGGCTTGATGGAAGACGGGATTCCGGTTAGAGCTGATAGATTTCCAAATAAGGTATTGGGCATTTTCAGAAGGGGGAGACCCATGAATGAACAAAAGGCCGGTCGTGTGAATGGAACCCTTAAAACCGGGAGGAAAGACGTCTGCGCACATCAACGCCTGGTGGACGAACAAGTCAATAAAAAAGGCGAGAAAACGGGGCACCTGGTCTGTCTGGAATGTGGTGAGGTTATTCATGATCGGGTGGAAGCCTGAAATCGACGGAGATAAATGCCATCTCCTGGTTCATGTGAGAAGAGGGAGAAGGCCTGTGATGCTCCTCGTGCTTCACGACGCTGAAAGAGAAGGTGACACGGTGTTGGTCGCTAGTGTTCACAGGCGGTTTTGAACGATTTGATATGTCTTCGCCCATGAGCGTTCAATCCAGTTTGATAATTGCCGTAAAGAGCACGTCGGTATTCTGCTCATCTGTCTTGAGATGATAAAGAGCTGAACTGATATCAAGGCAATAGAAGGCGGAGGATGATCCAATGCAAGATATTTCATTCGAAGCCAACAAGCAGGGAGAAATGCAAGGCTTGCCAGTTTCTGTCAATGAAAACCAGGAGATGAGGCATGATGGTTCTTCTGATTCGCTAGAGATCAAAATTGACAATCGCGCCCATGAGATTTCCCTGCAGGGAGGTGAGCTTCGTGGCTCGAGTTTAGCCAGTTGGTTGATAGCCGCAAGAGAAATTTTGTCCGAGGATTCTGAAGGGCCGCAATTGACTGCTTAAAGCTGTTTGGCTGGCTCGACAGTTTTAATCGGGTTCTCATGCCCAAGCTGGAATTCTGACGTTTTTAATCAAGAATCTTTTTTTTCATCTCTCCAGAAGATGGGGCTCCGTTCACGAGAATGGGGATGACCAGGGAGGAGGGATAGGCCCGGTATGTTGTTTCGGACATCCATCAGAACCCTAGGAGCCTGTCGGACTTCGGATGAATCGGCTGCAAAAGTGTCCAAGCGGTCCATATTTTGCCGCTTCCTTGGCCCATAGTCCCACTATGGGCCGGCAAAATCGTCAAAATCTGCCCTCGCTCAGCCACATTTTCGCTATCGATTCCCAAAGTCCGACAGACTCCTAGGAAAAATTTCTTGGTTTCCTAGGAAAATACTCAGTATCCCTCACTCGTCTTTCACGATATAAGGGACCGCATAGGTAGTAGTATATTCAGCTTTCATACAATTCATACAATTTTTTCGTGCAAAGGAAGGAGCTCCACCCTATGTCTCAATTCCATTCTGTATGGTCCATGATTCTCGCCGGTGGGGAGGGGGAACGAACGCGTCCGTTTATTGAACGATGGTTAGGCTATCCCAAACCCAAGCAGTACTGTACCTTCGTGGGAAACCGGTCGATGTTGCAACACACCTTAGACCGGGCGGATCGCCTTGGGGCTCCTCATCAAAAAATCACGGTGGTGGCGCAAAGCCATCAAGGGTTCGCAAG
>JBATLR010000367.1:0-8919 GCA_049289415.1 Nitrospirales bacterium
GCCTAGGGGATGGTTCCGCATGGCCTCAACAAGTTCGTGGGCGTTCTCAGAAGGGACCACTGCCACAATTTTCCCCTCATTGGCCAGGTACAGGGGATCGAGTCCGAGAATTTCACAGGCCCCTCGAACGGATTCTCGAATAGGCACATGGGGCTCGTTGATCTGAATGGACACGTTCGAGGCCGAGGCGAATTCATTGAGGACGGTGGCCAATCCGCCGCGCGTGGCATCCCGCAAACAATGGATCTGGGAACAGACATCCAGCATATGGGAAATCAGATCGTGGACTGGCTGGGTGTCGCTTTGAACATCGGCTTCCAGGGCCAATTCGTTTCGAGCCAGAAGAATGGCCACGCCGTGGTCACCGATAAAACCGTTCGTAATGATGGCATCCCCGGCCTGAGCCTTAGTTGCCGCAATGGCAACCCCTTCTCGAATCACACCGATACCCGCCGTGTTAATGAAGAGCTTATCCGCGGAACCTTTTTCAACGACTTTGGTATCTCCCGTAACAATAGAGACCTCTGCCCGATCAGCGGCCTGTTTCATAGCCGAGGCAATGAGGACAAGCGTTTCCAAGGGAAAACCCTCTTCAATCACCAACCCGCATGATAAAAATAGCGGGCGTGCCCCGCTGACCGCCAGATCATTGACCGTCCCGTTCACGGCCAACTCGCCAATGTTGCCTCCCGGAAAAAACAAAGGATCCACGACATAGCTATCCGTCGTAAATGCCAGCCGGTCACCATGTTGGAGCAATTGCCCCAACGGAATCGTGGCCTGATCTTCTAATGTGTCAAGGATGGGATTATTAAAGGTTGGGACCAACAGATTCTGGATGAGGTCTCGCATGGCTTTGCCGCCACTTCCATGAGCCAGGGTAATCCGTTCATCGTTAGTGGTTCGGTTCAGCATGGGCTTGGTCTTGACGAAAGCCGGTTGAGTAGAAGTAAGCGATTCAGGATTTATCATATTCAACCGATTTTTTACATTTTTTATTATGACTTACACCGAGCTTCTTGCCGGATGCAGATCTTCTTCAGGAATCCAGCCGTAGTTGTAGTAGGCGGCACAGGCGCCTTCCGTCGAAACCATCAACGCTCCCAAGGGATTTTGAGGAGTGCAGGCCGTGCCAAATACCTTACATTGACTCGGCTTAATCACCCCCTTCAACACTTCCCCGCATTGGCAGGACGTGGGATCGGCAATTTTCAGATTGGGAAGAGGAAATTTTCGTTCAGCGTCAAACGCAGAAAATTCCTCACGGACTCGGACCCCGGAGAGATCGATGGACCCCAGCCCCCGCCATTCAAAAAACTCCCGCAGTTCAAACACCTCTTGAATAGCCTCTAACGATTGCGTGTTCCCATCAGGAGGAACAATCCGTGTATATTGATTTTCGACTTCACAGCGTCCCTCCGCCAATTGTTTCAGAACCATCCACACGGATTGTAAAATGTCCAGTGGTTCAAACCCGGCGATGGTGATGGGCTTTCGATAATATTCAGCGATAAATGAGTAGGGCTTCGTTCCGATCACCATGCTCACATGGCCCGGGCCCAAAAAGCCGTCAAGCTGAAGATCAGGAGAATCCAGGATGGCCTTGATCGTGGGAATGATCGTGATGTGGTTACAAAAGATCGAGAAATTTTTGATGCCTTCTTGCTTTGCCTGGAGTATGGTCAACGCCGTGCTGGGCATGGTGGTCTCAAAACCAAGCCCGAAAAACACCACTTCTCTGTCAGGATTCACTCGGGCGAGATTCAAGGCGTCCAATGGTGAATAGACCATGCGCACATCGGCTCCCTCGGCTTTGGCCTGTAAGAGATTTTTCTTAGAGCCGGTCACTCGCATGGCATCCCCGAATGTGGTCATGATCACCTCGTCCCGTTCAGCCAGAGCAATACAGTCATCCACGCGGCCTCGTGGCAGGACGCAAACCGGACAACCCGGTCCATGAATAAACTCCACTTCCTTCGGAAGCATTTTATTGAGGCCATAGCGAAAGATGGTGTGTGTATGTCCCCCGCAGACCTCCATGATCCAAATGGGCCGATCGCGGCAGACGGGTATCCGTTTCACCAGCCCCTCAATTTCCTGGATAAGGATCCGGGCTTTTTGGGGATCACGAAATTCATCGACGAATTTCATGGAGTGTCCTTTTTCGTGGCCGACGCGCCGCGATGATCAGCAAGAAGGGTGTGCACGAGATCCCAAAGAATGTGATAGATCAGGACGTGACATTCCTGGATCCGGTGAATACTCTCAGTAGGCACAACCAGGCAATGATCAATTGCAGAAGAGGTTGCCATGGCTCCTCCAAGTCCCCCGGTGAGGCCAATGGTGGTCACCCCCATCTCCTTAGCTTTCCTAAAGGTCCGCATAATATTTTCGGAATTGCCGCTGGTGGATACTCCGATCACCCCGTCCCCGGCCTTTCCCTGAGCGATCAACTGGCGCACAAAAATGTGATCAAACCCCACATCATTTCCTACAGCGGTCATCATGGCCTGATCTGCCGCAAGATTGACGGCGGGAAGCGCAGGGCGCCCGGTGGTGACTGGATGCAAAAATTCTACGGCAATATGGGCGGCATCACAGCTCGATCCGCCGTTGCCCATCGTAAACAGCCGTCCCTCATGTTGATAAATGTCCGCTACGGCCATGGCAGCGGCCACGACTTTTTCGGCCTGTGTACCAAAAAATGTTTGGATGACCTGCGTGCTATCTTGCGATTTCATTCGCACCGATTCAAGCAATCCGGATTTTACATGTGCCGAATCTTTCCAAGACGGCTGCAGGAAAGGATAGAGGGAGGCTAATGTTTTTTGATTAGACACGCGGCCATCCTTTAGGAAGTATTCGACTGACGCATCGCCTGGATTTCTGTTTGCACTTCTCCCATTTCAGCCAGCAACTCTATTGTCCGCTTAGCTTCCTTTTCGTCAATCCGACTCATGGCAAATCCCACGTGAATCAGCACCCAATCCCCGACACATGACCCAGGGGAATGCTCCTCATCGACAATGCAGGCGATATTCACTTCCCGTCGAACACCACCCACGTTCACGATCGCGAGCTTATGCTCCATATTGCTGATTTCTACAATTTGCCCGGGTATGCCTAAACACATGTGGATCGAACCTCATTGGTCTCTTGCAAGGAACGAGCTGCGGCAATCGCGGCCTGTCCAATGGCAATGCCACCATCGTTCATTGGAACCTGTTTGTGGGAAAGGACGGTGAATCCTTCTGCCGCCAACCTGCGTTTCACAAGTTCAAACAACACCTGATTTTGAAACACGCCACCTGAAAGGACCACCGTTTGATGCCGGTCATGACCGTCAGGAGTTTGTGAGCACTGTGTGACCATGTGACAAATCACCTTGGCAAGCCCCTTATGAAACCGTGCGGCCATGACCGGAACCGGTGTGTGGAGGATAAGGTCGCCCAAAAGTGCTTGCCACATTCCTAACGGTTCGACATAGGGTAAACCAGAGTGCTTCAGGCGCGGAATCGAAAATGGATACGCCAACAATTCGTCCTCATGATGAAGTGTTTCGTCATCCACCAGAGCTTCCATCTCCATTGCAGCTTGCCCCTCATATAACACGTGCTCTGTGCAAAGACCCATCGCAGCGGCGGCGCCATCGAACAACCGACCGCAGGAACTCGCAAGCGGGCTATTAATCCGGCGGCTCAGCATGCGATCCAGCATCATGCGAGGTTTTTTCTCGAGAAGATCAAACAATGGCAGATCGGAGTAGTTCATCGCAAACTCCGCCCATCCCATTTCTGCCATCACATGCGCATAGGTGTTTCGCCAGGGTTCCTTAATCGCCTGAGTTCCCCCGAGCATCGGCACGGGCTTAAAGGATCCAAGACGAGTAAAGCCCCCATAATCCGCCAGCAAAAACTCTCCACCCCAAATCGTGTCGTCTTCCCCATAGCCCAACCCATCCAGGATAACCCCAAGGACCGGTTCAGTCGTTAAGCGAACCCCGTTTTCGACCAGACAGGCAGCGAGATGAGCATGGTGATGTTGGATATCGAAAATCGGCAGATGGCGTAAGTTGGCTTGGGCCCGTCCGAACTTGCTCGACAGGTATTCCGGGTGCAGATCAACGGCGATGCTGTCAGGCTTGTGCTCAAACACGTGTTGGTAATGGGAGATGGCACGTTGATAATCGGCATAGGTCAAAGAGTCTTCTAAATCTCCAATGTGATGGGAGAGCAGGGCTTGTCCATCTTTGAGTAAGCAGAAGGTATTTTTGAGTTCACCTCCCATAGCAAGAATAGCAGGACTGGGTTCGAAGCCCGAGGGAAGCCATATGGGTATGGGCGCAAACCCTCGACTCCGTCGTAGCACTCGTGGAACCTGATCCATGACTTTGACCACCGAATCGTCAACACGTTGGGCAATCCCCCGATCATGCAGGACCACAAACTCGGCAATGTTTTTCAAATGTACTTTGGCCTGGTCATTGTCGATCCACTGGGGTTCACCGGCATGGTTCCCGCTGGTCAACACAATCGGGTGAGCCATGCGATGGAGGATCAAATGGTGCAGCGGTGAGTTGGCTAACATACATCCATAGGTGGACATGCCGGGAGCGACATTTGCCGCAAGGGCCCTCTCCGGATGGCGCTTAAGGATGACAATGGGGGCAGCCTGGCTTTGCAAGAGTTCGGCTTCCCTCTCCCCTACCACACAATACTGGCGAATCACTTCCAAGTCGCGCGCCATTAATGCCAGAGGTTTTCCCTCCCTGTGTTTCAAGGCACGAAGCCGGCTGACCGCGTCCTCTCGGGTGGCATCGCAGGCAAGTTGAAAACCGCCTAATCCTTTAATGGCCAGAATGTGTCCTTTCCTTAGGAGACTGCAGACCGCATCTGCCTCATCCAGCATCGTATAGGAATGCACCGTCCCGGGTTTTCCATCCATACGTTCAATCCACACCTTCGGTCCGCATGCATGGCACGCGATCGGCTGGGCATGAAATCGGCGGTCTTGGGGATCGTGATATTCCTTCAGGCAGGCCTCGCACAGAGGAAAATCCTTCAGTGTGGTGGTAGGCCGGTCATAGGGAATCCCATCCTGAATCGTCAGGCGGGGTCCGCAATGCGTGCAGTTGGTAAAGGGATAGCGGTAGCGCCGTGCAAAAGGATCAAATATTTCCTTCACGCACTCCGGACAAGGGGCCGCATCCGGAACAATGCCGGTCTGCACAGGACTTTTGTCGGTACCGGCAATGGCAAATGTGTCTTCCGGGACGTCAGACAGGGAAATGCCGCTTGAGAAGATTTCGGCAATTTGAGCGAGTGGTGGAGGATTGTGAGTCAGTTCATGAATGAAATGCCTGAGGTTTTCTTCCTCGCCTGCGACCAGAATTTGAACACCTTTTCCATTGTTGGAAACCCGACCTCGAAGATCAAAGCGTTGAGCCAGTTGCCAGACCCTCGGACGAAACCCGACTCCCTGGACCAATCCAGACACTTGGATTTTGAATGCCTGTTCGTTGGAGCTTCTTACTGTTACTGTTTCCATCATGAAAGCAAAGCTCCGTCAATGTCCCACAGTTGAACACGGTTGTTGCCTGAGTCCGAGACCACGACAAACTTGCCACACACCTGAACATGATAGGGCCAGCACAGACTCCCCCTCACGGGAAAACTCCATTGATTATCCCCTTTAGCCTGAAAAGTGGGTTGGCCGGCCAAGGCCTGCGCCTTGGCTCCTGTCTGCAGATTGGAATCATGCCAACCAATCAACCGGGAATTTGCGGTATCTGCCGCGATTAACCAGGAGCCGGTGGCCGTGACCCCGTATGGCATGTTGAGTGTTCCGGCCCGGGGCCAATACAGGCTGGCATTATGGTCGACCAGATGAGACGCAGTTTGGTCAAGAATCCAACGACTTGGATTTCTGTAAGAATTCGACCCTCGAAACATCGGCAATCCCGTCATCGAATAAGATGACGCCTATGGCGGGAATCTGGTCTAACACCTGACGGGCATGTTTTCCTGTCGTCGCGGTGAAGACCTGGTAATCTTTGGACAAACAGGAAAGAAGGGCCTTACGCTTCTCAGGCTCACTTTCAATGAGGAGGATGGTCTCTTCCACGTCTTCCCTCTTCAGGTAAGCCTTCAAAGTGTTAATGTAGTTTGCATCAACAAAAAACGCAACCGTAAGAACATTTTTGAAGGATATTACGTGTAAGAAATATGCCGGATTTGTTCCATGTAAAAGTCTGTCGTCTACTGTTTCCTTCCATGACTTCCCCATGACACACCTCCTTTGGCGATTATCGCTTTTTTCGAGGTGTCCATCTCAACTAGACCATATCAAGCTTCCCTTTATTCTGTTCCTCTTGCCCTTCCACAAAAAATGCGAGTTTTATTATTTTCCACATAGAGAGCGGACTTCCTAATGGCCTAAGGATATCTCTCTTTCCCCTGACGACACCAAGACCATAAAGTGTATAATTAAATGAGACATTTCCCAAGACCATTTTGGGACAGAGTTCCCCCAAAGACTATCTAGGAACTAATTGAGAGGTATAACGAAAAGGGTCACACAGAATTCGTTCAAAAACGAGAAAATGATGAAGAAACTATTTGCGGTCTATGGACAACTGAAAAGAAGAATTTTCATCATTCTGATAGTAAGTCTTTTTTTGATAGCTCCTTTCGCATTAGCAGGCCCATCTTCCTTCAGAATTATCCTCGGCACATTTTCTCCGTATTATTCGCCGAAATCCGCCCACATTAGAACAGGAACTCCCATTTCCTGGGAAAACCCGACCGCCGATCTTCATTCCATCACTCACGATGGGTGTAAGACCGGGGAAAGATGTGTTTTTGATTCAGGCCCTCTTGGCCCCAACCGCACATTCACGCTTCGTCATCTACCTCCCGGCCAGTATCCTTACCATTGTTCATTTCATCCCATCATGCAAGGAACCCTGGTGGTGACCGGGCCGGACACTTCAGGTGAGACATAAGATAGAGTACGTAAGAAACATTCAATCCCTTGCATTCTTTCTAGTCGAACGGGAATCTCTGATTGATGCTCATGGGTCACAATGCGATTTTGTATTCCAGTCATTGTTGCCAACCTGGTCGATATAATACCCGTTGTAGGGCCATGGAACACTCGAACAGATTCTGGTCCCCTTTTCACAAACCTGACTAAGCCATCTTAGTAATTGAAAGAGATTTTCGCCAGGTCCAAGAAAAAAAGAGAGCTGCGCGTTATGGCACAGCTCTCTTTCAAACGTTTATTAAAAACCCAATGGATGCCCCAGCCTCCGTGGCGAGGGATGTCTCGCTCTTAGACCACTCGAATCACCAGATTATTTAAATGCTCCATCCCGATACAGTCTAAAATGCAATAAGCCCGATATTGAGTACCTTTTTTTCCGCTCTGAAAAATAACATGTGCTCGTTGGTTGAGCGCCCAAATCTTTTGAGTTTCTTTTGTCCAACCCTCAGCACCCGTAATGGCGACCTGGTGAGTATCACCATACGCCAGGCTGGTCAGATTTTCATCAAAAACAAAGGTGATTCGAACCAGCTTATCTTTGGGAATTTTCAAAATATTTTTTCCATCAAATGTCTTACCTTTTTGATCTATAAACCCTTTCTGATTGACTTTCACTGTGATCCCTATATCGACCTTCTCCGAGGTAACGGATGAAGCCTTGGCGCTTGGTACATACAGGCCCCCACTAAAGAATGCGAGTGCAGAAGCAAATATCAAACTTTTCATAAACTGGTCTTTCATTGATGCCTCCCCTTATATGCCTTTCGTATTACTCTTGTTCAGCGTTACTGCTTCAATAGTATCCCTTGATCGGCCCTTGCCCTTGTCATGAACACCCTGGTATGGATCCCATTCTTCTAACCAATAACATTGGAACCTATTTGCCTCAGATTCTCCTGATGTTTACAAACCTCTTGGTCATGATTTTTTTTCGCTTCTTGGGTATGGGTGCAGTCCTGTCCGCAAGTAGGCACACCCTCGTTGTGCAAAAACTCCGAACAGGTAGTGGCCTCCACACCCCCATGATCTGCCCCACGGAAGACATTAATTTCAAATTTCACTTCACATTCCTTTTTCGAAATCGGACAATCCAATGTCATTGCGACCTGAGGGATTTGTTTGTTCATTTGATTAGGGTTCCTCCTTTTTTAAATAAATTATTTGGGAAATGGTTTATTTATTCTCTATTAGTATTGATAAAGTTGTTTTCTAAGCCCCACCTCTTCAAAAATATCTAGCGTTAGAGGATTTTCCTCTTAGAGAAACGGCCCTTTCTAAAAAAGCTTGGGAATCTAAGCCTTCCTTCAGTAACCCGGCTATCAACATTGAACAATGACTGAAACGGTGATTGGTCCCTGCTGCTTGAACGCAGGTTACTTGCGGGGAACCGAGCTCTGGGGTTCTAGTGTCTGACAAGTATCCTTTTGAAAATTTTTGTTTTCAGAAGGGTATCGGAATGGAGTAGAAAAACTTAAATGGATGCAGGCAGGCAATTCAACGCGAAATCCTTAAGCGCGGCTAGGCTAAATGATGCGTACTATTTAGGCCCTCCTTTAATCATTGGCCAGAAGTGAATAATATGGTTTATCGGAACAGGCCGGTCAGAATTTCGCTGAGAAATTTTCTTCAGATATGTGCACCGGAACATGTTCAGATGAAGACCATTAAAAAATCTCAATGAACACCCGATAAGTAAAAAACCGGTCGTCAGGACTGCCAACGAGATCACTACAACCTCATATAGGCATCCCGATGCGCTACACATACACAGGAAAGCAAAAGTCCAAACACCGAATAACTCCATCTCATGAATGCATTTATTGCCCATTAAAAAAACCGGTCTTCTGGCCACTGCTATTGTTACTTTTTCTGTTC
>JBATLR010000368.1:0-12052 GCA_049289415.1 Nitrospirales bacterium
GCCTTCGGTTGAGCACATGCGAGTAGATCATCGTTGTTTTTACGTCGCTATGTCCAAAAACTCCTGGACGGTTCGAATGTCAGAACCGCTTTCGAGTAGGGGCGTGAAAAAATTGGTATCGTACTTCTGAGAAAATTTTTCGTGTAGTTACCGTGGAACTCCCATCCATACAAAGAGGTCGGCCACGATGAAGAGGATTCTTGAGCAATGCACAAACTTTGTCAAGGATTGATCGGGTGGGCTGAGCGAGATCCTTCGCGCTCCTCATCTAGCAGGCTGTTGAAAAACTCAAAATTCTTTTGAGAGCTTATCGGACTCAAAATTTGTCAGGATGTCTTTTAGCGAAGCAGGATGTTCAAAAAGGCCCGTCCAGTCCTGTCCTGAGGCTTCTCGAAGGAAAGGCCGCAGCCGCTTGGACGGCGGAGCGTACAGAGAAGTACGTGAGCACGGCCAAGAGGCGAGAACGCCGCTGGCGGACTTTTTCAACACCTTGCTAGGAAAGTTTTGTTAAGTGCGCGTCTGTATGGCGTGACGTGACCCCATGCTGTTACCCACACTTCTCCAACCCGTATCGGCCTTTCGGATCACGCTTATTGGGGAAAGTTTTTTAATTCAATGATGTGGCCCAGGTTGGCTGCTTTTCGAAAATACTGGGTGTCGGCGGTGATGAAAAGGGTATCAGGAACATGCAAGGCTATCGCATGGTAGAGGGTATCAAACAGATGATGGTTGAGTTCCACGGCCAGACGACAGGCCTGCTCATATAGGTTCCATTCCGTGGTGATAGGCAATTCCATCGCCAGAAAAGTCTGAAGCATGCTGATTGATTGCTTAGGCGCCAATCGAGTCAACACGGCTCCCACTTCTGCCAACCAATGCGGAGGTTGAAGGACTTGACACTTGCCCTGCTGAATATCCATCAACAGCGCGAGGGCTTGTTCTTGATGAGTTTCACTGTCTTGGCCAGGGAGAGCCCATTTCACGGCCACGCTGGCGTCGACCACCCAGGTGGTCATGGACGTCCCTGGGTTCGTGCAAGGCGAATATCCTTGTCCGTCACCCGAGGCGCGTGTTCACGCAATGCGAGTAATTGATCAATGGCTCGTTTGCGGCGCCCAAGTCGCTGCTGTTCTTCGATCGCCTGCTGCATCAGTTGGGTCAGCACGGCACTTTTGTTCTTCCCGGCAAAGACCTTATCAAATTGTTTTTTGACATCTTCCGGAACGCTGAAATTCATAGTGGCCATCAAATCACTCCATTGTTGAAAATTTCAACAACATTGTGACTCACCGTTTATCACTTGTCAAACCAGGCCCTTACCTCCTCCATTCCAACAAACCTCTTGGAATTTTGGAAAGCCCCGGACTGGAGGAACTCCCGTATGAAGGCTTCGCGGGGGTGGGCTGGGCGAGATCCTTCGCCCTGCTCAGGATGACAGAGTCGGTCAGGTTGAAAGAGCCGGTCAAATAATAGGCGACCATGTAAAGGTTGTGTTTTGAGCGAAGTCTGAAAACTCAGTCAAATTTCATCACTTTATATGGTGGGGTAAAATTATGCCCACATGGCCTGAAGGCTAGGAGCCTGTCGGACTTAGGATGAATCGGCTGAAAACGTGTCTTAGCGGTCCATATTTCATCGCTGTCTTGGCCCATAGTCCCACTATGGACCGGCGAAATCGTCAAAATCTGGCCTCGCTCAGCCGCTTTTTCGTTTTCGATTCCCTAGGTCCGACAGACTCCAAGTCAAATTTGATTCGAGGAATAAAGATTTGCGAGATATGTGCGAGGGGCTGGGTTTACCAAGATTAATGGGACAATTCACTGAAAAACCATCCGAAGTCCTACTTGGCTACATTTGGTCGGCGTCACCGGTGGGTTGCAGTTCCGTGATGTTGGTCACCACTAAGGAAGACTGAATCGGAGTTTTCTCAGGCGATGGTTGTTCTGTTGCGTGTTCCTCTTGCTCAAGAAGGTGTTGGATATGTTCGGGATCAGTTGAATCCAGTTCGGACAGAATTCGTTCTTTGTTCACCGATACCATCTTCCCATCCTCTCCCGTGACCTTCACCGTATATTCTACACGCGCGATTTTCATCCTGGTCGTGTCCTCCTCTGTTCGTTGTCTTTCATCATAATTTTCCCGAAGCGCCTGTAGGGTATTGCGACAGGTGAACCTGTGACGGGTCATAAGTGATCTATAGGCCGGAAGATGGCTAATTTTCTCAGGCCGTGTTTGCGGTCTTAGTGCCAGAGCCGGATTATTGGTACGGTCAATTCTAATTGGTACAGGGCCTAAAGGCCACCCAGGAATTGAAGATGTGTTACCTCAAACCTTTTCTGTGTTAGATTTATTTTTCCAATAATTTATTGACGAGGGATCAATCTTTTCCAAAGCTGCGGGAAATATATAGCATTCCTTCTTGACCTTTCGAGCATATCTCATAGATGAAAATCCCCAAACTCAATAATTTTGTTCCTCTTTCCCTTCGCTTCCGAAAGCCAGGGGGGCAGCAGTGTCCAACTCATTTGAGAGAATTTGGATGGCCTTTCGTTCTGTTGTGCGTGGGTCTTGTGGTGGTGGGGATGCTTGGTCTGTCCGGGAAGCCTGACGTTGTTCCGGAGCAAGCTGTGAGTGATCTTGAAGTATTTGTTCGCCAAGGCTGTCCGCATTGTGAAAAGGCGAAATCCTATCTCACCCACCTGAAGCAGCGGTATCCACAATTTAAAGTGTTAGTTCGGGATATTGGCGAAGATCCCCAAGCGTTACTTCGACTGAAGACCTTGGCGGCGAGATTCGGCATCACTCAATTGGGTGTGCCGGCTTTCTATGCGAGAGGGGAGTTGCTTATTGGTTTTGAGTCGGAAGAAACCACTGGGAAGCAACTGGAAGAACGCTTGGGGCGCCCACCACCGGATGAAGGCACTCACTCGGAGGGTGCCTGTCCGGTCGAACCGGACGTGCCTTGTCTCCCAGAGCCTGCGCAAAAAGTTATCGGGGGACAGCCTATTCATGTTCCTTTCATTGGTGATCAGACCCTTCCCGAACTCGGCCTACCGCTTTTTACAGTCTTGCTCGGTCTTCTTGATGGATTTAATCCTTGTGCGATGTGGGTCTTGCTGTTTCTTCTGGCGTTGCTGGCCAACCTGCGGGATCGACGCAAGATGTTTCTCCTGGCGGGGACGTTCGTCCTAGTCAGTGGAGTGGTGTACTTTGCGTTCATGGCGGCGTGGCTGAATGTCTTTCTGTTCATCGGGTATGTGCGAATCATCCAAGTGCTGATGGGTGGGCTGGCAGTTGGAATCGGTCTGGTCAACGTCAAGGAATTTTGGGCCTTTGGGCAAGGCCCCTCACTTGCCATTCCCGAGTCGGTGAAACCCGGGCTCTATGCCCGAGTTCGAAAAATTTTAGCGGCCGAGCATGTCAGTCAGGCCATGATCGGCATTCTGGTATTGGCCACCTTAGTGAACATGGTTGAGTTTGTGTGTACGGCGGGCTTTCCGGCCATGTTCACCCAAGTGCTGAGTCAACAGGGCCTGACCACGTTTGAGTATTACGGATATCTCGGGCTCTACAATCTGGCCTATATTGCGGATGATGCGGCGATGGTGACGATCGCCGTGGTCACCCTCAGCCATCGTAAATTGCAAGCACGAGAGGGTCGATGGCTCAAACTGATCAGCGGGTTGGTGATGCTGGGGTTGGGTACCCTTCTGCTGTTCGCTCCAACGCAATTATTCTAACGGCAGTCTTCCCCGGGTAGAATGGTGCAATACCCTTGTGATTAATTAGTAAGAGTTCTACAGTAAGGTTATTACTAATCAGATAAGCAAAATTTCCCCCACGAATGTCTACATGACACTGGAAATCCAAGAGGGTCTCAGAACGTTTCTTGGAAACGTTGTGGAGGGTATGTGTTGGATAATCACGAACGCGATCTTTTGTATGCGCAACAGATAGAACAACTCTATGCGCTTGCACCCGTCGGCATCATTGCCTCCCTCGTCAATGGATCAATTCTGACTGCTATCCAATGGAACGTGATCTCACATGGCCTGTTGCTTACCTGGTTGTCCGCTCTGATTGGGCTCAACGGGGCATGGATCCTGTTGTGGTATCAATTCAGGAACGCGTCTGGACATCCGCAGGATTCACACCGCTGGGGTCGTAGATTTCTTGGCGGGACCCTTGCCTCTGGAGTGCTCTGGGGGACAACGGGTGCCATACTTTTTCCCGAAACCTCCATTCCGCATCAGATATTTTTAGCCTTTGTGTTAGGGGGCATGATTGCCGGAGCGACCGCTGTGTACGCGTCTTTGCAAGGAGCCTTTCTGGCCTATGCTCTCCCGACCATGACCCCGCTTCTCGTTCGATTCTTTGTCCTGGATGATGAACAGCATATGGCCATGGGAGCCATGAGCCTGCTTTTCATGGCGATGATGTTTGTCACTTTACGACGCAATCATACTGTGACGATGGCATCGATGACCTTAAGCCTTGAGCTGGGCAAGTCGAATCAATCATTGCAAAGCGAAGTTCATGAGCGGAAACAGGCAGAGGTGGCTCTTCGGGAAAGCCAAGAACAGCTACATTCGGTTGTGCAATCAACCGACGAGGGTATCATCTCCTTGAATAGTGAGGGGAAGGTCATGTTGTGGAATACAGGAGCGGAAGCCTTGTTTGGTTTTTCGATGGAGGAGATGAAAGGTCAGACCTTAGAGTGCATCATTCCTGAACGGTTTCGCCAGGCTCATCAACAGGGAATTTTACGGGCCTCGCGAGCGGGGAAAAAGACCGTTGTGGGAGAGATGTTTGAGCTGATGGGACTTCGACGGGACGGCAGCGAATTCCCTCTTGAACTGTCTCTGGGATATTGGCACAAGCACGGAGAGATCTTTTTTACCGGCATTGTCCGGGATATCACGGCACGCAAGAAGACAGAACGGGCTCTTCATTGCAGAGAGCGGGAACTTGAGCAGAGCCAGGAAGAGCTCCGGGCTCTTGGTGCGCAACTCATTTCTGCTCAAGAAGATGAGCGCCGCCGTCTTTCCCGTGAACTGCACGATGATATGAATCAACGGTTAGCCATGGTCGCGCTCGAGATAGATTCTGTTCAGAGGTCTCTGCCGGAGTCGGATCCGATGCAAAAGACTCTTCATCACCTGAATGATCAAGTGTCTGCGCTTTCCGATAGCGTCCTGCATCTGGCCTATCAGCTTCATCCTTCGATTTTGGATGACTTGGGGTTAGTCGTCGCCCTTAAGTCCTCTATTAAAGAATTTTCTCAATGGGAGAACATTGCCGTCACGTTTCAACCCCGGGATGTGCCTCACATCTTGCCTCAGGACATCGCGTCGTGTGTGTACCGGGTGACGCAGGAATGTTTACGAAATGTGGCGAAGCATGCGGAGGCCTCTCAAGTTTTTGTGGAGGTGGTGGGGTTGGAGGCCGGCCTCCAGCTCGTCATTACGGATAATGGTAAAGGATTTATCCCTGAGGCTGTTCGGCTTGGCACCCACGGGTTAGGGCTGATTGGGATGAAGGAACGAATCCGAGTCGTGCAGGGCACCTTTGAGGTCAAATCCTCCAAGGGTAAAGGCACCACGATTACTGCCTGGATGCCACTTTCTTCAAGAACCTAAACCCAATTTCGAAATGTCCTGTTTCATTTGAGGGTGCGTCTACTTCTCATTGGAGCTCTCAGCTGCAACTTAGGTTCATTTTGAAATATTTCATGAATATATGAAAAGAACAGAGGTTTGAACATGGTTGAATCCCCATCAAGCATGGAACCCAGGATTTGTATCATTGACGATAGGATTATCCAATGCGAAGGGGCATGGACCATCCCGAACCTAGCCGCACTGGATCATGCGCTTCAGGCAATCAAATGGCCGGTGATGTCGGAACTCATGTGGGATACCATGAAGATCAGTGCGATGGATACCGGGGGAGCCGTGTTGTTGCATCGCACACTGATGAAACTCCGCAATGAAGGACGCCGGGTGGCGGTTCAAGGTTTACGCGCGGAGTTTGGCGAATTGCTACAAATGGTCTCTTCCAACTGGAGTCGAATCGAAGAACTGGATTCCCCAGAATCGGGATACCTGAGTCAGTTCGAACAATGGAGGAGTCAGAAAATTCGCCAAGCGGCAAGCGCCCTGGAATTTGTCGGAGAGGCAACGGTTCATGTGTTCCGTTCTCTCCGACGACCTTCATTAATCAGGTGGAGGGCGTTGTTCCACAGCCTGGATCGGGATGGGTATCATGCGTTGCCGATTACCGGATTGCTCTCCTTTCTCATGGGTGTGGTGATTGCGTATCAAGGTGCTGAACAATTGCGTCAGTTTGGAGCTAATATTTTTGTGGTGGACCTCGTCGGCATCTCATTGTTTCGGGAAATTTCTCCTTTAATCGTTGCCATTCTGATTGCGGGACGTTCGGGATCAGCCTATGCTGCTCAGATTGGAACGATGAAAGTGACGGAAGAGTTGGATGCTGTCAGGACCCTGGGACTTTCGCCCATGGAATTGCTGGTACTTCCACGGGTCTTTGCGCTCGTCATCGCTGTTCCTCTTTTGACGGTGTATGCGGATATTCTTGGAGTCATGGGAGGTGCATTGGTTGCCTCCAGTCAGCTGAATGTCAGCGGAGTGGAGTTTGTGGGGCGATTTGAAGAATCCGTGGCACTCCGGCATTTTTTTGTCGGGATTGGGAAAGCCCCGTGTTTCGCAATCATCATTGCCATGGTCAGCTGTTACCAGGGGTTTCAGATCCGGGGTAATGTCGATGATGTGGGAAAGAGAACCACGATTGGCGTGGTCCAAAGTATTTTTCTGGTTATCGTGTTTGATGCGGTGTGCAGCATTGTCTTTAGTTGGTGGAATATTTAACGATGGCTTCAGACACTATTCATACTTCAAATCCTGTCATTGAAGTGAGTCACGTCTGTACCCGATTCGGTTCCACTGTGGTCCATGAGGATATCAATTTAACGATTATGCCGGGGGAGATTTTTGCCATCGCAGGTGGCAATGGATCAGGCAAATCCACACTCCTACGAGAAATCATTGGATTACACCCACAGACTGAAGGAACCATTCGCCTTTTTGGACAAAACGTGTCAGGGTTAGGAGAGCATGGCGCACAAAATGTGTACCGGCGTTTGGGGGTCATGTTTCAGCAGGGCGGGTTATTCAGTTCGCTGACGTTGGCCGAAAATGTGGCCGTGCCGTTAAAAGAGCACACTGATGTCTCGTCGGAACTTATTCGCGACATTGTGGCCATGAAAATTGTCACGGTTGATTTGCCCATGGACAGTGCCGGTAAATTCCCCAGTGAATTGAGTGGTGGGATGCGGCGACGGGCTGCGTTGGCGCGGGCGATTGTGATGGATCCCGAGCTACTCTTTTTGGATGAACCCACCGCAGGCTTGGATCCCATCATTGCGGCGGGATTTGATGAGTTGGTCCTGCAGTTGAAAACGGTGCTCGGATTAACTGTGGTTATGGTCACGCATGACCTTGATTCTCTCTGGCGCATCGCCGATCGTGTCGCCGTGCTCGGGAACGGCACAATTCTGGGTGTAGGGACGATGCATGAACTGGCGGAATCAAGCGATCCTGTCATTCATGAATATTTCCATGGGCCACGGGGGCGGGCGGCCCAGAGCCAATATGGGGTGTAAGGATGGAGCCGCGAGGTAATTACGTCATTGTCGGAGTGTTCGTCTTTGTGCTGGGTGCGATTGCGGTGGGAATGGTGTTGTGGTTGGGGAAATCGGATTACCGCGGTGTGTACGATCAGTACCATGCCTATATGCGGCAATCCGTGTCCGGGTTAAGTGTCGACTCGACGGTAAAATATCGGGGCGTGAATGTGGGGCGAGTGAAGGAGATTGCGTTGAATCCGGATAATGCCGAGGAGGTGCGTTTGACGCTTGATATTCTTCGGGGCACACCCATCAAGACCGATACGGTCGCGACGTTGGAGACGCAAGGATTAACCGGATTGGCGACGATGAATTTGGAAGGAGGAAGCCGCGAGGCTCAGAAATTGGAACCCGAACCCGGTCAAGAATATCCAGTCATTCAGACGAAACCCTCGCTCTTCTTTCGTTTGGACATGGCCATTTCGCGTCTCCTTTCAGAGCAGGGACTCTCCAAGCTCTTGAGTAGCGTGCAGGGGTTGAGTGAAAGCACTGCGGCTTTCATGAATGAAGAGAACCGGTTAAAGATGGAAGGCATTCTGAATGACCTTGCCACGGTCTCCCACACATTGAGTAGGCATCAGGAAACCATAGCCCAGGGAATTGATCGGGCGGCTGAAGCTGCCGAGAATCTGGCCATCCTGACCTCGACGGTAAATGAAGACATGCCAAGACTGGTTGCGCGAGTTCACCAGAGTGCCACGGCGGTCCAAGGGGTGGCGGAAGAATTAGTCCGAACCGGAAAGACGTTGGAGACCGTGGTTCAAGACAGCCGTCCGGACATCCAACAATTCACGCGCGAAACTTTGGGTGAAACCGGGCAATTAGTCATCGAACTCCGGCAGCTGACAAACACGTTGCAACGAGTGGCTCATCAAATTGAGCAGAAACCCGATTCGCTGATTTATGGTCGACCATCTCAACCCAGAGGTCCCGGTGAGTAAAGACATGAAGGCCATATTCCTGCTGGCGGCAATATTCCTTTCGACCGCACTTTCCGCTTGTGCACTCTCTCTAGGGACGGATGAGCCGATGCGGTCGTATGTCCTGGAAATGGAGGAGAGGGGAGGAGCCCGGGCATCTGACGAATTCCGTTCATCGAACTTGCCGAGTCTGGTGGTTTCACTCCCTCAGCCTGCGCCGGGCTATGAATCGCAACGAATGGCCTATGAACAGGTTCCCTATGAACTTCGCTATTTTGCCACCAGCCAATGGGTGGATTCCCCAGCCAGAATGCTGGCCCCGTTAATCATG
This sequence comes from Nitrospirales bacterium, assembly GCA_049289415.1. Taxonomy (GTDB): domain Bacteria; phylum Nitrospirota; class Nitrospiria; order Nitrospirales; family UBA8639; genus Nitrospira_E. Next base: position 8,960 of record JBATLR010000368.1, read on the forward strand.
AATGCACTTGTAAGCAGTGGGGAATGGGGTGCGGTGATTCAACTGCCTTCCGTGCTTCGTGGGGACTATCGCTTGGACCTCTCCCAGGTGGTGTTGGTTCAGGAATTCACACAACATCCGAGTCAAATTCGATTGGCCCTGCGGGCACAACTGACGACGGTGTTTGCGCCTCGTGTCATTGGAACTCGGAGTTTTGAATTTCATGAAGCGGCATCCAGCGAAGATGCCTATGGTGGCGTGCAGGCTGCTCAGAAAGCCACAGGGAAGTTGTTGGTTGAGCTGAAACACTGGTTGCAGGTCTGTCTTCAAACAGGTCAACCATCGCACTGCTAAGTCATGCAACTTCCGGGATGGAACAGAGGGAGGCTGAGAATGCTGAGGAAGAATACTGTTTCTAGAGTGCGGCATCTGGTGGGCATCGCGCTGATGGGACTTGTACTCTGGATGATGACGGGTGTGGGGGCGAACGGCCAGGAAGACACGATTGAGAAAGGGAAAGGCCTCTATCAACGATTGTGCAGCGCTTGCCATGGAAAAGCGGGAACAGGAAATGGGTATGGGCTGTTTGAACCACCACCCGCAGATTTAAAGGATCCGGCAACGCAAAAGAAAACGGATGAGGGACTTTTGGACACGATCCGGAACGGACATCCCAATACCGCCATGGGAAAGTGGGAATACGCCTTGTCGGAGGAGGAGATGAGAGAAGTCCTGGCGTATATCAGGACGTTCGCGGGAACACCGCCGTAACGTGCCAACCGCTCCCTGGTTCATGCAATGGAAGGTTACGAATAGAAGATGGAGAATGATGGGGAAGGCATGAAATCGATATTGTTTTCATTTGGACCGGTCCTTTGCCATGGGGAACGAATGTAAGAGGAAATTCCTAACTCTGTCACTCTCTGGAAACGGAGGACCGAGGGGGAGAACTAAGATGGAAAGCCTTTCATAAGTTTTTGCCCCGACGTCACCTGTATCCCCGCTTCGGAACCGGTCCTATTAAATTATTGAACCCATAGAGGTTATCCCGCCTGCACCCACGGCCTTATAGGTCTGTGACCCATTTCCCGATTGCTTCTCCAGGTTCCCATCGTTTCCGTTTGACTCCTGCTTCCCTCGGTGTTCAGGTGAGGCTGACGCGCCAACCAGCCCGTTTAATTACATCATAGAATTGAAAGATGTGTAGGTCACATACGGGTAGGCGGAAGCGTAGGGTGTATGAATGCCACGCTTATTCGAATCAACATTTGAAGGTGGTTCATTGATCAGGTTGGTTATTTGACTCGTCATGTCGCGACGACGGCTCCTCATAAATTCCTAAGCCCATGTTTCGCATGTATGAGTGAATTCGCGTGTGCGTTCAGTGCGAAAACGCCCATTTCAAGCCTCTTCGCTCGCCGTAATCCTTCCCCGAATGTCATTCGGTTCTATGACCGTTCATGGACCAATCCAAATCCCAGCATGTGTTTGGAAGCGTAAGTTGGGTGCGGATATCTCTAGCGGCTCGATGGTATCAATTATGCTATGAAGGCTTGAATGAGACGAGGGGGGATTGTGTCCTTATTGAAGCGGGTGAAGACGAATTCCCTGCTGGCTCCGTGTTTCGTGCCCGAACAGATTGATACCAAAAGATTCTGACGCTTGAATTGAATCCACCGCTAATTCGAGAGGAGGGAGAGTGATGAATCAACCAGAAACACGAAGACCCCAACTGTCTGCGCCAACGGAGAAAGAGTCTGTGACCGATCGTACCCAGGTCTTACGTGACTCTTCTCGACCCAATTCCGCAAATGCGAGGATGGACAAGGTTATTAAACGGTTTTTGATTAAACGTCAGGAAAAAGTTGGGACTTGATATTTCCGTCACAGGGTAATGTCCTCTCTCTGCCTATGCCGGACGGTTTTGGGAATGGACGGTATGAAAAACACAGAAAACCAGGGACCTCCGATTTGCCGTTGCCATCCTTGAGTCCCAAGGCCAGACCGACCGCGTTGATTATGGGGCAGACGGTTTATGGCAGCGAGTTTTGCGACTTCAGTGGGTTTCGCGGCTGCGAGCAACACCCCGGGCTGAGTTTTGAATATGGAGGAAGCGATGTCGACCAGGATTTTGGTCGTTGATGATGAGGCAGACAGTGCCAGCTTCGTAGCCGGGGCGATAGAGGGGTGGGGATTCGAGGTGAAAATTGCCTCAAATGGGCGTGAAGGTCTCTCCGTGCTTCACACCACGCCTATTGATGGCATTTTGCTTGATTTGGAAATGCCGGTGATGAATGGATGGACCATGCTGGATGAATTGCGGTGGCAGGGGAACGCGGTTCCGGTCATTGTCATGTCGAAGGAGGAAAATTGCGCGAAACTCAAGAAATTACTTGCAGAAGGTGCCCAGGATTATCTGGTGAAACCGTTCAATCATCTTCTTCTGATGCAGAAAACATTTCGACATTTCCCTTGGCAACCGAGCATGGGAACAGGACCGGCTTTAGTAAAAGATGAAACTCAGGAGGCCAAGATTCCTCTGGAAGAAGGAGCACGCTTGGTCCAAAGCGGTTTTTGGGTGTCTGCGGGGAAATCCGATTGGAAGGTTGCCTGAGTCGCAAGAGTTATCCGCCCTTGTTGTATGCTTCCTCATTGTCCTTGCTTACATGATGCGGATGAATTTTTTTCTTTTCACCATGTGGAGTGCCCGGATCAGGGAATGTTGGACATTGTTCTCGATCTTCACTGGGAAGCAACGGTATGGGGGAATTGCAGCAAAGCGATTTAATGACGTAGGGATCGGTTTACACACGTTTTAGAAAGCGTGCTTGAGGTGTAAAAAGATTATTAACCCGAACTCGTGTCCATTGGACCAACGGAAGGAGAATGATGAGAACTCACAAATCTCACAATGAAGGAAAGGCCTCAAAAGTTTTACCATTTCAACTTCCCATTACCAAGGATGGGGTTTCCACGACGAACTCCAAAAAAGGGAATTCAAAAGCGGTGTCTCGACTGGCTGAGCGTAGGAAGGGTGCAGAGACCAGACAAGCTCAATCAGATCTCCCCCATTTCATTTCGGAAGAAGAATTACAGGGGCGAATCGCGAAGCGG
>JBATLR010000369.1:0-2039 GCA_049289415.1 Nitrospirales bacterium
TTTCTAAACAACTCAATGGATTGGTGGCAATGGGGGCAATCTAACCCGCTCATGTTTTCCACAATACCAATGATAGGAAGCTCACTATCCCTCGCGAAGGTGACCGACTTTCGGGAGTCTAACAGGGCCACTTCCTGTGGAGTGGAAACAATGACGCAACCCGTGACATCACCGATGAGATCAATCGTCGTTACCGATTCATTCCCGGTCCCTGGCGGCAGGTCAATCAGCAGAAAATTGAGGTCCTGCCATTCCACTCCACCCAATAGTTGGTTGATGAATTCAAACTTATATGCATCCCGCCAGATAATGGGATCATCCGAATTTTGCAAAAGAAATGACATTGAGGCGATTTTCAGATTATAGGCTTGATGCGGAATAATTCCGCCACCTGTACTGATTTTGAGTTTTTGGCCTTCGGCTCCCACCATTTTGGGAATATTGGGGCCATGAATATCCATGTCGCATATTCCCACTTCATAGCCTTTAAGGGCCAAACTAATAGCAAGATTGGTGGTCATCGTGCTTTTTCCCACCCCGCCCTTATTGCTCATGACCAATATTTTGTAATCAATGCGCTCCATGCGTTTTCCGACCAGCCAGCGACTATGTCCTTCGCGGTCCTTTTGGCAGGTTTCGGTTTCATCACAAATGGCACACGCCCACATATAGGTACAGACATCCCCACTCGAACTCGAGGATGGTTGAATCATATTCAGTTCAGTTGCCATGAATCCCTCCACATACATCCACTACGATGATAGTTTGGATAATATAAATTCGGCCACACGCATATGTCATGACGACGTGGCCATACTTCCCATTTTCTCCACCATATGCTCTAAAATCGGTAGAACGATATTTAAATTTTCCTGCACGCCGTTTATGCTTCCGGGCAAATTCATAATCAGTGTGGTCCCCTTAATTCCAGCCGTTCCGCGTGAGAGCATGGCGGTCCTGACTTTTTTAATACTTTCAGCCCTCATGGCTTCTCCGATGCCGGGTATCTCTTTTTCAATCACGTCTCTGGTTGCCTCTGGCGCCCAATCTGTTGGTCGCACACCTGTTCCCCCAAGAGTCAAAATGATATGAGGCGCGGTCGTCTCACAGATTGTGTTCAATTGGTGGGAAATGGCCTGACGGTCATCCGCCACGACATCATAGGATAAAAGGGTCAATTGGTGGTTCGTCAAGATGCTTTCCAAAGGTTTCCGATTCTCATCAGGTTTTTGGCCTGACTGTATTTTGCTGCTGATCAACACCACAGCCACCCGTATCATCAAAAGCCTCTGCTGGGTTTCATCTTACCGCGGACCTGAGTCCGGAACGTCGACATACTCCTCATCCCCACCAGACCCGGCTCCCACTGGTTGCGGAGCTAATGGAGGACGCCGAACTGCCGGCGGGCCAGAGACCGGAGCGGATGCCCCAGCATCCTCACTTTCTGGAGTTTTTTTCTTGCCAAAGACTTGGGCGCTGATAATACCCACTTCATAAAAGAAATACATCGGGACGGCCATAATACATTGGTTGAATGGATCAGGCGTGGGCGTAAGAATAGCCGCGAAAAGAAAAGATCCCAGAAATGCCCATTTCCGGTATTTTCGTAATATAGGAGCATCCACCCACCCTAATTTAGCCATCAAGGTCAACGCGAGCGGGACTTCAAAAATCAATCCAAAGACCAACATGAACCACAGAATAAAACCCACATAATTGGCAATAGAAATTTGTGCAATAAATCCCGAGGCCAACCCATAGGAAATCAAAAAATGCAACGCGAAGGGCAACACGACAAAAAAGCAGAAGGTCAATCCCAAATAAAACGCCACGGTGCTAATGGCGGTGAAAGGTCCGACAAACCGGCGTTCCTGGGCATGTAATCCTGGAAGAACAAATTGCCAGACTTCCCACAACCAGTGAGGGGTCGACAAGACAACTGCACATAAACCAGCTACTTTCACATTTTGCCATAAGGCTTCTGCCGGGGAGAGGAAAACGAAGGGAATTTTTGGGAGATCCGATGGCATCCATTCCCA
>JBATLR010000370.1:0-12151 GCA_049289415.1 Nitrospirales bacterium
GCCATGTATATCGGCAGCACGGGGGTCGATGGTCTGCACCATATGGTGTATGAGGTTGTTGATAATAGTGTGGATGAACACATGGCCGGCTATGGAAATGAAATACAGGTCGTGCTCCAAGTGGATGGCAGTGTCATGGTTTCGGATAATGGAAGAGGGATTCCCACCGGCATGCATTCCACCCAAAAAAAATCGGCCGCTGAAGTGGCATTGACCGTCCTCCATGCGGGCGGAAAATTTGAGGAGGGTGCCTATAAAGTCTCGGGTGGGTTACATGGCGTAGGCATATCGGTCGTAAATGCCCTCTCGGAATGGTTGGAGTTGGAAATTTGGCAAAATGGGGAAGTCTTCGAACAACAGTATCAACGTGGGAAGCCGCAGACCCCATTAACAGTCGCAGGGATCACCAAAAAACGTGGAACGAAAGTCATTTTTAAGCCGGATCCCCTCATATTTGAAACCGTCGAATTCAGTTTTGATGTCCTGGCTCAACGACTTCGGGAGTTGGCCTTTCTCAATAAAGGCTTGGAGATTTGTTTACGGGATGACCGGACGGGGAAAGAAAAAGAACAGGTGTTTTGTTACATAGGAGGGATTGTCTCCTTCGTGGAACATTTAAATGAAGCCAAATCCCCCATTCATCCTCCCATTGTCGTGGAAGTGGAAAAACCCGAGATGATTCTCCAGTTGGCCCTTCAATATAACGAAGGGTATTCAGAGAATCTCTATTCCTTTGCCAATAATATTAATACCCGTGAGGGCGGCACGCATCTCATCGGATTTAAGTCGGCCTTGACGCGCACTATCAATAGTTACGCTACTGCCAATGATTTGTTTAAAAAAGATTCGGAATCGCTGAGCGGAGAAGATGTTCGAGAAGGGTTAACCGCCGTAGTGAGCGTGAAAATCCGCAATCCGCAATTTGAGGGCCAGACCAAAGCCAAATTAGGCAATAGTGAGGTCAAGGGCATTGTGGAGTCGGCCGTCAATGAAGCCTTGGGATCGTACCTGGAAGAAAATCCCTCGGTGGCCAAAAAAATCGTCGGGAAGTCTGTGGATGCCGCTCGGGCCAGGGAAGCCGCAAGAAAAGCCAAAGAACTGATTCGAAGAAAAGGCGCGTTGGATGGCGGGTCACTTCCAGGAAAATTGGCTGACTGCTCCGAAAAGGATCCCCAATTCAGTGAACTCTATCTTGTGGAGGGTGATTCGGCCGGCGGATCGGCGAAACAGGGGCGTGATCGACGTTCGCAAGCGATCCTTCCTCTCAAGGGCAAGATCCTGAATGTCGAGAAGGCTCGATTCGATAAAATGCTCGCCAGTGAGGAAATTCGAACGCTCATCATGGCGATCGGAACCGGAATCGGTCGGCCACGGGAGGACGCGGAAAAAGGCAAGGAAGATAAAGACGCCTTTGATATCAATCGAGCTCGTTACCACAAAATCATTATCATGACCGATGCGGATGTCGATGGCAGCCATATCCGGACTCTTCTCCTGACTTTCTTTTTCAGGCAAATGCCGGAACTGATCGAGCGGGGCTATATCTACATTGCTCAGCCTCCCTTGTTTAAAGTCAAAAAAGGGAAAGGCGAGAAGTATCTCAAGGACGAAGCGGCGATGAATACCTATCTGTCTAATCTCGCCGTGGAGGATACCCAACTCTTTCTTCCGGAACAAAACGAATTTGTGACGAGGGATGAACTCATCCCGATATTAGATAAGCTGGTGGCCTTTGAAGGGCTCTTAACCCGTCAGGGGCAAAAACAAATAGAGCCGGCGTTGCTCCGTGTATTGGTAGATTTTCCGGAATTAACCAAAGATTTGTTAAAAAACCGTGGTGACTTGGAGGTATTGATCGAGGAGGCCACACGCCGGCTTCGTCTGGCATTCCCCGAAGGAACCGTGGATCTGACGATTCAGACCGATGAAGAGCATCAGGCCCACCATATCCTGTGTCGGGTGGCAGGGAATGGCAGTCAGAAATTTTTGAATCTGACTCACGACATGGTGGGATCTGCAGATTTCAGGGAATTACAAAAGATCGCTCCTTCGGCCTTGGGATTGGGGCGACCACCCTACCGCTTAAAACGCAAAGAGATCGAAACGGAATTTTCCACCAGTCAGGATCTCGTGACAGAGTTTTTAGAAACCGGGAAAAAGGGCATGTCCATTCAGCGATACAAGGGATTGGGTGAGATGAATCCGACACAATTGTGGGACACCACGATGAATCCAGAGACCCGGAGTCTCCTTCAGGTGACCTTAGAAGATACCACGGGAGTGGATGAAATCTTTACCATTTTGATGGGTGATGAGGTCGAGCCCCGCCGGAATTTCATTCAAAAGCATGCCCTGGAAGTTCGAAATTTGGATGTCTAGCAGGTGCCTGCGTTTGGATGTGTGACCCCGAATGTTGAGCCAGAGTAAATCAAGTCAAAGCGCAGAACATGAAGGGTGATGATCCCTTTCGAGGAGTGACGTATGCCGGTTGAACCACGTCTGACACAAGTCGCCATTGAAGATGAAATGCGTTTGTCCTATTTGGACTACGCTATGAGCGTCATTGTCGGGCGGGCGTTGCCTGACGTGCGAGACGGGCTCAAGCCGGTTCATCGGCGCATCCTGTATGGCATGAATGAAATGGGTCTGGCTGCCGGGAAGCCCTACAGGAAATCCGCAAAAATTGTCGGCGAAATCATGGGTAACTATCATCCGCATGGTGATTCAGCCATTTACGACACGTTGGTTCGGATGGCCCAGGATTTTAATATGCGGTATCCCCTCGTGGATGGCCAGGGAAACTATGGCTCGGTTGATGGCGATCCGCCCGCAGCCATGCGCTATACCGAAGCCCGCTTAACCAAGCTGGCCGAGGAAATGCTGGTCGATATCGACCGGGAGACGGTCAACTTTACCCCGACGTACGATGAGTCGTCCCAAGAGCCCATCGTGTTGCCGGCTCGTATTCCGAATCTGTTGGTGAATGGAGCAGGAGGAATTGCGGTCGGGTATGCCACCAATATTCCCACGCACAATTTAGGCGAGGTCGTCGCCGCGCTGATTGCCCTTATTGAACGGCCGGAAGTGACCATTCGCGAGCTCATGGAATGCATTCCGGGGCCCGATTTTCCCACCGCCGGATTTATCTATGGCACGCAAGGAATCAAAGACGCCTATGAAACAGGACGAGGTCTTCTGTCTCTTCGGGCGAAAGCCGAAATCGAGGTGGATGAACGCACCGAGCGGTCGCGTATCATCGTGACGGAGCTGCCGTACCAGGTCAACAAGGCCAAGCTGATAGAAAAGATCGCCGAACTCATCCACGAAAAACGGGTGGAAGGGATTTCCGATCTTCGCGACGAATCCGACCGGGATGGACTCCGCGTGGTGATCGAACTCAAGAGAAACGAAAACGCGGCGGTCTTACTGAATCAACTCTATAAACACACCCAGATGCAAACGACCTTCGGGGTCATCATGTTGGCTCTGGTGGGGAACCGTCCGGAGGTATTGACCCTCAAACAGATTTTGGCCGCGTTCCTGGAGCACCGTAAAGAAGTGGTGATTCGCCGGACGGCGTACGACCTTCGCAAAGCCGAAGAACGCGCCCACATCTTAGAGGGCTTGAGACGGGCCCTGGAGTTCCTGGATGAGGTCATTGCTCTCATCCGTGGAGCATCTTCTCCGGAAACCGCTCGGCAGGGCCTGATGAGCCAGTTTACCTTGAGCGAGGTACAGGCCACGGCCATCCTGGAAATGCGGCTGCAACGCTTGACCCAACTGGAACAGGACAAGCTTACCCAGGAATATAACGAACTGGTCTCCCGCATTGCCCATTTGCGCACCATATTAGCCTCTGATGCGATGGTGCAACAAATCGTGAAACAGGAATTAATAGAAATCAAAGAACAATATTCCGATGAGCGACGAACACAGATCCTTCCTGCCGAAGCCGAGTTACAAATGGAAGATCTCATCGCGGAGGAAGAAGTCGTCGTCACCATTACGCATGCGGGCTATATTAAGCGGAATGCCGTTTCCATCTACCGGGCCCAACGCCGTGGTGGAAAGGGAAAAGTCGGCATGGGGGTCAAAGAAGAGGATTTCGTCGAACAAATCTTTACGGCCTCCACCCATGATTACCTGTTGTTCTTTACCGATGCCGGTCGCGTGTACTGGCTTAAAGTGTATCAATTGCCCGATGTCGGGCGGTCCAGCAAAGGGAAAGCCATTGTGAATTTGTTGACCATCAGCCAGGGCGAGCGGGTCACCGCGACCCTGCCGGTCCGGGTGTTTGCCGAAGACCAGTATGTCGTGATGGCGACGCAAAAAGGCTATATCAAAAAAACCGATCTGGCTGCATTCAGCCATCCCCGGCAGGGCGGGATTATTGCGTTGACCCTGGAGGAAGGCGACCGGCTCATCGGCGTGGATATCACGGATGGCACGAGAGAAATTCTCCTGGGCACCCGAATGGGCATTGTCATTCGCTTTCGTGAGGAAGATGTCCGTCCGGTGGGACGAACGGCCCGTGGAGTCAGGGGCATCACTTTGGCGACGAGCAATGAGGTTATCGGGATGGTGACCATTACCAGTCAAACGCAATCCTCCATTCTGACGGTCACCGAACGGGGGTATGGGAAACGCACTCAGGTGGAGGAGTATCGGCTCCAATCACGGGCGGGCAAAGGCGTCATCAGCGTCAAAGTCACGGAGAAAAACGGGCCCGCCATTTCGTTCCATCAAGTCTGGGAATCCGATGAAATCATGCTCATGTCCGCAGAGGGCATGATCCTTCGCACCCGCATGGGGGATATCAGGGAAATCGGACGCAATGCCCAAGGGGTGCGACTGATCCACTTGCCTGATGACGATCGGGTGGTGGGCGTAGCTAAACTCGCCGAGACAGATGAAGGCGACCTACCCGAACCGGATGAACTCAATGGCGAGATGCCAGATGAACCGGCCTCCTCAACGGAATAAGTTCACGCGACCCTCTCAAAGCAGCAAACCGAAGACGCTGGTGTGTTCCGAGATGACCAGAGAAAATGAAGGGTCATCTCACCTGCGTGTTCTTCCTCAATCTTTCCTCCGCTTACACCTTCCCCGGCTCACGGGAGGAAGCAGGAAGAAGCGATTGCCTGTGGGAAGGTCTTAGGTTGGATTCCCCTCACGAAGCCCCTGAACAACCAGCAAGACGCAAAAAGTTTGATCCCATCGTCATAATGGGATTGAGCATTTTGATCGGAGGGATTTTTGTCATCTCCCTCGGCATGTTCCTCTCCCGGCCGGACCGTTCCATCCCGCCCTATAGCATCGGAGCCCAGGAGGGATCGCTGGTGGCCGTCCACGTGCCTCCCTATACCAGTGATCCCGAAATACAAACCCTGGTTAGACGGTTTGGCGATGTCGGCAGGGCCACCCGTGATTTCGCGGACATGAAAATCCGTCCCACCACGCCCGACGATCCTCGCGGACGGTACCAAACGTTACAAATCATCATTTTTTCAGATCCATTCTGGACGGAGCCGGATAACCTTCATCGGTATGTCGCCAATGGGGTCGATGACGATTCGGAAAAAACCTTTCGGGAAAACTTTGAAGCTGCTGTGCGAGCTGGGTATCGTGCCGATGCGGAGGGCCAGGCGGGATGGATCGGTCCATGGAACCGGAGCGGGTCAACAGATCGAACGCTTACGATGCAGTGGGTGTTTCAGGAGACGTGGGAGGAGGCAAGTCCTCATGGTCAGACGTCTTCCCCGGCTCCCTAGTCGAGGGCGGTGATTCAGCAAGGGCTTTAGTGATAGTCTGAGAGAGGATGGTTTGGAGGTCAGGATTACTCAGGCGTTTGGCTAAGCCGGTGGCAAAGGGGGACGGTTCACCGACAAAATCAGGAGGGTCCTGGGGTATCGGATCCGGTTGAGGCGGGGCTTGTGGAATGGAGCCGATGCGTAGGACGACCTCCGTTAAGCCCAGTTCCGGCATCATCGAATGAATGGCTTCTAAAATGGCCGGTCTCAAAAACATGAGTTGCTGAAGCCAGATCGAGTTATCCGCCACCAGATGCAATTTTTTAAAGCGGATGCTCTCAGGGTAGGAATGTTTGGCCATGGTCGCACCCACTAGATGTTCCCACTCCTGCTGGAGTTGGACCTCGGACAGTTTGAGGCCGAGCGGATTCCCTTTGGAAAAATCCTGAATAAGACTCTGGATCGATTCAAAGGAACTCATTGTGCGGGTATTGTATCGTACTGTCCTGGTTGATTCATCCGTCTTGGGCTTTTCTTTATTATTTGGTCATCTCGACCCCAGGGAGAGATCCATTTTCCGAGCCAGGCAATAGCGTAGAAGTGTAAAACTCACAACTGAATCATTCCATAACTTCAAGATATAATTAGCTATGGTCAAACAAAAAACAGACCCATCCAGCAAAGTGCTGAGCACCAACCGCAAGGCCTTCTATGACTATATGATAGAAGAGAAGGTCGAAGCTGGCATCGTCCTGGTCGGGACCGAAGTCAAAGCCTTACGGGAGGGCCGTCTGAATCTGAAGGAAAGTTACGCCGCCATCATCAATGGCAAAGCCATCCTGCATAACTGCCATATCGGCACCTACAGCCACGGCAATCAAATGAATCACGAGCCGTTACGGGCCAGAACCTTGCTGTTGCATAAGAAAGAGATCGAGCGGTTGGGCGAAAAAGTTCAACAGAAAGGACTCACCCTCGTCCCTCTTCGTCTGTATTTTAATGACAGAGGGCGGGTTAAGTTGGAAATCGCCCTTGGGCGGGGGAAGAAAAACTATGACCGGCGGGACACCATCAAAAAGCGGGAAGCCGGCCGCGAAATTGACCGCGCCATGAAAGAGTCTCGCTCCTAGGAGTCTGTCGGGTTTACGGGCTAATCGTGGGCTTTTGCCAATGAAAGCGGTACGATTTACTTGGACCTTCTTAAAAGTATTTCCGTGTCCGGAAGTGTGGTGGTATTTGCGAAAGATGATTGGGAGACGGAGGTTGAGTAGCCGGATAATCCGTAGAAGAGAAATCAACCGTTTTTTTGGTGGGCTTTGAATAACTTAAAGGCTAAAATCCAACCATATCGTACCTCTTATTTGAAAAAATTTAATAAATTTATGATACTCTCACAAGAAACAAAATGAAAATGAAATTTAAAAACCCACCAATCAACGAACTTGTTATCGGGGTCTATTTTAGTCCTCCCTTGGCTAAGCTGCGGGCAGAGCACATTGGCTTGTTTTGGTCGACAATACAAGATAGGTTTCCACATTCGCAAAATGCCCCACCCATAGGTACGGTTGATATTATGGGACCCGATGATATTTTTCCTCTTCCAAGATTTTGGTTTTCATCTGAGGATGACAGCACTCTCATTCAAATTCAGAAAAACGCATTTTTAGTTAATTGGAGGAAGAGAGAAGGCTCTTATCCGCATTATGAGCATGTAAAAAAAGAATTTGATAAAAACTTTGACGAATTTGTAAAATTTCTTAAAAATTCTGTAGGAATGGAAGATGTATATATTGATCGCTGCGAACTTAGTTACATCAATAACATTGGGGAGTCGGACTTTTACCGAGGACTTGGGGATATAAAAAAATTTATTCCCTCAATTAGTTTTCCAGACACGGGGTTGAAATCTTTGCAAGGCGTTAATATTAAAACCTCGCATGAAGTAACCGAAGACACTCAATTAACGGTAACCATCCAGAATAGAATTTCAATAGATGCCAAAAAACAACAACACGAAATTCTTTATTACGAATTAAGGACTTCGGGTAAACTTGCCGAACCATCTAAAAAGGAAGCGGATCGTTGGTTTGAAAAATCTCATGATATAATTGGGAACTGCTTTATAAGCATGGTATCTCAAGAAGTCCAAAAATCATGGGAACCGAAGGAAGCTTAATGATCGATATGCCAGCCACAGACACGGGACGTTATTTGTCTCCACCTTCTGAGTTTGCGGAAATCGCAACAATTGGAGATTGTCGAGAAATACGCTCAAAATCTTGGGACCTAGAATATAAGATTCGCTTCTTGGTCGATAAGGGAAAGTTGTCACACAAAGGAATTTCCGCATGGAGTGGAAATTTTGAGCATGTATTAGATACTGAAGATCAGGATAAAGGGTTAGAGGGGCAGTTAAAAAAAGAGCGATTGCAAAGCGCTATAAAGGAGAGAATTTCGACCTTAAAACGAATTGGAGAAGAAGAAAGCATTCCCACCTCAGAAGAGTCTGGGAAATTATTGATTGAGTTTCTTAATAGAAGGACAATTGATAACAAGCCTTCCATTTTTCTGTTGGAGAACGGAAATTTTCGCGCTTTATGGAGAAATGAAAAAGGTGAGCAAATAGGTCTTCAGTTTTTGTCAGACGGGAATATCCAATTCGTCATTTTTGCGCGTCGCCCTGATAGTTCCGACCTCGCTCGTTCATATGGCATAGATACACCTGAAGGAATCAAATGCATCATAGAAGCTAATCGTTTACGCACACTTCTGTATTCATGAACCTTCTACAAAATCTTTTAAAGTCTTTCCTATCCCTTGCTCAAAACATCCTGATTGTTTTCCAAAAATCGAAACGAGATGCTGTGGTTTCGGACCAAAGAAGCCAGGAACCAGAATTTCTTCCTGATGAAGGCCATATTTTGCGGTACGTAAAACCGTCTGCCATAGATGACGGGGTTATTGGCGGTGGTGCGTTTTTAGGACGGTATGTGGGTGATGATCCCTCAGTAAATTGGGTGGAGTGCTTTCCCGGCGTCTTAAACAATCAAATTTCAGAAATAAGAAAAAAATCTCGTATTACATACGCGGCAACTGGGCGTTTGGCTCGGCTAAATATTGGAAAAACTCGTTCTCATGTTTCAGAAAAAACTAACAATGAACACAATTTAAACGTCATCAAGGACGCGCTCGAAGCGAATAATAATTATGAAGAAGACCCCTCTCATGCCTTAATGAAAGGCGTTCTAAGTGTCGATGACATATACGGGGAGTTTGTGGGCGATTTAATAGCAGAGTGTATAATTGATTCATTTCCCGCTGTGGCGAAAAACGAATAGTCCTGCTCCTTGTGGGAAAAATTAACTTAAGCCTTTGGGATTATCTTATTTCCGATCCATATTTTCGGTATGGATATCTCCGTGTCCTTTTATGAATTTGCGAAAATTCCCTGCTCCGATACGGGGATATTTTCAAGAACGATAAATTCCTGCCTCGTTTTGCCTTTCCATGGCAAAAACGCTTTCCCAAGCCCAAAGGGATGAAATAAAATCTCTCCAAAATGGTCCCGCTAACACCGGTTTTTAAAAAGGCCCCATTTTTTATATCCGGTTCTCTCCCCCTTGACGAAAATTTCCCCATGCACACTTTCTAGCAAGGCCTTTTCATTGCCAACCTGAGAGTGAGCTTCTACACTCCCTGTTATGTCCAACTCCACCGAACAGTTTCCTTCACCAGATCCGGCGGCGCCGGTTTTTCGGCCTGGAGATTTCAAAGGCCGTGAGGGATTAGTCCGCAATATGTTGCGGCGGTTGGAACGAGGGGAATCCTTGAGCCTTGTTGGTGGGCCCAAGTTAGGAAAAACCTCGATGCTGCTCTACCTCGCCTGGCAGCTGAATCATACAGGCCCCTCTCCCAAGTCCATTGGGCCTCCAGCGGTGTACGTTGATGTTGCCGACGAGGCTGATTGGAAACGATTCCATTCACGCCCGCCAAATCCTGACACCATTCTTCTCCTTGATAACTGTGACCGGCTGGTTGAGGGGAAGACTCGTTCGCTTTCAGACATCGATCTTCTGCCGGGAGGGTCAACGGTCTTTGCCGGAGCACGGGCATGGCGGGAAGTGGTGAGAGGAGGCGATTTGCCACACACACTGAAGTATATCCCCATGGCCGTATTTTTGGAAAAAGAGGCCCAACAGTTATTCAATCCGGACCTTTCTACTGAACAACATTCCACTATCCTCACCTATGCAGGGACTCATCCCTATATCTTCAAGCTGTTGCAGGTTGCATTCCTGCGTGAAGGAAACCATGTTCGCCCTGAACAGGTTGTGAATGATGTGAAACAATCTCTCGCATCTTTTTTCCAGGACTGTGTGAATCAACTGCGGGAACCTCTCGAACGTCAAGTACTGACCTATGTGTTTGAAGCCGACAAACCGGTGAACCCAAGAGAGGTGGCGCGGGCCATTGGACTGCCGACGATCAAACCCGTTGCCGATACGCTGTGTGCGTTGGGACTGGTCAGTCGTTGGATTCGGGATGAAGAAGCCACGCTTTCAGCAGGCAGCCGGATGTTTAGCGAGTGGTATAGGGAAACGGTGGCTTCCTAAGATATGATGGCCCCATGGCCTGTCGATGGGCCATGTAGGATGGGCCTCAATTGCTCAGTAAGTCTGTAAATAAAAAAGAGGACCTCTTCGTGGGAGCGTTTAAAATATTTTCTGCGGAATTCAAGGCCAGTTGTGGGACCGTTGAGCAATTTCTGAAACCGACGCTTCCGGAAGTGGCTATCGTTGGCCGGTCCAATGTGGGGAAATCATCGGCCATTAATTGTTTGGTGAATCACAAAGGGTTAGCCAAGGTTGGTAAGACTCCGGGGAAAACACAAACTATTAATTTTTTTGAGATTGCCACGAACGGTCCCCGGTTTATGCTGGTCGATCTTCCCGGATACGGATTTGCCAAAGTGCCTGAACGGATTCGAGAGCTCTGGGGCCCCCTGATTGAAGAATTTTTACGGACACGCAAGAATTTACAGGGGGTGGTGGTGCTGGTGGATTCCCGTCGGGTGCAGGAATCAGATCGGGCCATGGTCGAGTGGGTGATGCGATTGAAGATTCCCGTGATGGTGGTGGCCACTAAGGCTGATAAGGTCACGAGGGGAAACCGCCAGGCGGCGCTTCGGGAATTGCGTGAGGGGTTGGGCATGGAGGAGGATCCGCTTTTCCTGTCGGCCTACACCGGGGAAGGCAAACAGATGCTGCTTGACCAGTTGAGGGAGCTGCTTACCCTGGACGCTCCCCTTCCCTAGTGGGAGTGTTGAAAAATGCCGTCAGCGGCGTTCTCGCCGCTTGGCCGTGCTCACGTACTCCTCCGTACGCTCCGCTCGCCCAAACGGCTGCGGCCTTCCCTTCGGTAGGACTCAGGGCAGGTCTGGACGTGCCTTTTTGAGCACTCCCTTGTCTTTCCACTTGCGAGGTTCTGTTAAAGAATCTAAAGATGAAAAGACCGAACACGAGAAATATTCAACAGCCTCCAAATGACATTCTTTTTCTATCCATCCCATAATCCTTCATTTCTGGTTTCATGTCGAAGTTGAAGAACTTCCCTGAGATCTCCTATTCTGACGGGTCCCTCAATTTTTCATATGTTGTTTATTCATGCACGCCCGGCGAATGGAATAGCCGGCTCTCCCTGTGTATTTATTCATTTCTCAATATGAAGGAAAGCCATGCCACTGTTTGGTGATACGAATACACCCATGACATTCAACCCTCCCTCCAGACTTGATCGGATCGGGCCATCGCAGATTCGCGAAAATATGCGGATTGCCATGGAGCATGAAGCGATTAACCTGGCTCAAGGCCGTCCCGACTTTCCCACCGCACCTGTGGTGAAGCAAGCCGCAATCGATGCCATTACCAATGATCACAACCAATATTCCGTGACCTGGGGATTGGCAGAGTTACGGGAAGCCATTGCCAGGCATGTGCACGAACGCCACGGTCTCACCTTTGACCCCGAGACAGAGATCACCATTACCTGTGGTGTGACGGAAGCGATCGTGGCGGCCATGCTGGCCTTGGTCGAGAGTGGCGATGAGGTCATCATCATTGAGCCGGCACACGAAAATTATGTTCCGGCTGTGTATTTTGCAAGCGGGACGCCACGTTTTGTGACCCTTCGCCCACCTGATTACGCGGTACCTCTGGATGAACTTCGGTCAGCCATCAACCCTCGCACCAGGGCCATTATTCTGAATACTCCCCATAATCCCTCCGGCCATGTGTTCACGCGGGAGGAACTGAACGCCATCCTTGCTCTGGCTGACCAGCATGGGATCTATGTGGTAACGGATGAAATCTACGATCATTTGTACTACGAACCCTGTCGGCATA
>JBATLR010000371.1:0-2795 GCA_049289415.1 Nitrospirales bacterium
TCAACAGGGAAAAATCCGCCATAAATGGGTCGGCCCGATTACCGGTGAGGTGTATACCAACATCACACAAAAAGTCATTGCCCCGTTGCTCAATGCTCAACCCACCACGACCACGACGTCCTAATGCCCATTCGACTTACTTGGTGCCTTGCGGCTCTCTTAACGATTCCTCTTCCGCTGTTCGCTGCCGTGCAGGATGAGACGGACGTCGACATTCAGGTCCGGGAAATTGCCAAAACACTCCGCTGCACGGTCTGCCAAACGGAGAACATTTGGGAGTCGGGCGCTCCATTGGCCCAACAGATGCGGGGAGTGATTCGTGATCGGATCGCCCTGGGGCACAGTACAGAAGAGATTCGCGCCTATTTCCTCAGCCGCTATGGTGACTATATTCTCATGGAACCCCCAAAGCATGGTGTCAATTGGCTCATCTGGGTGGCTCCGTTTCTCCTGCTGGTCATCGGAGGATTTTTTCTCTACAAGGAAGTGACTCACTGGGTCCGTGATACACCCACTCCGCCCAGCCAACCTGAACCGCCATTGGACGATCAGGCTCGAAAACGTATCGAGCGTGAACTCAAGTCCTGAATAGTCTCAATCCCCTATGTCGACTCTCGCCATTTTCGTGATTCCGTTTGTGGTCATCCTGGGGATCGTGCTTGTCTCCCTGACCCTTCCGTTTTGGCGGCGGGATCCTTCACCCGTTTCCTTTGGCCTGGACGATGACCGGGCTCAGGAACTCCTGGACCTTCAAATCGAACGAGAAACCGTGGTTCGTTCTCTACAGGACCTCGAATTGGAACTCTCACAGGGGAGGATGGACCCGTCCGACTATGAACGGTTGAAGGCCACAGACGAACGCCGTCTACTCAGTCTGTTAGACCGGCTGGACACCTTCAAGGACGTCGTGCACGACGAAACCAGCGAACACCAACCGGCAACCTCGAAACGAATCAATTGGGTTTCGACCATCGCCTCTGGCTTGGTGGTCTTACTGGCCTCCATCGGCATTTACGGCGCGCTTCAGTTCAAGGCCGCACAAAAATTGATGGCCGTCGAAGCCCAAATGGGCGGAGGCCCGAATCCCATGGAGATGGTCGCCAAACTGGAAAAACGCCTCAAAGACAACCCCGATGACCTGCAGGGCCAAATCATGGCCGGACGATCCTACATGGCCTTAAATCGAATGCCTGAAGCCAAAAAGGCCTGGGAAAAAGCCTTAGAGCTGGACCCGAAACAGCATGAAGCCCACTTCAATTTAGGAGTGATCCAGATCGAAACGCGTCAAATTGACGATCCGGAAATTTTCAAACAGGCTCTCGCACATTTTGACATGGTTCTGGCCGACCTACCCAATCAGCCCGCCGTCAATTGGTATCGGGGTTTAGCCTTGTGGTATTTGAATCGCCGCCAGGAAACCGATGCCGCCTGGACCCTCGCCGCACAAAACATGGAGCCCGGCACCAAGGACATCGAGTTCGTCAAAGACGCCCTCATCAAACTCAGGGCAGGTGAAGTTCCGTTTTAACCGACTACATTTGCCTGCGTCTCTCCCTCACGTAAGAGGCAAGCCCTACCCCCTTTCTGTCAGACGGGCGGTGTGTGGCGGGTATCCATCTTTCTTTAAAAACCGATTTTACAAATTACGTAGATTCAGAAAGATGAGAGGATGGCGTCCAATTTGTGAGTTCGCGAAAAGCGATGGATAACACGATTACGATGATCGGAGTAACCAAATACACGAGAAATGGCCTGAAGACATGTTTCACAATCAACATTTGATCAATTTCCAACCAAGTCAATAGCGAGGGAGGGCAGTATAAAAATCCGAAAATAAATGGCAGGCCTCCAAATAATAGTGCCAGTCTCAACTCATTCCCTTTAGTTTGTTCCGATGACCATGCGAAAGATGGCTTAAGATCAACCGCAGTTGCTGGAAGAACCAGACAATAGGGCGCAAGAAGGTAGGAACCTCCTCCATAGAACAAAATATCCAATAAATAGTTATCCAAGAATGTTTCCATCAAAACAAGGCTCTCATAATTCTCTTTTAAATTCTCCAAAATTTCCAGGGAAAGGGATTGGACTATTATCGCAAGGAAAACAATGAAAATTGCGGCCAAACACAGAATGAAATTCCAGCCGAAAAATCGCCACTCTCGTTTACCAAATGCAATCCGACTCGAGGATTTCCCCTCCCCGTTTGTTAAAACTAAACGGTGGCAAAAAACAGAAAACATGGCAGAAATAATTAGGGTGGGAAATGCAGATAACATAAAAAAGAAAATTCTACCTGATAAAGAACTCCAGTCCCTATTGGCCCAAACGTACTTTACGACAAGATACTCTTGGAGATAACAAAGGGCTCCGGCGATAAAGGTACATCCAATAATCCAGCGGAACAATATAATCCGATGCTGCCATGAAACCATTAGGGCTTCTCGAATCGTCGCCAAGATGGAAAGTTTTTTCAGAGGAATGCTCTGAGATAATTCGGTCATAGTTATCACACGCAAAACGCACCTACGCTCACTTTTCTGCTTTCACTTATCGGCAATGTGTTCTTGGCTCACAGGTAAGGAGACACCAACAGCCTTTATTGAGTAGAAAAATGACGTAATTCCCACAATGAGAATGCGCTTTGGCCAAAGCCAGTTGTGAGATTTTCAGGATACTTTAAGAACATCGGCTTTCAGTCCTATCGCCTTTTGTGGCGGGTGTCCATTTTACTCTCTCAGCAGAATAGAAAAGATGGAATTTTGCTAAGAACATGCAGGAATGCCGCAAAAAAAGGC
>JBATLR010000372.1:0-12228 GCA_049289415.1 Nitrospirales bacterium
GATGGCATGCCATCGACCACCTGAAGGCCCAAGAAAAAAGGAAGATGAGACCTTTTGCCCATCTCCTCCCGGCCGTTGCCAGCAGAAACTGAAAAATTTGGGAGGGTGTTAGGAACTCTCAGAAGCGTGAGTCCAGGAAACTTTCTTTAATGTTTCGCGGTATCCTCTGCCATTTTCTCAGTACTTTCCATTGCCTCGGTGAGGGCTTCTCCGGTTTTTTCGGCCGCATTGTCCATGGCTTCCCCTGTACTTTCCATAGTGTCCTTGACGGATTCGGTTGTTTTTTCTGCCGCTTGATCAAGGGTCTTCCCGGCTTTTTCCGCAGGACCTTCCGTTTCCCCGCACCCTGAAAGAGAAGCCATCAGTCCGAGCGCACAGACGAGACTCAGCCCTATTAGGGAAAATCGATTCATAGCAGAAACCTCCTGTTAAAGTTGGGGAACACCTTGCTGTCCATCCTTTTGGTCCCTCGTTCCAGAGGGGGTCTTCGAGTCTGGAGAAGGGGTTGAATGGGGTACGAGGACCAATCCATGCGTGAATGAACTTAATCTATTGTACTCTAATTTGAAGAAAGATCAATGATAATTAGGTAATTTTTTTTACGTGAATGTCTTGCCAGAGGATTAACCTGATTGAAACCGGAAAATTCAGGGTTGGATCAGGACAGCGGGCGTTTTGGATGAGGTCTTCCCGGAATCTGGTTGTGCCGTTGTCGGGCGGTTAGGACGGAAAAGGACACGGTTCATCGGGAGGTGGTGCCTCTTGTATTTTGTGTCTTAACTTTTTTGAATACCTGTCGATAAGACCAGTACGTCTCATTGGGATAGTAAGTAGAAAACAACAATTTTTTGCGGTTGAGGTTGTTATGGCAAAACCAGTTGGAAAGCTTCGAAAAATAAATTTAAGTGAAGTGTGGGGAAATGAGGCCGACGGGTTTGCTTCATGGCTTCAGCAGGAGGAAATTTTGGACATATTGGGGGAGACGATCGAACGTCCCCTCAAGCCCGCTGGAAGTGACATTCCTCTCAGTATTTTGGCCGGAGGCGTCCTCGCCAAAGATGCAAAGACCGGAAGTTACGTGATTGTGTTGGGTCATTTGGAGGGCATTAATCCCGACGCGCTGGGTAAACTGATTATGTATGCTGCGGGGCTCGATGCGAAGACGGTGGTGTGTGTGGCCCAGAGTATTTCTGCGGAGATTCGCCAAACCTTGGATTGGCTGAATGGCGTTTCCCGTGATGAAGTGACATTCTATGGCGCTGAACTTGAGTTATGGCGCATTGATGATTCCGTCCCTGCTCCCAACTTTCACCTTGTTTGTCAACCCAACCTGTGGGCCAGGCAATTGAAAAAGGGTCAGGACGAGGGTGGGGAATCGAAAGCTGCGAAGGGATCTGAGTTCGCTGAATTGAACGCGAATCAGGAAGAAGGCTCGAAAGGGCCAAAAGAGAAATGCGCAGCTCCACAGGGAAAACCGGCTGCGGTGGGCAAAGATGGAGTCTCCGTGCGTCAGAATTTTGTGTATACCAAAACCTTCTCCTAAAATCCGGTTGCGGTCCGTCTGCTGTTGGTTGTTTTTTCATCCCCCTCATCTCCGATACATATAACAGGGAAGGGGTCTCCTGAAGGGCGTTGAGGTGCTCTTCAGTTACTGTCATCCTTTCCGTGGTCCAATCCAAGGTTCTTGACTCGAATCCCCCCTATGAATCGATGAAACCCTGTGGCAGTGGTTTGCCAATCTGTCTCCGGAAGCCGGATTGCATTTGCCCCTTGGGATCCACATTTTCTCTTTAGCCCTCATACCCATTATTCTTGAGCGTCGCGACGCTCATGCCCTTTCTGTCCGGATCCGGTTTGACGGGTTTTGGTCACCCTCAAGGATCGAATATTGTCTTGCTTGTGTTGAGAGTTGGCGCGACTCATGGTAGCGTGGGGGCAACTGTACTCTCCACGCCTGGCGAATACCCCACAGGTCGTTTGGAAAAGTTATTGGGGAAGGCCGTCCTCGGACCTTTTCGGACAATCTCTATGCCTAGAAACGGGAATCAAACAGTCCGAGCCTTGTTTTTGGAAAGGCGAGTTGCTGAAAATTTTTGCATTTAATTTTTTGAAAGCGTGTTCATTATGTCGTCACCAGACCAACATGTTTCCACCGACTTTATCCGAGCCAAGGTTATTGCAGATCTGGAAAACCAGACTAATGGCAAACGAGTGCACACCCGTTTCCCCCCTGAGCCTAACGGGCATTTACATATTGGTCATGCGAAATCCATCTGTTTGAATTTTGGCATTGCCCAGGAATTCGGTGGGCTGTGTAATCTTCGTTTCGATGATACGAATCCGACCAAGGAAAACATGGAATATGTCTCTTCAATTCAGGAAGATGTCCGGTGGTTGGGCTTTGATTGGGATGATCGCCTCTTTTTTGCCTCAGACTATTTTGAGCAGCTGTATCAATTTGCGGTGCGACTGATTCAAACCGGCCATGCCTACGTCGATAGTTTAACGGCGGAGGAGATCCGGATTTTTCGAGGGACGCTGACTGAGCCAGGGAAGGATAGCCCGCACCGGAATCGTACCATTGAAGAAAATTTGGCCTTATTTACCCGAATGCGGTCCGGAGAATTTGAGGACGGAGCCCACGTGTTGCGAGCCAAAATAGATATGGCCTCGCCTAATATCAATCTGCGGGATCCAGCTTTGTATCGTATCCGACATGCCTCGCATTATCGGACCGGTGATGACTGGTGCCTCTATCCCACCTATGACTTTGCGCATCCTCTTTCCGATTCGTTAGAGGGGATTACGCATTCGTTGTGTACCCTGGAGTTTGAGGATCACCGTCCCTTATATGATTGGTTGCTCCGGGTGTGTGAGGTCTCGTGTTATCCCCAGCAAATAGAATTCGCCCGTCTGAATCTCGGGCATACGGTGATGAGTAAACGCAAGCTTCACCAGTTGGTGGAGGAGAAGCATGTGAACGGGTGGGGGGATCCCCGGTTGCCTACCTTGAAAGGGCTGCGACGTCGGGGTTACACGCCTGAAGCGATTCGCAATTTTTGTGAGCGGGTGGGGGTGGCGAAACGTGACAGTGTGATTGAAATGGCCTTGTTGGAGCATGCTATTCGAGAAGATCTGAACCGGTCGGCGCCACGGGTGATGGCGGTATTACATCCTCTGAAAGTCATTATTGAAAATTATCCGGCTGGGCAGGTTGAGGTCTTAGAGGCGATCAATAACCCTGAGGATCCCACTCAAGGCAAACGGGAAATCCCTTTTTCTCGTGAGCTGTATATTGAACAAGACGATTTCCGGGAAGATCCACCTAAAAAGTTTTTTCGCTTATCTCCAGGGCAGGAAGTACGTCTGCGCTATGCCTATATTATTCGCTGTGTCGGTGTCGAGAAGGATCCCGAAACCGGGAAAGTGACGGCTCTACGATGTACTTTCGATCCTGAAACGAAAAGTGGCGGGAGTCAATCAGGTCGAAAGGTGAAAGGGACTCTCCACTGGGTCTCTGCTCAGCATGCCCTTCCTGCCGAAGTAAGACTGTATGAGGCCTTGTTGACTCAACCGAATCCCGGTTCGGGGGGTGATTCTCAGGACCTGCACCACCTGCTCAATCCACATTCCTTGACCGTGTTGTCTGATTGCCAGGTCGAACCCGGTCTCAACGGAGTGCCATCAGGTAGTCGGTTTCAGTTTGAGCGGCAGGGATATTTTTGTCTTGATCCGGATTCAACTCAGGACCATTTGGTCTTTAACCGGACGGTACCTCTTCGCGATACATGGGCGAAAATTGAAAAAAAGTGAGGACTCTTTCACCAGGGATTCAACCCTGATGTATTGGTATTTTCACAATAGCCAACAATTGCGTCTCCTCATCGGGTGTTGAAAATCTCCATGTTCCTACGGGGATATCCAAGGGGAAAGGGCCGATTTGTACGCGTTTGAGGTCGAGAACTTTGAGCGGCGTTTGAAATTTTGGATCTTTCAGGGCATGAAAGATGCGACGGAGATGCCGGTTTTTTCCTTCCTGTAAGACGACCTCTAGCTGTGTTTTGGGTCCGACTTCCCTTTTTTTTGTAACCCTGTGTACTTTTAATATTCCGATGGGAGTGGAAACTCCCTGTAACACACGGGATAAGTCATCGTCTGAAATTCTTCCCCGGATCTCAACCTCATAGGTTTTTTCGCATCCGCCTGGTGCGGTGAGCCGGTCAACCAATCTTCCATCTCGAGTGAAGAGCAAAAGGCCACGGGAGTCTTTGTCCAATCGGCCGATTGGTACCCAGCCTTCCTGCATTAGGAAAGGCGGTAGGATATGATAGACTGTTTTTCTCTCCTTCTCATCCTTTCGAGTCACCAGGTACCCTTTGGGTTTATGGAACAGGATGACGCTGGTTCGCGCCCGAGGAGAAGGCCCTGCTCCCGCGCCCAATCTCTTGAAGTCAGACATGGTTGTTTTTTTTGTTGAATCGACAGTGATGAAGGAATTTGAGGTCTCTGGTAGTTCTTCCCGTAGGACACTCACAAGTTCTGACTCTTTCTTTGCCAAATGGTTGGTTCTTTGAGAGAAATGTCTCCACTAATCGATTCCGGTACTCTGATCCAATCCCATTGGACCCGATGAGGGGTGCGCTCACCAACTGGGCTCTGTATTTTATAAGTTTTTCTACTGTCCGGTTCAATGGAGTAGTGATCTGCTCAAAGCCTTGGCTGGACCGGGAATATGAACTCTAATGAGTGTTGCGGACTTGAAATCCCCGCCTGAGGCGTCTCCCAATAGAAATTTTTCTATAATCCATTGTTTTTTAAGAAAAAAAGATGAAAGTTTCCGGTAAGAAAGTCTTGCCCATTGTTTTGTAGAATTTTTGGAGTTATTTTCTTTAAAGAAAGGGTATGTTTTTTTAGGCATCGAGTAAAGACCTGTAAAAACCCTGCCGATACAGAGAGTAGAGGCAGGAATGAAGAACCGCTCTCCTGGGGGTCTTCGACATGTTAGGGAAAATGTGTTTTGTCTTGGCCATGGTTGCTTTAGCTTGTTGTGTGACGGTGCTCTCCTGGTTTGGATGGGTCCATGGAGTGTCTTGGTCAAGACGCAAAACCTGTTCTCCTCATCATGAGTAAAGATCCCTCAGCTCATCTCCCGACACCTGCCTCTTTTGTTCGTATTGTAGTTTAAGAACCGACACCATTCTTTTTTTGATCGGGTTATCAGTATTCCTGAGTGCTTGCGGGTTTGAGGTTGATTGCTGGAATGTCGCGTAAACCGGGACTGCCTGTCTTTGGCTTTCTTCGGACCCGGCACGTTACTCATATCCGGCGATCTAGCAGTGAATACGCCCGAACAGGAGGTCCGGCGACATGTCGAGCAGTAAACGACCGCCCAAGGAAATACACCGGCATCCACGAGTGGTAGGGACCGTTCCCAACTGGCAACGTGAGGACACCTATCCCTGCGCCCAGAGTTTAAACGATACCTTTTGGCGGTGGGAGTTCCTCCGTCGGCGTGCAGATTACCGGAAGGATTGGGAACAACATTACTTGCAAACATACGATTTTGATCTGTCCTGTGCCAAAGATCCTCAGTATCCCACTCGGTATCGCAAAAAAGTTTTTACCCCCGATCATCCGGCATTTAAAGCTCGAATGCCGAATTCCTTGGAAAAATACCATCTCAGTGGCCTTCCGAATCCATCAATTGCCAAACCCTGGATGTTGTCGTTTGATTCGAATTACGGCCGGATCTATTTCGGACAGGGACCGGATTGGCTCGGGGGAGGTGAGGAGGTCACCTTGTGTTTGTCGGAATGGCGAATGGCGGCCGTGTTTGATCTGAAAAAGCCGTTGTCTGGTCAAATTGAAAAAGTTAAGGCAGATCTTATGGAGTGGCAAAAACATCAAGTCGGTCGAAATCTCGACCGGCGAAAATGTCGTGATGAATGGCCAATGTATCTCCGCGTGCTGGATGCCGTGGATCTCGGCGTGCCGTTTCATGAAATCGGACAAACCTTATTCAATCTACACGATGATGACATATGCGAAGCGCGAGCCAATCAATTGTATAAACGTGCCTGTCAAATCAGTGTGCATTTTCCTGTGTAAGAGGTTCAAGGTTACGGGAGCCCGCCAGAGTGTGGTCATGGTTATTAAATCAGGTGTGAAGTGGGAGAAGTCTGAAAATTTCAGAATGTATATGGGGGAAGGAACCGTACGATGAGCAAATTAATTGAGGCCTTAAATCATTTACAGTCCGTGAGAACAGAAGAAGGTCTACCTTCCTCCCCTTCCTTACTCACTGACTCACGTCCGGACAAATCGGAATCTGTGCAACACCATCGGCCGGATACGAAAACATCGCCAAAGAACAATATTTACTCCGAGGAGAGTCCACGAT
Source organism: Nitrospirales bacterium (assembly GCA_049289415.1). Taxonomy (GTDB): domain Bacteria; phylum Nitrospirota; class Nitrospiria; order Nitrospirales; family UBA8639; genus Nitrospira_E. Next base: position 6,401 of record JBATLR010000372.1, read on the forward strand.
TTAATCTGGCTCTTGGCGAATGGCTGGGCATTCTCCACCATGAATATCTTGGGAGTTTCGTCCGTGAGGGGGGTGGAGCGGTCAAGTTTGGCGTGTTTCCGGGTGAAGACGTATTGAAAACCTGCCAACAGGAATTAGAGGGACTGGCCAAACGTGAAGGATATGTCTTGGCAAAAGTCGACGCGCGATTCACAAAAGCCCACATGATCGAGCGACTGTTTCAGAAAATTGCCAAACAAATAGATTGGGATGAACTCGCCTATCGGTTTCTCCAAAGGTTGCTCGAAGAGCATGGGCACCAAATACCTTCAGACCGACAAGAATTCTCGTTGCGGCAGGTTGCGATGGTGAATGAACGGAAGGAGCCGATGCTCCGCCGGGATATTCAAACATGGATGGAAAAAGCGATTGAAGCCGATTCGGGCCTGTGCCGTGAATTTCGCATGGCGATGATCCGGCTGTGTATGGCTCAGTTGGATGCCGGCGATTCCGATCGTGTCCTGGCTACAGCGGTGAAAGAGTGGTTGTGTGGAGACCTTCGACTGGTGAGTGGAGTCAAAAAGGCGCTCATCTATCAAAAAATCTCGCGTCATAATGCACGGTACATGCTGTCTTCTTTAACTCGCTGGCTTCGGTTAACGGGACAGGGAGGCCTCATTCTCTCACTTGATATCTCTCGGTATCTTATGAAAAAGGATGTCCTGCCGAATGATGGCTCTCTGTCATTTTCTCCATCAGCCACCATAGATTTGTATGAATTGCTTCGTCAATTTATTGATTCGGCTGATGAGATGGAAGGCTGGTTGATGGTGGTCCTGGCTCCGCAGGAGTTCCTGACCGATTCCCGCCGTGGTGTGGATCGTTACGAGGCGTTGAAGTTGCGAGTATGGGATGACGTTCGTCCGAAACACCGTCAGAATCCATTGTCATCGTTGGTCCGGATTCAAGATCACCATCAGCCGGTTTCTGAAGGAGAGCATGCTGTTTCCACCGCCACGCCGAGAAGAGTGGTGCCTGATGGAGAAGCCCGTCGTGTCATTGAAGGTCTTCGGGCGGGGGTTCCGAACCGGCATGTGGTGACGACGCTTGGATGCCTTCAGCCAGAGGTGGAGGGACGTTTTCGGCGGTTATTAGAAGCCACACAGCAAAACATTATTGCGGGTCCGTGCCCCCGTGGTATGGTGATCGAGGGCGCGTTTGGCAGTGGAAAATCGCATATCCTGGAGTATCTCCAAAATCTGGCGCTGGATGGCAATTTCATCTGTAGCCGGATTGTGATCAGTAAGGAGACGCCTCTGTATCACCCTGTTCGTTTGTATTATTCTGCGATTGAAGCTGCGATGATCCCTGACAAACGAGGGGAAGTGTTTTCGGAAATTGCGGGTCAATGTGATGTCTGGGCACCCCGCTATAAGGATCTTGTGACATGGGTGAATAATCCGGAGAGTCAGATTGATGCCAGGTTTGCCGCTACCTTGATGCTGTATGAACGATTGAGCTCCGATATGGAGTTGGGCCACCGGATGACTCGATTTTGGACGGGAGACCCCATAGGGGTAGGGGATTTAAAAAAGTACCTGCAAGAAGCCGGATTTGGAGAGCGGTATGCATTTGGAAAAATATCGGCTGCAGAATTGGCGCTTCAGCGCTTTCAGTTTGCTGCTCGTCTGATGCAAGCCGCGGGATATGCCGGGTGGATTCTGCTGATCGATGAAGCCGAACTGATCGGCCGGTATTCGGTGAATCAGCGGGCAAAATCCTATGCTGAAGTGGCACGCCTCATGAATTTAGATGGCGGTCCTACTCTACCGGGATTGGGTGCTGTGCTGGCATTAACCAATGACTTCCGAGAAGAGGTCTTAGAGAAAAAAGGTGACAAGGTCAAACTCTTGGAGAAACTTCGAGCCAAGAATACGGAGGCCGAACGGATGTTAGCCGACAAGGCGGAAAAAGGCATGGGACTATTGGAGTCCCAACGTATTCCCCTTGGACAGCCACCGAACGATATTATTCAAGAATCCTATCAGGCGATTCGATCGCTTCATCTGAAAGGGCATGGATGGCATATGTGGGAAAATGCGGCAAATGATCCGGCCCAAATTATCCCAGGAACCAGTATGCGGAAATATGTGAAGAGTTGGGTGACACATTGGGATTCACTTCGTTTCTATCCCGGAGAAGCCTGTGAAATAGAAGCTTCGACATGGAAGCCGTCTTGTGTCGATCAGGAAGACGCCCAGGAAGCCAACGCGGAAGAGGATAACCAGAAGAAAAGTCATGGGGGGCGATTTGCGGTGGAAACCGATTCGACCATGGCGGGAAAATCTGAAGACCAGGAATTTGTTGCCCCCGGGACTCCACACACCTCTGGCCCCTTCACGAATGGCCCTAAAACTACTTTCTAACTCAGGTTCTGACCTTTTGGCGGAACACCTCGCGTTCATGATAAGGTAGGCTCATCACGAAAGGGCTATTCCCTTTCGTGAATGACGCCCTACTTTACTTTCCCCGAATATGTAGCCGTATCCATTTGCCAATGAACCTGTTTACCTTTTGCCTCCTCTCAGGTTTCCTGTCCATTTTGGACGGTGTGCATATGGGTTCTTTTTGATCCGCTTGTCGTTTCGTGACTGCTAACACGCAGGCCCTACCTGCCTCTCCTTCTCCGTTCCACACGATTTTCCGCATGTGGTGGCCCTTGGCCGCGAGTTGGATGCTCATGGGGTTGGAGTTTCCACTGGTCACTGCCACGGTTTCCCGCTTGGCCGATCCTGAGGTCCATTTAGCAGCCTATGGTGGAGTGGTTTTTCCTCTCTCGTTGTTGATCGAAGCACCCGTCATTATGATTCTGGTTGCGTCTACCGCCTTATGTAAGGATTGGTTGGCCTACCGGCTTATTCGAAATTTCATTGTGGTCTTGGGAAGTCTTCTGACCGTCGTTCATATCGTGGTGGCCTTTACGCCGGTGTACGGGATGATCGTCCAAGACGTGTTAGGTGTCCCTGATATTATTGTGGAACCGGCCAGAATCGGTCTTCAATGCATGACGCCATGGACGCTCTCGATTGCGGTGAGAAGGTTTTTTCAGGGAGTGGTGATTCGGGCAGGCCAGACGCGCTTGATTGGGCTGGGAACCTTGGTTCGTTTATTCGTAAGCAGTTCGGTCTTACTTTGCGGATTGGTTCTACAGAGTTTGCCGGGGATTGTCGTGGCGACGGTCGCGATGTCTTCTGGGGCAATGGTCGAGGCTGGCTTTATTTTGTTTTTCGTGCGTCCGATCCTCACCAATCTTAAAATGAGTCCTGTGCATCCATCGCCTCTCACACTGAATCAATTACGCGTGTTTTATTGGCCTCTCGCATTTACTCCACTCATTTCCCTTGGGAATTTACCGATTGTCAGTGCGGCCATCAGTCGGATGCCAAACGCTATAGAGTCCCTGGCTGTCTGGCCGGTGTTAGGTGGGCTCTCGTTTGTGTTTCGGAGTGGAGGATTGGCGATGCAGGAGGTGGTTGTCGCCCTGTATGACCGACCGCATTTTCTCGTCCCTTTGAAGAAATTTGTGACGCTGGTTTCCATCTGTACGAGCGGAACCCTTTTTATGATTGCTGCCACTCCTCTCTCCACTCTCTGGTTTGAATGGGGCGCGGCTCTGACTCCTGAGCTGACCGTGTTGGCTTCCACAGCGCTCTGGCTCATGGTGATTTTTCCCGCTTTGAGTCCATGGGAAAGCTTTTTTCAAGGCCAGTTCGTTCATCGTGGGATGACTTCTGTGATTACTCAAGCCGTGTGTTTGTATCTGTTTGGAAGTTCCATCTTTTTACTGGCCGGAGTTCTTTATGGGCAAGTGACCGGATTATATGTGGGCTTGGCCGCGATGCTTACCGGCTTAGGATTTCAACTATTCTGGCTATGGAGGAACAGTCGCAGGCTTGATATCCACTTACACAAATTTTGAGGATTTTTGGTGGGTTGCTTGGGTGGCTCCAGGACCAGTCCGGTGGTCTTGAGGTTCATTAGGGAGATTATGGGGAAAACAGTGAATGATAATCCCTGCATATTGCATGTTTCCTCCTTCATGTCGATCAACAAACCATTTCTGGGAATATTTCATAAATCGTTGTTTTAAAAAGTGAAAATTACTTCAAGGCAATTGTAGCTGGGAAGGAACATAAATTGCTCGTTTATATGGTGAAGGAAATTGCGTCCTTTTCAATGTAACGAGCATTTTTATTTGTGAATACCTTTTGGTTAACTCATGAATCGAATTTTGCTGATTGATGATGATATTCAGGTGAGGGAATCCGTTTCTCTTTCTTTGGAAACGGCCGGGTACACGGTCATGGCCGCAGGGTCCTGTCAGGAAGGCCTCCAAAATCATGAAAATTTCCAAGCGTCCTTGATTATTATGGATGTGTTGGCGATGGAAGAGCGAGAAGACGAACCCACTGCACTTGTTTCTGAACAATCTTCTAGTATTCCGATGATCACTCTGACGGGAAATATTCCTGCATCTGGTGGAACGATGAAGGGCCTTCACCAAATATTCCAGCCGATCTGCACCCTGCAGAAACCCTTTACTGTTGATGAGCTTCTCCAAAGCGTGCAAAGGGCTTTGGTCGGTTACGTTAGTTCTTCTCCCGTTCCTGCCCCATTTTCATAACAGCCAATTCTTTCTTTGGTTCCACTCAACCTTTGGGTAAGAGGGTTTGAGTGGTTAATCGTTGGGAGGTTCGAAGTGTCCTGGAGGTCTCGACCCCCAGGGAACAGTGGTAGGGCGCACCTGCTTGAAAAGGCTTTGGAGGTTAACCTGGGCCGCGCGAATTAACTTGGGATCACCATGGTGCAGCAGGCTCGTGAGCAAAACGAAGAGGTCTTGGTAATCACGGCTGGTTTGGATAATTCGTTGAAATAGGGGATCGGGAGAAGAGGTGCTCGGAAGTTCAGGATTATCTTCGTCAGAGTCATTCCATAATCGCAGAAGGGTTCGGGGATCATGATGGAGCCAGGACTCAGGCACATTCAAGGATTGGGCAATTAACGCCATAGTGGACAACGGAGGGTCCCAGTTGCCCTTTTGAAAATCCTGTAATTTCGTCAGGGCCACGCCCGTTTGTTGACTAAGGTCGGCTAGAGAGAGTCCTCTGGTTTGACACCAATGATTCAAATGTTGCTGAATGGACATGGTTCGATCATAGGAAAATGTTCCGCAGCCTGTCCATCTTCAATTTCGGCCGGACCCTAGGCGGTTTCACCTGCGATAATCGTGAGGATCATGATGATGAAGCCACCAGTGCCCCAAAAATTCTCCAAGGATTCCGAGATTTTTTACTGGATTAGTCCAAGTCCGGTTGGCCGCCTTCTCCTGGTGGGAAACTCAGATGGGTTGCAGGCCCTGCAGTTTCAAGATGGAGCCCACCCTCTCGACATCCAGCCGACATGGACACAGTCGCGTGAGCCGTTTCGCGCGGTGCTTGAGCAACTGGAGGAATACTTTGACGGTTCCCGGACACGGTTTCAGATCACATTGAACCTTCAAGGGACCCCCTTTCAACGTCATGTCTGGAAGGCTCTTCAACGTATTCCCTATGGCCGAACGGTGTCGTATGGGGAAATTGCTCAACAGGTCGGCAGCCCAAAGGCCTCACGAGCCGTGGGAGCCGCCAATGGCCAAAACCCTGTCTCTATTATCGTGCCGTGCCATAGGGTGATCGGATCTAATGGAAAACTGGTTGGCTACGGAGGTGGACTACCCATCAAAACTGCCCTATTAGCATTGGAACAGTCGAGGCATTAACCCCCCCTCTCATTTTCGCCCGTTCCCACTG
>JBATLR010000373.1:0-8931 GCA_049289415.1 Nitrospirales bacterium
GATAAGGCACAGTGTTCTCGTGAAGCTCAGTGTTGGGAGTATATGAAGTCCTTGAGTTTTGATGTGCATCGCGTCATAGGAACGGACGAAGAGCTGGCCAGGAAACTGCTAGAGGAATTACACAAACGAAACGTGGATTTTACGGACGAACAAGATCACATTGCCTTGATCGGGGAATGGGATACGCTCTATGGGCGGAAACTGCCACTGACCTTTCTTGAGGTGAGTCATCGTACTCCGGATCTTGATCTGTTAACCAAGATCAGGAATTTGGGAGACGTCGACTGGCCTGATTGGGTTCATCGCTTTAGCTACCTTCGTGGCATTGACGGTGAGCTTCCTCAGAGTACGAATGCTTCTGGAGGAAAATCCGAGGGTGACGGAACCCTTTCCCAGAACGTTTTTAAAATTAATAAGGGTCTTGAACGACCGGAAGGCCCGGCCCAATTCGATTATCTAAGACGTTTGGCGTTGCAAATACAAGTGGAAGATCGAAGGATTCGAGAAGAGTGTCTGAACAACGTGGGAGAAGGATCATGGCCAACCTGTCCTGGCTTTAAGGCCATAGGCATTTTGGCTGGAGATGTCTATGACAAACTGCTCCTCCTCCAGGCCTTGCGGAAGGAATTTCCCGGAGTCCTTTTCTTTACCACCGACCTTGATGCCCGCCTCCTACATCCGGGCCAATACCAATGGACTCGAAATCTTCTCATTGCCTCCCATTTCGGCCTTCGTCTTGATGACAAGGTGCAAGGGTCGATTCCCCCGTTTCGTGATGCCTATCAAACCTCGTTATTCTTGTCCACGTTGCTGGCCATTGACCCCGACGCCGTGTGTCACACGGCTTCCGGATTGTTTGTTCAAGGGGTATGCGACAACTCACCAGACCAGCACTCCCATCATCGAACGCCAAGAGTCTTCGAGGTCGGACTCACGGGTGCGTACGACCTGAGTGACGGCACCCGCTCCATCCATGTTGCACGGCCGGACTTTGAACATGGAGAGCCGGCGCCCCCCATAGGTTTAGGAACATTCTTCCTGCTGGGATGTATTCTGTTGGGTAGTTGGCTGATTTATGTGGCCATGAGCCGGAGAGCGGTGTTTCTTGCCAGAGCGGCGGCCAAGTCTCCCATGTTCTGGATCTTCCTGGTGGCCGTCGTCGGTAGCTATTCCTGGCTGTGTATGTCCATCACCAACCAACTCGAGCATGGAGAACCGTTTGTCTGGCTGGAAGGTATCAGTGTCTGGCCAACTGAAATACTCCGGTTGGGGGCGTTCTTTTTGAGTCTTTGCTTTCTTTGCCGGGGATACCGAACCCTGCAGGCCAAATTTCGTCAACTGGAAGCAGAATTCGATCTTTCTCCTGGAGAGTGCTCCGGATGCTTCGAATGGAAAAAGTGGATGGAATTTGGTCCTGATTTTTCAAGGGGTAGCGCACCACCCAAACATACGGTGCGAGAAACATGGCGCATCTATACGTCATTAATGGGTCTACGGTGCGCAGGGTCCCGTGTGGTCGCCCAGACGGCTGTCTACTTGGTTCTGTTTGCTTTCCCTATCTTTTTGCTCATCGGATTTCCCACCACCCCCTGCCGGGGTGAGACGTGCTTCAATTGGGATACGGCGATTCTTATTCTGAGCGTGGGCACCATGTGGCTCCTGGTGTTTTTTGTGGTGTATGCCACACGGCTTTGTGCCCGGATGGTGGATTGGGTGTTACAAACAGGTGTTGAATGGCCACCTCGGAATACGGCACGGGAACCATGGTTCCATAGTTCACGGAAGGATGCTCTGGCCAACATTCAACGCAGTCTGTGGTTTTGTGGCCAGCTCACAGAGGTGGTTGGGACCTTAATCTATTATCCCTTTATCATCGTCCTGGTCATGATTGTGTCACGCTCTTCATTTTTTGATGATTGGGATCTTCCGATCAGCCTGCTTATCGTGCTAGGGAGCAACATCGGATTGGCCATTTTTTCCGCCTTCCATTTCCGGCAAACGGCTGAAACCGCACGGGGACGCGTTCTGAATAACCTGTCATCCATGTTGAGCACGAATTCAAGCTCTCTAGGCAAGGCTCAGGTGCAGAAAGTCATCAGCGAGGTGCAGAACTTTAAGAAAGGGGCGTTTTGCCCGTTTGCCGAACAGCCCATTTTGAAGGCCTTTGCTATTCCTTCCGGTGGCTATTTTCTCATGCTGTTCATTGAATATCTTGGCAGGTGATTTGACGGGAATCCGTTGAGAGGGGCAATCCAACGGGGAGAAGGATCGTGATGCCCCCCGTTGGATTGATGGAGTCGCGTTAGGCCTCTACTTTTTCCTGGGCGGTGAGGACGAATTTGCCGTCGACCAGATCGCCCACAATGCGTTGGCCATCCACGGCCTTGCCCTGGATGATCAGCCGGGAGAGCGGCGTTTCGATTTCCTGTTGAAGCAGGCGTTTCAAGGGACGTGCTCCATAGACCTGGTCGTAGCCTCGCGCAGCCAGATCGGCCACGGCCGCCGGCGAGAGTTCCAGGGACATCCGCCGGTCCGCCAATCTGATCCTGAGCCGTTCCAATTGAATTTCGACGATTTGCGCCAGTTCCTCCCGTTTTAACGGATGGAAGACCACAATTTCATCAACCCGGTTTAAGAATTCGGGACGGAAATGCTGTTGGATTTCTTTGAGCACTAAGGCGCGAATCCCTTCGTAATCCATATTCCGTTGCTGGGCTTCCAAAATATCCTGACTGCCAAGATTCGAGGTCATGATGAGCACGGTGTTTTTGAAGTCCACCGTTCGGCCTTGTGAGTCGGTCAACCGCCCGTCATCTAAGACTTGGAGCAGGACGTTAAAGACATCATGATGCGCCTTTTCGATTTCATCGAAGAGGATGACCGAGAAGGGTCTCCGCCTCACCGCTTCGGTTAACTGACCGCCTTCTTCATAGCCCACATACCCTGGCGGGGCGCCGATCAATCGGGCCACGGTATGTTTTTCCATATATTCCGACATATCGATACGCACCATGTTGGCTTCATTATCGAAAAGGGTATGCGCCAGCGCCCGCGCCAACTCGGTTTTGCCCACGCCGGTCGGCCCCAGGAAGAGGAACGACCCGATGGGGCGATTGGGATCTTTGATGCCGGAACGGGCACGCAACACGGCTTCGGCCACCGCTTTGACCGCTTCGTCCTGACCGATCACGCGTTTGTGTAACCATTCATCAAGGTGCAGCAGTTTTTCCACTTCGCCCTGGAGTAACCGGCTCACGGGAATGCCTGTCCACCGGCTGACCACCTCGGCAATATCATCTTCATCGACCTCTTCTTTGAGCAGACGGCTGGTGCCTTGCTGATTGGCCAGCCGCTCTTCCTCGTCTTTCATGGATTTTTCCAGTTTGGGCAAGGTGCCATAGCGTAATTCCGCCACGCGATTCAGGTCATACTGCCGCTCGGCCTGCTCGATTTGTTGTTTGGCACCTTCAATCTCCTGCCGGATCGTTTGTAATTTCCCGACAGACGATTTCTCGGCATCCCACTGGGTTTTTAATTCGTTCAAGGCTGCCTGTTTGGTTTTCAACTCTTCCTCAATATGGGTTAACCGGGTGCGGCTGGCGGCATCGGTTTCTTTCTTTAAGGCTTCCCGTTCAATTTCCAATTGCAGGACTTTTCGGGAAATCTCATCCATTTCGGCGGGCATGCTGTCGATTTCGGTTCGCAATCGCGCGCTGGCTTCGTCGATGAGGTCAATCGCTTTATCGGGCAGAAACCGGTCACCGATGTAACGATTGGATAAGCGTGAGGCGGCCACTAATGCGGAGTCTTTGATGCGCACGCCATGATGGACTTCATACCGCTCCTTTAATCCACGCAAAATGGAAATGGTATCTTCCACTGACGGCTGATCGACCACGACCGGTTGGAACCGCCGCTCCAAGGCCGCATCTTTTTCAATATGTTTCCGGTATTCATCCAGCGTGGTGGCACCGATCAGATGGAGTTCCCCTCTGGCCAACATCGGCTTCAGCAGGTTGGCGGCATCCATAGATCCCTCCGCCGCTCCAGCCCCCACGACCGTGTGCAATTCATCGATAAACAAGAGGATTTGTCCCTGAGAGGATTGAATTTCTTTTAAGACGGCTTTTAACCGCTCTTCAAATTCCCCGCGAAATTTGGCACCTGCCACCAGGGCTCCCATATCAAGCACGATCAAGCGTTTATTTTTAAGTCCTTCCGGCACATCCCCTTTGATGATCCGTTGCGCCAGTCCTTCGACAATGGCCGTTTTCCCCACTCCCGGTTCTCCGATCAGGACCGGATTGTTCTTGGTGCGGCGGGACAGGATCTGCACCACACGACGAATTTCTTCATCCCGGCCGATCACCGGATCCAGCTTTCCCTGGCTGGCCAACCGGGTCAGATCCCGGCCATATTTTTCTAATGCCTGATACGTGCCCTCAGGATCCTGGCTGGTCACGCGTTGATTGCCCCGCACTTCCTGAAGACCGGCGAGCACCTTATCCCGCTTGAGTCCCATGGAGGTAAACACGCCCCCTTCGGCCACCATGGCCAGGATGACATGCTCGACACTCAAGAATTCATCCCGAAGTTCCTTCATCTCCGTTTCAGCCTGGTTGAGCACCTTTGCCAGACGCGGAGAGAGATGCACCTGACCCGGAGGCGCCCCACTCCCCTGAACCTGAGGCACCTTCTGCAGCGCTTGTTCTGCGGCATTTTTGACGGCGGTCGGAGAGACTCCCGTATGCTCTAAAATCGGGTGAGCCAATCCACCGGATTGCTCCAACAACGCCAGCAGGAGATGTTCTACATCAATCCCTTGATGGCTTCGTCGCATCGCGATCCCCGAGGCAGCCTGCAAGGCTTCCTGTAATTTGATCGTCATTCGGTTAAGGTCCATTGGCTTCCCCCTCAATCAAGAATGTATACGTCCAGAATTTGTCTCGCACTATACAGATAACAATCTCGCGTTGGATTTCAACCCCTTAGATCGATTCACACTCGACATTCTTCCCCTTCCCTGAAGCGCGACCGTCGAACAGAGCATGAAAAAACGAACATATCCGGAAAAATCGTCGAACAGTTAGGACGATGACACACATAGGATGCGTTCGTATAATTGATGCACGGTGGTGGTATGTCGGCGATAATCGTTCAGGAATGTTTCCGTGGCCTGCCCCACGGTTCCCCGTTGGAGGTAACCCATTCTGACGGCACATTTGGCAATCTCGTCCGTCTTGTTCGGGAGCAGATGCGTTTGAAATTCATGGACCATTTGAAGTTTGTGCTCAAGATTTCTCAAAAACACATACGACTCTTTCAGCAGGCGCGCCTCCTGTGCCGTCAGTTTCTCAATGTGCGTCAACTTCACCAACGCTTTGAGTGTCTGCCGGTCACGGATTTTAGGATACGCCTGGCCCCAGCGCAGTTGAAGGGCTTGCACAATAAATTCGATTTCCCGAATGCCTCCGATGCCCAGTTTGACATGCCGGTCGACTTCCCCTCGTCGAATCATCTTGGTCAGAATTTGAGACCGGAGTGAGTGAATAGCCGGAAAAACCTGACCTTCGTTTTCTTCATTCCCATACACAAAGTTTCTCAGCCCCTTGATTAAGGCCTGCCCCACACGGAGATTTCCGGCAATGGGCTTGGCTTTGAGAAAGGCCAGACGTTCCCAGGTTCGTCCTCGACCGGCATAATAATGAAGCGCGTCTTCAAGGGACGAGGCCAACGGCCCGACCATCCCTTCCGGACGGAGACGGAGATCGACTCGAAACAAGGCCCCTTCCGCTGTGGGCGCCGTTAAGACCGAAGTGAGTTCCCTGGCCAGGGTTTCACAATACAGTGCCCGTGAAATTCTGGTTTGGCCCCTCCCCGCTTTCGTCTTTCCTTCGGGGGCATGGTACACATAAATCAGATCGACATCCGAACTATAATTAAGCTCCCATCCTCCGAGTTTCCCCATGGCCAGCACGGAGAAACCGTCTCCCTTTTTCCCGGTCGATGTCCCTTCTCCAAAATCGCCAAACCGCTGCGTTAACTCCCGGTTCACCAGCTCATAGACCGCCTGAATGACGGCCGAGGCCAGATCCGATAATACCGTATAGGTTTCGACCGGCGTGGCGATGCCCAATAAGTCCCGAATCCCGATCCGGAGCATTTCGCGCCGCTTTAGCCGTCGTAACGCTTCACATTTTGCCTCAAAACTCGTCACCGTACTGAGGGCACCCTGCACGTTGGCCTCAAGAGCCGCCCGCGTCATCCGCCGTCGCAGAACCCCGTCATCTTCAATCCAATATACGAGTAACGGATCACGAATAAAGGTTTGTGCCATGGCCGGACTATTCCCGAACGCCGCTCCCAATACTTCAACCACATGCGGGACCATCGCTAAATATTGAAACAGTTGGAGCCGTTGGATACCGGAATCGACATACCGTTCCCATTCATTGATAGCCTGATCCGGGTCCGCCGTTCGCCCCACGCTGCTTAAGACCGCCGGCAGAATGGTTGCCAGGGCTTTTCGGGTGACCGGTTCTCCGGCCATGGCCTGCAGATTCTGGTCGGCCCGTTTCCAATCCTGAAGGCTATAGGCTTCAAGAATGTGAGCCACGTCTTGGGAGGGAAGTCCAGAAGCCAGAAGTAAGGGCGTCGGATCGGGAAGGGAGGCAGCGGGAGGATCGCCCTCAGAAGCTGCGTGTGGTTTGAAAGCGCTCATCGTCAAAGGGAAAATTATACGGGAGCGCGGCAGACCTTACAATGCAACAATTTTTCAGTATACTCGGCACCATGAACGAAGCCGAGCGGATCCAGTCGTATCAAACCCAATGTCCTGATCTTCGTCCGGCCTTGATCAGAGATTTTGTCCGGCAAATGGACCCGGATTATTTTGACAGCTTTTCTCCCGCCGCTATCCTGGAACATTTAGCTCTGGCAAACCAGCTCACGTTTGAACGCCCCTGTGCTATCTCGATCCGGACTCTCCCCACCCGGCAATATCAACTCACCCTGGTGGGGTACGACTATTTTTCCGAATTTGCCATGTTCTGTGGCGTCTTATCGTCCTTTGGATTGGACATTCGCGAGGCCACGATATTCACCTCGCTGGAAACCACATCCCCCCCTTCCCTTTCCACGAAATCATCTCCGGGACACCTGCCCATGGGTGGATCTTCACATGGGACTCGAGGGTTGACCCGAAAAATTGTGGTGGATGTCTTTCATGTGCAGGCGCTTGAAGACTTGAAATTCGAGGAACCCGAACAACGTGAGCTTCAAGAGATGGTGACGGCCCTCCTCATCCTTCTTCAAAAGAATCAGATCCGGCAAGCCCGTCGCCAGGTGAATCGCCGGCTCATTGAGAATTTAGAGAACATGCGGCAGAAACCGACAGAGATGGTCCATCCGGTGCATATCAGCTTTTCCAACCCGCGCGGCAGTCATGAAACCATCCTGGATATCAGCTCAACCGATACGCCGGCATTTTTATACACCTTTGCCAATGCCCTGGCCATGCGCGGCATCTATATTGTGAAAGCCAAGATTGAAGTCGCCAAGCATCGCGTCCGCAACCGTCTCTACGTCCGCGGGCGACAAGGCGAAAAAATTCAGGGAAAAGCCGAACAACAGGAACTGCGAACGGCGGCCACCTTACTGAAAGAATTCACCCATTATCTGAGGTGGGCACCGGATCCCGGGAAAGCGCTCGACCATTTTGATCAATTCCTGGATCAATGGTTAGAGCAGGCCAATACCCCATCGCATCTCACCAAGCTGAGCCAGGCTTCCACGCTGGAACGGCTGGCGCAACTCTTTGGCAGCAGTGATTACCTCTGGGAGGACTTACTTCGCCGGCAGCATAACAATTTGTTGCCCATGATGAATCAGTACCAAAAAGGTCCCCTGATCCGGTCAAAAGCTATACTCAACAAGGCCATCGAGCCGTTATTGCTCAAAGCCAAAACTCCCGCCAACAAAAAGCAGCGTTTGAATCAATGGAAAGATGAAGAACTGTTTCGCATCGACATGCGTCATCTCCTGGAGAATAGTCCGCTCCCGCAGTTTTCCCAAGCCCTGACCAATCTCGCTGATGTCATTCTCAATCAGGCCCTTTTGCATTCTCAACAGGCGATCAATCCGAAAGCCTCCCTCACCGCTCAGCCGTCGATGGCGATCTTTGGATTAGGGAAACTTGGAGGCGGCGAATTAGGGTATGCCTCCGATATCGAGATTTTGTTCGTCTATCACATGCCGGGCAAACCACCGCGCGGTCAGACCGCGCAGTTCTCCTCGGATTATTTTGAACGCTGGGCGCAGGAATTTCTCCAATGGATTGAAGCCAAACAGGAAGGCATTTTTCATCTGGATACCCGGCTTCGGCCCCATGGAGAGAAGGGGCTCCTTGCCAATTCCCTCGAAGAAATCCAGCGGTATTATACTTCAGAGGGCGGAGCCGCCCCCTTTGAACGACAGGCCCTTATTAAGCTCCGGTTTCTTGCCGGCAATCGCGCGGTCGGAAAAGCCGTGGAGCAGCATCGTGACCAATTTGTCTATGCCCCCGACCCTTGGGATTTGCAGACCGCCCTCCATCTTCGTGAACGTCAGATCAAAGAATTGGTCCGTCCGGGAACCACGCATGTGAAATACGGAGCGGGTGGCCTCCTCGATGTGGAGTATACCGTGCAATACCTTCAACTCATGCACGGGCACGACCATCCCTCCATTCGTACTCACAATACCCTCGAGGCCATCGATCACCTGAGCGGGGAAGGCCTGTTCAGCCTTGAAGAAGGGGCACAACTCAAAGACCACTATCTGTATTTCCGACAACTCATTGATGGCCTCAGAATTGTTCGTGGCCACGCCCAGGACCTTGTCCTGCCCCCATCCGGTTCTGATGAAATGGTTTTTCTCGCTCGCCGGCTGGGG
>JBATLR010000374.1:0-14621 GCA_049289415.1 Nitrospirales bacterium
TCGCTGTACTGGGCAATAGCATAAAAAGCGGCCTTCGCATTCAACGTATCAAAAATGGTTTCGACCAGAAGAAGGTCGACGCCACCTTCCACCAAACCCCGAACCTGATCATAATACGCTGCGGCTAAATCATCGAAGGTGACCGCTCGAAATGCCGGATTATTCACATCAGGCGACATCGATGCAGTTCGATTGGTGGGGCCTAAGGCCCCGGCGACCCAACACGTCCAACCAGGTTTCTCTGCCTGTACCCGAGCCACCGCACGCTTGGCCAATTGTGCCCCTGCTAGATTTAAATCATAGGCCAAATCCTCCATCTGATAATCGGCTAGAGAAATGGCATTGGAATTAAAGGTATTCGTCTCGATGATATCGGCGCCAACCTGAAGGTATTGCACATGGATATCTTCAATAATTTTTGGTTGCGTCAGGCTTAGCAGGTCATTATTGCCTTTGACATCACAGACATGATCCACGAAACGCGTCCCGCGAAAATCCCCTTCACTTAGATTATGGGCCTGAATCATGGTACCCATGGCTCCATCCAGCACAAGGATTCGAGATTCCAAAGCCGCTTCTAATGTGCTCATTCTTACCCCCTCATCATTCAAGAAACATCCCAACTCACGGTCAACTACTCAAGGCCTATCAGCCATTTCTCACCCCCCATTCTTGACTTCTAGGAATTTCAAGAAATAGGATTACGAAATTCACTCTCTTTTTATGACATTTTCCTTCCCACTTTGTAAAAGGCCACTTTTATGGGTGGCCTTTGCCGCATTAGTTACAATACTTTGTAGCATAGGGGGAATCTTGTGGCCTACCCCTGGTTCAGCCAAGCCCTATTTTGAAGACGGCTATTTAGGTTTAACACAAGAAGAGCTACGCCAAACACTAGGAACTCCGATGGCGGTTCGATCCCGAAAAGCCGCCCTCCGTGTGTTCAGCTACTACACATTCCCCGATTGGGAAAAATATTTCAAAAACTTGGTTTCACCAGGAAATGGCGAAGATGTTTACACCTATGCCCGGAATGGCATCCAAGTTCGCTATTCCTTCTCCTATATTCCCGATTTAAATGAAGGCAAGAACATTCCGACCTTGTATGTTCAGCGATGCGAAGTGGAATTTTCCCCTGCAATTCCCTTACAAGACATTCCTTCCCTTGTCCCTGAATTTGTTCCTCCGACAGAACCGTCAGCGCCAACCTTCCGATCCAATCTCTGGGTCCTGCTGTTCAAGGGGTCTCCTTCACCGGAAGCCGATTTCATTGTCAAAGAACAAGGAAAAGAAAAGCTCACCTGGTCGCTGGCCTACCAAATGTTCGCCATTAATGGAATTCCCAATATCCTCTCTGTCGACATCCCGATTGACCGGCTGGAAATCACGACTCAAAGCCTGCAACTCGTCAGGACTCAGCAACGATTAACTCATGAACCCATCCTCAACCCCTTTTCACCCGAATTCCAGAAACGTCTTCCTGCTCCATCGGCACCGATCAAATCCGTTCCTCAACCCCATTATGAGGATTGATCTTCTGCCCAAGTTTTGTTTAGAGCTTCACCCTTCGTCAACCTTACTCAAATCTAAGATCCCGTTCTTCTCCTAATGATAAATAGCCCTCGCCCCATTGATTGGCGTCCTCAATATTCCAATCATTGGCATCGTTTGCGAGTTTTAGTCGAATACCCCAGTTTCCTCCAAAAACGATAAAGGCTGAACCAGCACCTGAATCTTCTACCCTTTGCGCATAAGCAGGACACAGTGGTTGATCAGGATCATCACACCACCCCGTCACCACACACCATTCTCCCTGGGAAATCCGATCATAGGATTTTACATGGGATACCCGCCGCGGAGGTCCTAACTCCTTAAACCTCATGAAATATGACCCCTCAAAATTCGGGTTCTGTTCAACTTCAAGAAACATACAGTTCTACCTTGACCCGCCTGGAAATCCACTGTTAGATTAATGAGTAAATTACCTTAATTATGATAACACACGAAAATCTAAAAATGTCTTCACCGTCACTATCTGCAGAGAGAAACATTTCCCATCCGGAGACTGAACAGCTCTCCAGGCCGACAAGCAACGAATCTCAAATTACCCCATGGATCTGTCGACGTCCGGTTCGGCTCACAATATATGGTTTTTTGGTAGCTTTTGGGCTCTGGATGGTCGGATGGGGAGTTGTACCACGATTACTTGACCCAACCTTTGAACAGCACCTACAAGATAAATCTGTCATGGCTGGGATGAGTCGAGAGCAAGTGATGGATGCCTGGGGCTCCCCGTATCAAATGAATGTCAGCTATACGGAAAAAGGGATACGACGAGAAGAATGGATCTATGAAGACTGGCTGGATTCAAGCACGATTAAGCACAGATATCTCTATTTTGAAGAAGGGAAATTAATAGGAGGCTGGTATTGAGAAACGTTCTGTTCCAACAAAAGTAGGAGTGAAACGCTACTCATCAGAAAAAGTTAGTCCATTCCTCACTAAACCTAAACCTTACTCAAAGTTTAGATATGCTTAAGGAGTTTCGGTAATTTGGGCTCGCCTTTCCTTTCCTGCTCCTCCAGAAATAATTAAAACCCGTTTCCATTCGCGGATTTGATAAATCGCCCAGGCATTGGGGTGTCCCTGGTAAAATGCCAGAGGATCTTCACCTTTGGCACTTAAGTACGTGGGCTCGGTAAATCCCTCATCCATCACATATTCCATTAAATTTTCGGCAGTAACTCCTTCGCCGCGTAGAGTCACCTTCGCTAAAAATTCTAAAATGGCATCAGGATCGGCCAGGTTAATTGGTTGCATTGTTACTGACTCCTTTGATATGTGATAATGTGCTATCAATACATAGGCATGTACGATGTCTATCATAATCCTGTATTTACTTAAAAGCCCACCTTTTCATTTCAAGCAAATAGGCCGTAATAAGGGATAACCCCTCTGTATGAGAAAACTTTCACCAGAACAATTTCGTGACCGAATATTTGATGTGCTTCGCCGAAAACATCACTGGGCCACTCCCTTTCTGGAAGGTAGTACCATTACTAAAGAAAAATTGAATATTTTTTTTCATCAGGAATACGTCGTCTATGTTCGCGATTTCTCCGTACTCCTCGCTCAGGTTCTTGGGAAAAATCCTCCATGGGAGGCACGCCGGCTGCTTGCCACAATTATCTATGAAGAGGAAACCGGGGGGTTCTCCCTTGGGCAGCCTCACCAAGAACTATTTCTTCACATGATGAATGGATTGGGATTTGATAGGGCTGGATTTCGGGATGTGGAACTGTTGGCATCAAGCCGTGGATATCGAGAATGGTTAAATCAAATATGCCAGGAAGAAGAGTGGTCGGTGGGAGCGGCAGTTCTCTCAATTTTTATAAAAGGAACGGCCAACGATCCGGAAGAAGTGCTATATCCCAAGCCAGCACAAAACCAGGATGAGATTGAAGATATCGTCCGGAAACATTACTTAAGTCAGCACCAAAGCTTATCACCGGCATTTATGGATTACATTCGTGCTCAACATATGTTTTCCGCAGGATCTCGGAAAACGGTGTATGACATGGTGACACATCATACCGATGAAAGCGGTGATCAGATCAAGGTACTCTCGCTATTAGAAGAGGCATTGAACTTGTGGTCACGATATCAGGAGGGAATTGCCCGTGCCTGTGGTATTCGACAAGCCTGACAATTACCATCTGCTTTTGTTCTCCATTGCCGTCACGAAAATTCTAGCTTTTGTTTCCTGAACACCTGGCGAAGTGATCCAAACACTGCCACATTCATTCACACCGTTTTTAGGTCATTTCAAGCCGCTAGGATTCACTAAACAATGTTTGATTATCGCTACCCTGGGAATCTTCAATTTGCAGTGCTCGTGGACTCCTGAAGTAGAAACGGTTCTCTATGAAGGGCCTGAGTGCGTTATTTCGCTAAAAACATCTCACGCTCTGAAGCAGGCTCCAGAGCATCCAGCATTTCTTTCTGAATCTCTTATTGCGAAGATTTTAAATGGCATGACCATCAGACAAGAGGAAGGCATACTCCAACAATTACTGCTTTCAAAGCACCATCCCGTTCCCGCATTCTCTCCATCTCAAATAGATTTTTTGGCACCCCACATATCCATGGCATTTTCTCAGGTCACACCAGAGGAAGTTATCCATTTTAAGTGTCCACCGACTAATGAGCAGCATTTTCCGATCCAGGGAATGCTTGCCGTTTTTCCTCCATCCTCTCTTCTGTTGACTTTGGAAAAATTTAAACCCTACCCTGGGGTATCTCCAAAAATGCAAAATACTTCTCAAAAACTTCAGCCACCCTCTCTGGTCTTTTCCCATCAGGAATCTATCATAAGGGCAGAAGAGGGCCAAAACTTCATGACAATTCCCTCGACGTCCCATGGCA
The DNA here is from genome assembly GCA_049289415.1 of Nitrospirales bacterium. GTDB lineage: Bacteria > Nitrospirota > Nitrospiria > Nitrospirales > UBA8639 > Nitrospira_E. Next base: position 4,426 of record JBATLR010000374.1, read on the forward strand.
TTGCCATCAACTATCAAAGTCTCGACTCTTTAACTCCATTCAGCAAAGAGAATCAACCAACCCAACCTGGCGTACAGACAACCCCTCAGCAAAATACTGAAGCACCCATGACCATAGATTCGCTGAACTCCCAGTTGCGAGACCTTCAAAAAATCGTAGACCAACAAGCTGAAGAAATTCGACGCCTTCAAGACACCTCCGCTCAATAGAATAAATCATGATCCTACATCCATAGATTGACTCACCCGGAGGACTTCTTCGGGGCCATATAAATATCGAAACGTCATTTGGCACTGGCAAACATCAATTACAAAGGTATTCCAGAGACAATATTTGGCTGTTTCTTTCTATAACCCCTTATCCACATCACCGCCATTTATCCGCCACATCCGGCCTTTTCGTCACATTCAAGGCATTGCATTAGCAATGTATGTCCATTTCCCCATCCCGCATATCCCAATTGCTCCAAATGGCAACATCTCGTACATGATTCCATGTCCGAAATTTTCCAGATTGATTTCAGACGGTAGTTTAACTAAACCTGAGAAAAAGTCTCTTATGGAGATAAATGGTAGCCCAGAGCGAGGCGGAGATACCAATGCACAAGTATCTAGGCCTTCCCCTGGATAAGCCCATGGCGTCGGTGGCTTTGCGGAAAAAGTCTGAAGCCCCCGCGCCGTCGAGAATTGGGACAGAGATTTCCGCGGACGTTCTCGGTGAGTTGTGCGGGGGCCTGTCGGTTAGCTCAGTGGGCGCTCTTCCTGGTACCGACGTAGTCGGACCAAGGATCAAGCGGCGTTGCGCCTTCGGATTCGTGATTTAGCTCCTGCTCGTCCGCGATTTGGCTATCTGCAGATCTGGGTCCTCTTGCGTCGCGAAAGCTGACCCGTGAATCGGAAGCGAGTCCGCCGCCTTTAACGCCTCGAAGGATTACATTTGCGCATGCGAGGTCCGGAGACGAAAGCCTATTGCGTTGCCTCGCGGTCCGTTTCCCACGCCCATAGAACCGACCGAGCGTTTGAGTATGGACTTCATCCATGATCCCCTGGCGGATGGACGCCCATTTCGGATTCTCACGATCGTCGATACCTAGAATTGGCAAAGTCCGGTGCTTGAGGCGGGGGGTTGAATGTCAGGAGAAATTGCGGGTCAGGCCTTAGATTACGCACTGAAAGGAAAACCTATCCCACGAGCAATTACCGGAGATCATGGCACCGAGTTCCAATCCCGGGCGCTTGAAAATTGGGCGTACCGCCGTGGGGTGCAGCTTGATTTCATCCATCCGGGAAAGCCTGTGGAAAATGCCTTTAAAGAATCACATAACGGGCGCCTGCGAGACGAGTGCTTGAACGTCCCTCAGTTCGTCTCTCCCAATGCCGCCAGACCTATCATCGAAACCTGGAGGCTAGACAATAATCAGCGCCGCCCGCGTTGCTCACTCGGACCCCTGCCCCCGAATGAGTTTTTGAGGCAAGGTCAGGTCAATCAGACGGCCGAAGTCGCCCTCTGGTCTGGTAAGGAACTGTCTCGAAAGGGGCCAACGTCAGTACCAATGATCACAAATCGACCGAGAACTCGATCAAATGGAGAGTGTCAAACCTTATCTCCTTTATGGATGCTTTCTTCGTACCCCGAATTAGGAAAAACATCAGTGAAGCGTGAGGAACGGCGTCGGATAGCAGCCAAATTTCAATCCTTAACAATTTTGCTCGCTTAGACATAGTAGCCTGAATGGCCTAGAAATCAAGGATAATCTTCATGTCCCATGAAGCCTTCTGAAAACCAGAAAAACTCATTCGCCCAAATACCCAGATTGAAGGATTTTGTGTACAACAGGGATATCTGCAGGAGGAAAAGCATAGGAATTCAATTCATGCTTGTAAACCCAGGCGATCTCAGCGCACTCTAACGCTCGAGGAATGCCCTGAATGATGGAACAGGTATAGAAATTCAGATCCACCACTTTTTCTGGATACTGATAATGGAGAGCATGAAACGGAAGGGGCTCACTAATATCCACCCCTAACTCCTCTCTCACCTCCCTACGCAAGCAATCTTCCAAAGTCTCTCCAAATTCCTTCTTTCCTCCTGGAAATTCCCAAAGCCCCCCTAGATAGGATTCCGGCATTCTCCTTGCCAAAAGAATCATATCTTTCCGGCAGATAATGGCGGCGGCCACAACAATAGTTGACGACTCCTGCAGATCCCTACCTTTCATCCGAAGAAACGGTGAGGCAAATATTCCTCATTGGACACAATAAACACGTGGGTTTTCTGGCCGTACACATCATGGCCCCAAAATCCATTAACGCCTGATTAAAATCATACCCTTTGCCTCTGGGAATGAGTGTTTCAGAGAGAACCCATAACACGGTCTTCTGCTTCTTGGCCTCCCCTTTCCCAATAAATATCCGGTGCAATACCCGCATCACGTTAGTGTCTAAAATAGGCGCATCTTTATTAAAGGCAAATGATCTGATGGCCCCTGCGGTATACCGACCAATACCTTTCAGAGAAAGGAGCTCTTCCGCCTTGCTGGGAATAGCTCCGCCATAACGCTCAATCGTCTCACAGGCAATGCCATGAAGACGGTATGGTCGAATATTGTACCCGAGGGGATACCACGTCCTGCGAATATCATCCGGGTGAGCTACCGCTAGATCCTTCAGGGTGGGATATTTCCCAAGAAACTCATGGAATTTAGGTATAACCCGATCCACCTGTGTCTGTTGCAACATGACCTCAGAAACCAGAATTTTATACGGATCGGTGGTTCTCCTCCATGGAAGATCCCGCCCGAATTCCCCGTACCATGTCAGGAGGCGTTTCTGGAATTGTGTTTTTTTTGATTTTGGAATGCCCTGAACAACCTTAGCTTGGGGCCTAGATTTTTTTTCACTCTGATGTTTTTTTATCTTCGCCATCAACCAGAATTTTTCCAGTTTTGATCCTAGCCAAAACAGGCCAGGGCGTCACCACATTCGCAATACATTTCCCATTACTACGCAAGAATTAAAAATTAAACCAAAACATCACTTTATTCAAACAGAAAATAAAATGTCATCCACTACATGACATTCCATAAAACCGTCACATTAATTTTTCTAGACAGGGGTCTCTAAGATCGGGTAATGTCCCGCACATTAAGCAGGACCGTTATGTTCCTTTTCATGTGTTCCCCCATCCACATGTTCCTTCTAATTGAAAAACTGAGGGAATAGACGAGGTCCTATGATTTCTCTAAATCACTCCTAGCGGTCAACCTTCAGGAATCCCGGGCCTTTGTCCAACTATGCGGACGAATTCCGGACCAGGAACTGCCCCTCCCCTGCCCCCTCTCAGGGGAACATTAAGATATTCTTCCGTTCACATTTTTTCCCATTTTCATTCCGTGCATTCCAGTCTCTACCGTCTTTGACGTTTAGGGATATGTTCAATGTTCAACATTATATTTATCTCAAACAACAAACAGGAGGTTTCTTATGCTCCCACACACGATCCCACTTTCCCAATTTTATCCAAGTGGAGCCACAGAGATTCAAAAACTTGCCCAAAGCACGGCTGAACTCATTTCCGGATTCTCAAAAAAAGGAGGACCAAACCTAACAGACTATCCTTTGCTAAATACACTCCTTCAACAGTTTTCCCGAGAAAATATACACAAGATCTTTTCCGCTGATCAATTAGAGTTGATTCGAGCGGCTTTTGGAGAAGCACTCTCCCCCGCAACCATTCAGGGCTGGGCGTACCATAAACCGCTAGGATATGCAGGCGATTATCAAATTATTGAAAAAATATACAATTACTCCACATCTTCGAACCCGCATTTATCCAAGTGGGACGAGTTTTTTCATACTCAAAAAGCACCAAAGGCAGTCAGAAACCGATTATCATTTTTCCTTGACCAATTATGGAAAACAAAAATGGAAACCCCGTCAACCAGCCACATTCTCAACTTAGCCTCCGGCCCTGGACGCGATATGTACGAAGCGCTCAAGGTTCTTGGGACATCCAAGCTCGAGATTGATTGCGTTGATCAGGATGCACATGCCATCAATTACGCCAAGGACCTTTGCCGTGACTTTCTTTCTCATATTCAGTTTACGCACAAAAATGTGTTTCGTTTTTTACCGAACAAAACCTACCACCTGATCTGGTCGGCCGGGTTATTTGATTATTTCAATGACAATATTTTTAAGCGAACCTTAAAAAGGTTCTTTACTCTTCTCAAACCAAATGGAAAAATGGTGATTGGAAATTTCACCACTGAGAATCCCAGTCGCGGTTATATGGAACTTTTCAAATGGGATTTATTTCATCGAAGCAAAAACCACCTTCTTATGCTTGCGCAGGAATGCGGGTTTACAGAGAATCAAATCCGTATTGAACAAGAACCTGAAGGGGTCAACCTATTTCTGGTAATCACAAAGAATTAACCAGGAATGAAAGACCGTCCCTCCCCTTCACATAGCCGGGAGCATGGCATGTTAAGGGGGCAGTGGCCATAGAAAAAAAGGGGAATCCATCACCAATAAGGATTCCCCCTTTTTCACAAACAATTATGCAAATACCAAGATACCCCACCTTAGCCAAAGCTTATGATGTCGTTTTCTCTAAAACGGAATGAAGTACGACACTGAGATCCACAAGGTTAAAAGGCTTGGCGACTCTACCCTTGAAACCATATTCCTGATAATTGGCAAGGACAGGGTCATTTGAATAACCACTCACCACAATTGCTTTGACTTGAGGATCTATAGTTAGCAGCCGACTGATGACTTCTTTCCCCCCTAGCCCACCAGGTATGGTCAAATCAAGAATGACGGCTGAAAATGGAGAACCAATTTCTCTTGCCTCACAAAAATTTCTCAAGGCTTCATCTCCGTCTTTGGCTGTTTGGTAGCTGTATCCACAGGTTTCCACCATCTCACCAAGAACGTTTCGAATTTGGATTTCATCATCCATGATCAGAATTTTGCCTTGTCCTACTTTCACGCTCCGCTCCGGCAATTCTTGAGACATTTCTTGAATGGGGATAGCGGGTAGAAATAAAGAAAAGGTACTACCTTCACCGAGTGCGGACTTCACAGCCAACACTCCTCCATGATTCCTCACAATGGAGTAGGACGTTGCAAGTCCTAACCCTGACCCTGTGGACTTGGTCGTAAAATATGGATCAAATATTTTTTCTAGATTGTCCTTTGAAATTCCAATCCCATTGTCAATGAAGCGGATTTCAACCCAATCCTGAGCATGGGAAGTCATTGCTCCCAAACCCGATAGTTCAACCCCATCCCCTGTGATATTGTGAGCTTGAATGATACATTCTCCTCCCTCTTCCATCGCCTGCCTCGCATTGATCACAAGATTATGAATCACCTGGCAAATTTGGCCTGCATCGATAGTGACCGGCCACAAATCATCGGAAATGTTAAAAATTGGACGGACATTAGAGCCCGCGAGCACCAATCGTACATTCTCATGCAAGATCTCTTTCAAGGAAACAGTCTTTTTTACCGGAGCTCCGCCCTTAGAAAAAGTCAGGAGTTGCCTCGCAATATCTTGTGCTCTCAAAGAGGCATGTTCAGCTTCAGAAATTCGATTAAATAGCGGATCGGATGAGTCCAATGTATATTTCGCCAAAGACAGTTGGCCTAAAATAGCTGTGAGCAGATTATTGAAGTCATGGGCAAGACCTCCAGCCAAGAGCCCAAGTGATTCGAGCTTTGCCCCCCTCAACCGCTCTTCCTCCCATTTCTTTCTTTCCGTCACATCCTGAGCAATCCCAATGATCCGGTGAATCCTCCCCGATGAATCCTTCACCGGAAAGGTTCGGTTATGGATCCAGCGCAGCTCATGGTGACGGGTGACGATTCGATATTCAATATCAAGGCCTTTGGCATCAATTCTCTTGAAGAACAAATTTTCCACCTTGGCCTGATCTTCCTGAAAAACGATGCTCAACCAGTCAAAGGGATTATTCATGAGTTTTTGGGGATCCCCGCCCCAAAGTCGTTTGTAAGCAGGACTCACGTAGACTATTTGCTGTAGGTCTACATCCCAGATCCAAAACACACTATCCACCGTTTCGGCCAGTTGGCGAAATTTTTCATCACTGTCTCTAAAAGCCAACTCAGCCATTCGAACGTCTGTCACATCACGACAGATCAATAAGACGGTTAAAATTTGTCCTCCAACAGTTGGCTCCGGGCAAAATCGTATTTCAAAATTTTTTAGTCCTTTTCCTGTAGGATGGGAAATCTCCAGGGACTCTGATATACCCTTTTTACAAACCGATTGAATTTTCTCTTCAAACACACCGGCGACCTTTTGAGAAACCCCCAACTCAATGAGTTCCTTCCCCAAATACTTTTCTGGGGGAATTGGGTCAACGCTATCCCACCAACGATTTAAATACATAACACGGTTCTTGCGATCAAATCGTCCAATAATATCGGGAAGATTACCGGTCAAGGATTGAAGCTCTCGGTCCCACCGTTGCAATTCCTCTTTGATATGTTGGTGATCAGGGATCTCGATTAACGCCCCACGGCAGATCATTTGATTTTCGATACTCCCCTGAGACATCACACTATTTTCTTGAACCCAAACCACTCGATTTCTTTCACCGAGCATCCGATACTCTAACCGAATGGTTGCAGGCAAATGGGTGTGTTTCTCCCAAGCTCTCAAAAACATATTCCGATCTTCCGGATGAATCCGACAAAAAAACGCTTTGGAATCTTGGGTGAGTTGCTCAGGAGTTAGGCTTAGCAATGAATAAACATACGGACTCACAAACTCAAAATTCCGATCAATCCCCTCTTGAGTGCACTGATAGACAACCAGTGGTACATGATCAAAAATGGAACACTCATTTTGAGAAAAGCTATTCATAAAAGAAGTATGACGCAATTCAAATACCGACCTGACTCAGATGGAGTCAGCACCCAACAGTCAGGATTTTAACAATTTTTCCTACGAAAAAGGATGGCCAGCGTCTGGGGTTACCTTCACTTGCTTAAGAGGAATGGCGGGGTTACGAAAGGAAGTCAAGGAATACTCATTGCCATAGGGTAGACTGAGGGGCAGTTGGATTTGAAATCCAAGAATACCACGCTCATTGGTTAAAAGCTGAAGACGCCCAGAATGACGTTGAATAATTTGATGTGCAAGGATTAACCCTTGCGTGGCGGAAGGATCCGGTTCATCAATTAAGAAATTATCAAAGTCCCACTCCTCTATTGAAACCAGCTCAGAATCCATTGACGTTTTTTCAGCTTTCCACCACAACGAAACCTGAAGCCAATTTTGCCCCAAAACCTGTCGATCAGCTTCCGTTTCAATGCGCAAAGTTCCAGACAAATGCGAGGGGTCCTTTAAGAGAAATAATAGGCCATTGAAAATGGCCTGCATGAGCCCTTGGCGATCTACAGAGACCATCGGAACATCTGGACTAAATATCTTCTCAATCATCGTCTTATGGTAAGAAGGGTTGCTTGCGACAAACAAAAGACAGGAATCAATGATATCGTGGATATGGGCTTTTACATTCAATGATCCCGATAAGGGCTTGACATATTCTCTGATCTCTTTTGTTAAGGCTTCGATCTTCGCAAGATCTTCTCCGACTATACGATGGAGCCTATCCATAAATTCCCCGTCATGACGTCGCAACTCAGCCACTTGAACAAAAGCTTTAATTGAGACTAATGGACTATGGAGTTCCTGAGTCAATCCATTGGCCATGGCTTCAAGGGACCGTAGGCGATCCACTTGGCAAAGCAAATTTTGAGAACGGTGAATTTCTTCCCGCAAAATGGCATTTTCTAAAGCTAAGGCAGATTCCTGAATAATCGTATTCCAAAATGTTTTTCCACCCATCATCCGAATAGCTTCATTAGACGTAGGGCCAAGTGCCAAAACGCCTAATAATTGGTTATTCCCAAAGATCGGAAAGAACAACTCTAATCCGGCATCTTCTAATATTTCGGCTATACGCCTCTCGCCTTCACTTGAGTCTAAACCTTTCAAATCCCCAATGGAGACTTTTGCCTGCGTAAATAGTAATAATTGTGGCAGATTATCGGAGATAGCCCATCCATTCTGGATAACAGGATGATCAGGAGAAAACCCGAAGCTTGAAACTGCTCTATACCGATTTTCTTCAACTTGCAAAACAAAGATTGCGGCCTTCGATGCTCCAGCACTTCTCCCGACCGTTTCTAGAATGGCCTGACCCAAATCCTGAATATTATGCATGTTCGCGACTTTTGATGAAAATCTGGAGAGAGCCTGAGTCCTCAATTCCCGGCCTTTGAGTATGGTTCTCGCGACCGCACCCTTCGTTCCCACTTTCATCTGATAAACTCCCACAACCGTCATGAGATGGAGCACAAGTTGCACGACGGAAAACCTGACATTAATGGCACCCAGGAGGGATTTCTGCGCCAGTAGCAGCATCGGATACACAGGCTGTGAGACAAACAATAAAATAGCAAAATAGGACAATCCTTTTTCAACATAGACCGAAAATTCCAACCAGTGAAATCGCAACAAGGTATAGGCTACGATTGAAATATAGACCGCAAAGCCAATGGTCCCATAGGGTAATATTTCAATCCCATACCACAGGGGATAATTAGTAGCCCCACCTATGTATCCGATTCCAGAACCTATGAGGAGATACAAAAATTGCCTTCGACGCAATCCCCTTTCCTTTGCATAGGCTTGAATAAGAAGAAAATGAGCAAAGATTACAAGACCGACCCACCAAATCAAACAAAAATGAAAGACCAGGCCAGGCACACCCCAAAACGGAAAGACAGAAATTGGACGGACACCTTGAATAAAGAAAGGGGTAAAATCGGCAAGAAGGAAGACCCCTCCCACAAGGTAATTCCATTTAATAGTGGCACTATAAATATTCTCCTTCCCAAGTAAATACAAGACATGATGCAGAAACGTAATGGGAATAAAGATGGCCCCTGCCATTAATATGCGAAGATTGAGGAGCGCAAAAAACTCAGAATCCGTGACTTGCCAGGCAAAATACCCAAAACTCCATAAAGCAGTGGCAATGCCAAATAAACCAAACGTCCAATGCCTGGGATCCTTTGGAGCGCGGAAGTAGACAAAGGAGGCCAACCCGCTAGCGGCTAACCCATTCAACAATCCACTGATGGCAAAAAATTCCACGGGCTTCGTGTTATTGACGAAGGAGTATTAACTTAAGGATCCACACCTGGAAAGAGTTCATCATGTCAAAAAAGGCCGCACCAGCCTTGAGAGGGTCTACTTTGATTGTGAACCGTAACCTGAATGGCCAAAATGGTCAAGTATTCCCATTTTGATTTTCTGTGGGCTCCTTAGTATCGTGAAGGATTGCCTTACGATTTTGGTGCCTTACCACTGGCCGCCATTCGGCCTTTCAGAATTCACCATCTTAATTACCCGTCGGTTAGGGAAAGGCACGGGACATCTGGCCTTCAATTCGCACTCGGGAGGGTTGTGAGAAAAAATTGAATGCAGGGTGGGTTTTTAGGGATGCAAAAGGTCGTATGAAGACAGTTGAATCAAATTTGAAAGGGTCTGTGGATGAGGGAGGCTATTTGTTGAACGATCAATCAAGACGGCATGAAGACCGGCCTGTCGAGCCCCCTCGAAATCCTCAATAGGATGATCTCCCACATGAAGTGCTTCTTGAGGGATCACCATATGCTCATCGAGTGCATGAGCAAAAATATTTTTGGTTGGCTTGGCGGACCCGACCAAACTGGAAATGGTCACAGAATCAAAAAACGTATTGAGACCAAGCCCACGCGAAACCTGAAAAAACCGACTATCAAAATTGGAAATAATTCCGAGTTCAAAGCCTTTCCCCTTCAGTTCAGCTAATATTTCGAGTGTTTCAGGAAACAGCTCCCAATGGGTAGGCTTCCCAAACGCCTCGAATACCTCCTCAAAAAAATCGTCAAATCCTTCGAACATCCCTACCCGATAAAAAACGGCATGCACAACATCAAACCACCACAACCGCTCGCACTGCTTGAGTTTTTCAGGCCGCTCCACCGAGAAAATCGGAAGAGGCATGTCTTTTATGGTTTGCTTGAAAGCTGCATTCAATGCATGTTGGGTGTGTTCGGTGTCCGGGACCCCGTATTTTTTGGCATACGTTAAATAGACCTCCCCTACCG
>JBATLR010000375.1:0-6112 GCA_049289415.1 Nitrospirales bacterium
ACCCAAGACATGACGGTACATTCATTTTCTTACCTCACACGAATGATTGACGGTTGGTAGTCGGGATGTCCTCTTTGGCCGTATCGTGTTCAATTGGAAAATATGGACTTGGGAAGTAACAAGGCCAATTGCAAACGCAGGGTCCAATCCGCACCTCCATCCGGGCGCACAACATTGGAAAAGGCCCCAATATTGGCGTTGAAGGGAAGTTTTCCAATACGAAACACTTTGCCAAAGCCTCCGCCCACGGGCATCGTCCACTTATTCCCTTTTCCCTCCGCCTCCCAATTGGCCGTGATAATGGGAGCCGAGGTGAGATACCAGCCGTGGGGGAGATTGTAATTAATAAAATACTGCGCAAAAAACTGGCTCACATCTTTGCGATCGTTATTCCCCGCATACGACCAGAGGTTGTTGGCCAGCAGCCCCACCACCCAAGGCCCTTTCATGAAGAGGCCCACTCCTGCCGGGCCGGCGGCCCATTTCCGTGAACCCAACATTTCATCCGTTCCTGTCGGAAATTGCAAAATGGGACCCAGTCCCCAAATGAATCCCTCACTTTTGGCCGGTGAAAGGAATAGGGATATGTTGGTGTCTCCCAAACCCCAGGTATCGTCGCTGGTGGTTTGGAGATCCGGTTGTTTAATCACAGGCATGATCGTCCGGGTAATAAGATTCCAATCGTCTGTGAGATGAAAGGGAATCACCGGTTGAATATTCAGGACGTTTTGTGTTCGATGGTTGGGCTCCAGCCCGAAGTTCATGTTGTTTTGAAGAGGAATGCTAATAAGATCCGCTACAGGATTTTGCGTCTTCTTGGCCAGCTCGGTGTCACTGGCCCCAGGTTCGGCAGCACCAGCTTGGGTTACGAAAAACATTCCCAATCCCAATACCAGTCTTACGAAAATCATTTTAATTTTTCTCCAAGGTGGCGTGGTGGATGGTATATCGTTAGGTCTTTCACCATCATGCAAAGAGTCAATTTAGTTCCAAAAACTAGAACATCATGTGAAGGTCTCCATCAGAGACATTGAGGATGTGATCTAACACGGAAACTCGCCAATCGTCCATTGTCAGGGCGATTCGGATTTTGGCTGGATTAAGCCCGCATGAGATTGGATCCTGTACTGCCTGATGATGGGAGAGAGTTGTACCCGGCATGAATTGGTGGAGTCTAGGTTTGGAGGTATTTCTCTCGAGAAGATTATGGTGTTCGCCCAGCACCAAGGGCTCATCCCATCAGAAACCAGATTAACAACAGCAAAAACGCGCCCGGAAAAGCCCCGCGGGCGAAGAAATCGATTTTTCGCGCGTGGCGATCATGACCGTGGGCGGCAAGAAAGCCTGTCACGATCACCGCGATCAACGCCAGGAGCACCAGGAGTGTACTCCCGACGGTGAAATAGTCCAGGTGGGTCATATAGGGAAGACGGGGGAGCAAGCTGGCTAGGACAAATCGATGCGCGATGAGAGTCAGAACGGAACTCGTCGCCACCGCGATCCGGACGCCGATGTGCTCCCGTCCGACCCAGAAAGCCGCCCACGACATAATGACGACGACCGCCAGTGGTAACACCACCTGCCAGAGGTAATATCCGACGTAGCGTTTGGCCTGGAATTGAAAGGCAAATCCTGCGGTGTGTATCTCTTCAATCGGGTTGTAGGGAGCCACGATCGCTTCGAACCGCAAAATCTTCCAATCCGCCAATGACAAGGTGTTTGCCATGGATCCGCCACGAATATTTCTCATGGACTCAGGCTCAAACGTCAATTCGTCGGCCTGATAACCCGCCGCCACAAACTGAATCGTGAAGTTATGACTATCCCTGGGAAAATCAGCCAGCATCAACCGTTGAGATAACTTCCCCGTATAGCGTTGATGATACATGACCGTTCCATCAGGCTGAACTTGCACAATTTCAGGCAATGAGTGCGGAATAACCCCTTGTTGGTTGGCGAGCAACAGTCTGGGATTCCACACTTCCGATAGGGGAATTTGGCGAATCGCCCCTTCGGGATTGGCCAAGCGCGCATCTTTCCAGCGAAGACGCAGATACACATTGGCGGTGAAGTTTTGGGCCGCATCATCAATGTCATCGATATCCACGACGAACACCATGAAATGTACGGTGGTCGGCCCTTTGAATTCCTCCGGGCGTTTGGCCGTGAGCTCCGCCTGGGCCGTCTCTTCCTGGGCGGCTTTTGCGGCCGCTTTCTGCAATGTCTTTTCAGTGGCCTTCTGAACCGCTTTTTCCATAGCTTTTTGGGCCGCCTTCTCGACGACTTTCTCCACGCTTTTTTCGGTGGCTTTCTCCACCGCTTTTTCCGCAGCTTTTTCGGCGACTTTCTCCATGGTTTTTTCAGTGACCTTCTCGACCGCTTTTTCCCCGGCTTGTGTCGTCGCCTGTTCGATCACGCTAGCGGCACTGCCTTGAGCGAACACCACCGCCATCTCATGGAGACAAGGCAACGCCATGAGCACAAAGCCCAGCAGGCCTGTTCGAAAAACGACGGAATACGCAGCCATCAATTCAGACATTCATCCTCTCCTTACTGATTTCCAGGCAACAGGTCCGTCTGCGGGACGATGCACTATATTGAAAGCTCCCAACAATTTCCATTCCTCCAACTCAAACAGAACAGGCCATGGCCCAAATTTCAAACAAGATCTAAAAGAGCGGGTTGATGAGAAAGGGAGATGGAAATTAGGTGGCAGTCGTTTAGGCGGGTTTATCTGGAAACAGGATTTGAAACTGGAGTTGTAGCGTCCAGTCAGGTGCCAGATCCTGTTTTTCCAGAAAATAAAATCCCTGGAGTTTAATGTTGATCGGACGTTTTTCTCCACGGAACACCACTTTTCCGAATCCGCCTCCAATGGGGACTGTCCAACGGTTTCGGTTGTTCTCCGCCGCCCAGTTCGCGGTGATCGCCGGAGTAGAGGTCAGATACCAGCCGTTGGGAAAATTGTAATTGACAAATGGCTCAAGTAAAAACAGGTTGACCTTGCGGCGTTGTGTATCCCCTGCAAACGACCAGAAGTTTCCGACGACGGCACCCACTACCCAGGGATCCGGAAGGCTGACGAACGCCAGAGTCGGACCCACACTCCATTTCCCCGAACCCAGGCGATCATCCGTAGCCGTATTCAAAATAAACGTTGGTCCAACACCACCAATCAGCTTGAACCGTCGCTTGGATTCGTCTCGGGCAAGAAACCCCGTATACGTAATATCTCCCAGGCCGGCAAGACTTCCCGTTTTATCCACTATGGCATTGGCCGGCAAGTAGGGGAGAGGAATCGTCAGCCGGTTAAGAAGAGCCCAGTCGCCAAATCTTTTTGTGGTGGAGGCCTGAAGATCGAAGGTATTAAAGAGATGGTTGTTGGATCCTGCCCCGAAATAGGTCGCATTGGTAAATCCCGCACGCACGAGATCGGACACGGGGTTCTCCACTTCTTCAGCCAGCTTTTTTATATCTTCTGAATGGGCGGGTTGACTCCCGAGAAATCCCAGGATCACTCCGGCAATGACCCAACCTATGCATGTTTTTATAGAAGCCAACAACATTCCTTTTGCACAACCAAGCCTCGGGAGAGGTTTCGTAAACATCACAGCAGAGGATAACATGCGGAGCAGAGGAAATGATGTGAAGTGGAGTTTAGCAGGACTGGTGAAAAATTATCTCTCATCAAAGGGCTGACCAGGAACCGAGGAGCCTCTCTCTTTTCGGTTGGGGTTCTCCACCTTTCGTGAGAATACAGAGTACCGGTCTTGCCGGTTAGCGAAGATCCATTCGACCAATACCAAAATGCATTCATGGAAAAAGTGATGGGACGCAAAAGGAGGAGAACATTTCTGTTGCACGGGAATCGTGAATGGCAGGTTTCCTTCCAGCGTGTAACTGTTGGCCATTCCTCAGACCCCTTTGAAACCTATCGTCTACGCGGCCACAACCAGGACCGGCTCAGCCTGTTGTTTCGATTGATATCGACTCAATAACGTATTGGATTTCATCTATCGAAAATATTCATAATGGCATTTCAGAAATTACCCATGATAGGCTCGCAGTCTATGACCATGATGATGGTAACGCGACAAAAGACCAGGTGTCTCTCTTATCTTGTGGTGTTGGCATCTGTCCTGTTTCTCATCCTTGGTGCTGAATCAAGGGCTTCTCAAAATTTGGAGGATGACCAATTTGGCGCGAAGTTCCGTCAGGCTCTGAAGCCGTGGACGGGTGATTGGGACGGGATGGTCAACCGCAACCAAATTCGGGTGCTTGTGCCCTTTAGCAAAACCTTTTACTTCCTGGACGGCGGCAGACAGCGTGGGCTTACCTACGATCTTATGAAAGTATTCGCAAAGCAGATTAACGAAGATTTGAAACGGAAGATCGTGCAGGTTCAGTTCGTCTTCATTCCTGTCAACCGTGATGAACTCATCACGAATTTGCTTAATGGGGTCGGAGATATCGCCGCTGGTGGCCTCACGATTACACCCGAACGAAAGGAACTCATTGATTTTTCCGAGCCGGTTCTCACCAACGTTCGCGAGATTATTGTCACGGGTCCTAGTAGCCCCACTCTCTCCAGCCTGGATGATCTTTCCGGAAAAACCATTCATGTGCGGAAGTCCAGTAGTTTTTATGAACACCTTGTTCGCTTGAATGCCTCGTTTCTCAGTGCCGGGAAACCGAAGCTCAAGCTCATCCCTGAGGAGGAGAACCTTGAAGACGAGGATCTTCTCGAAATGGTGAACGCGGGTTTATTGCCGATGCTCGTCATGGATAGCCCCAAGGCGGAGTTTTGGGCAAAAATTTTTGAGAATATCCGCCTGCATCCGGACATTGCCGTCAATACAGGCGGGGAGATCGCTTGGGCCTTTCGCAAAAACAGTCCGAAGCTGAAAAAGGTGATCAACCGGTTTGTCAGAAATAATAAGAAGGGCACCTTAATCGGAAACATGTTATTCACCCGGTATTTGAAAAACACCACCTATGTCAAAAATGCCTTGGCAACACACGAACGCAAAAAATTTCAAAGTCTCATGCACGTGTTTGAAAAGACCGCCAAGCCATATGGATTTGACTGGGTGCTCGCCATGGCCCTTGGCTACCAGGAGTCCATGTTGGACCAACGGAAAAGAAGTTCTGCGGGTGCAATCGGTGTGATGCAACTCTTGCCCAGTACCGCCCGGGATCCAAACGTTAATATTCCAAATATTAATAAGCTTGAGCCCAATATTCATGCCGGAGTCAAATACTTACATTTCCTGCATGACCGGTATTTTAAGGATCCGAATACGAGCGAGTTGAACCAATGGCTCTTTGCGATAGCTTCATATAATGCGGGCCCTGCCAGGATCGCGAAGCTCCGGAGTGAGGCGCCGTCGATGGACTTGAATCCGAATAAGTGGTTTAAAAATGTGGAGATATTGGCGGCGAAGCATATTGGTCGCGAGACCGTGCAATACGTGAGTAATATTTACAAATATTTTATTGCGTATCGCCTGATTCTGGAAAAAGAGGCAATGAAATCAACGGTGCAACAGTAAGCGCGGGGAGGGGCAGTGAGCAAAATAGGGTTTCCTTGAGTGACCCCGGGCCAGCGATGAACTCTTTCGAGTCCATGTTACGAGTGCCTTAGTATGGAGAGGTGCGCACAGGAATGCCGTCTGGGTATGCACGGATTGGGAGAGTATTCCAATAGGCATAATTCGTCGCATGAGGCAAGCCATGAGACGGGATATACCGGGTCTTCAGAGATTGAACTCCACGAAGTTGTATTGGTCGGCCCCGACACATCGTCGCACCTGTTCTTTGGAGGTCTCAATTCGTTTTTGAGGCACCACCCGGTTATCCCCTCCATACAGGGGGCGTGGAGGGGACCCCATCGTCGGTGTAATAATGTTCCTTGTCCTGCGGGAAGCGTGACTTCATATCCAGCAGAATTTCCCCGATGACTTTTTGGCCCTCTCCTCAAGGGTCATACCCCGCGCGTTGACGATTCTTATTCCGTGGGTTATACGCAACTGTGTTCGCCGCGCCATTGGCACAGGCGATAGCGGAGAGTATTGGCCCAGTACTGAAATGATTCTTCGACGTCATTCCATTC
>JBATLR010000376.1:0-21611 GCA_049289415.1 Nitrospirales bacterium
GCACAGCCCATCCAAATCCCAGACACAACTTGCTGCGGACTGAGGGGCTTTCAAATGGTGAACAGAGATCTTCATTCGAACCAAGGGGGGAATACCAAAAGTAGGAATGTCTATCGATGAGCTCCAAAGCAAATTGACGGTCCCCAAGTACTAATCAGGAAAGAATGCCCAAGGGCTGTGGGGATTCAATCATCAACTACATCTTTCCATTATTCAGCCGTGAGAGTTCCAGGCCCATTCTGCGATTTCCCTCATCGTTCAAATGCTGGTCAATTTGCCAGTAGAGATCTTCTCGACTCCAACCCCTTTTTTTAAAGATGGGAGCGAAGTCAATAAAGTCGATCTTTTGGCTACGAAGAAATTCTTTCACCTGATTAAAGATATCGGCATTATTGAAATCACTTCTTGGTGGGATTAATAAAAAAATCAAGTGATATCCTTTCAATTTCGCATCTTCGCCCCAAACCGTAATCGCTTTTTTGGTTTTCTCCGCAAAAGGGGAAAGAGAAAATTGGGTCAAAACTTCTGAATCCTCAAACAACCTATAAATACTTCTTTTTTTTGGTTTATCGGGAGAACGAATTCCTGTTGCCAGAAGCATTTTTTTGAAAAGGGCATTTGAAATATTCGTCAACAATGAATGCCGTAACAAAAAACTCTTTGTTTTCCTCCATAAGGATTTTGATTCTTCGGGGTCTTGAAAAGTATGTTCATCAATTGCCCTAATTTTCGGGGAAATCTCACGAATCCGATCTTCATCGGGTATACGAATGATCTGCTCCTTTCCCATTTCATAAACCGTATCGATGAGAAAACCATCGACGACTATCGAATGTGGAAAGGTGAAATCATTGATAATATCATTAGCAAAAAAACCAACAAACACGACAGTCGGCTGATGCCCGATTGTTTTGATAATCTTTTTGAATTTACCAAATTGGTGTATTGTCCCTGTATGGCCCACTCCACATTTGGCTGTTAACATTCCAGTGTTATTTTCCCAGACTGTCGCAAATTTGTCCTCGTAACGGCCAAAACCCCAAGTAAATGAGTCCCCAGCGAAATAAACATAGCCTTCTTTGCTAGTAGTGAAATCCTCCAGACTGTTTCTATCGAAACACCCAAGTTCATTGGCAAATATTTCAAATTCCACCCCGTCCGGTATCGACTGGGTTCCCCTAGCAAGAGGGGTAATATCAAAACCAAGAAGAGGGTCGGCCTGATAATAATAACGTGCCCCCCCCCTCAGTCCGCTCAAACGAGGGTCCTTGGGGTGGGACCGATAATCTGGAGCAAATTGAGCCCATTGGGGAGGTATCAAAAAATACAATCCGACGTCGACAAGAAAAATGCCGAAAAAGGTTAAGAGAATCAAAGAGAACCATAGGAAGGCAGGATGAGTCAGACGAGAAGTCATTGTCGAATCTTTTCTTGGTTTTTGGTTAATACAAAAAATAGTTTTAGCCTACCGACATTACAGAATTTCGGTAACGTAATCAAAAGCAGAGTCGCATCGCATATTGAGAGAAGAGTAATTTTGATGGTGCGCAGTCGTCAGGAGAAGCGAGTCCCCTTCCCCTCAGCCCCGTTTGGTCTTATGTGCAAAGGATCGCCAATCTGGAAGCTCGATCCCATAAGTATATTCTAAAGACATCTCGACAGGGGAATTGTCGATAACGGCCTGCGGGCTGCACTGCCGGTTCTCTGCATAGCTAATGATGATGGCGTGATTGTTCGTGAGGTAAATACCCGAAAGTCGCATTTGGCGAAGACCCGATAGGGATCCGGAAAGCATGGTGCCTACAATCAATGTCCCCACTAAAGCCAACAATCACTCGACATCTTTGATGCTCTTGACCGACCATGATTCAATACGATTTTACCAGCCATGACATTATCAACATTGATCCAAAAGGCCAACTTCTCTTCCTATGTTTTGAAGCCCTCCCCCCGGTGCCTCCTCCATGCCCGCAAAGACTCTCCTGTGAGCCGACATTCCGTAAGATCCTAGGCATAACTGCATTCAAAGATATCCATTGATGTTCTTCAGGGACCACCTAATTTTTTGGTAGGCCATCCCAATTCTGAAATTCGTTGGCATGGGCTGTGCGCAAATCCTTAAAAATCAATTTATTAAAAACACGTTTCACGTTCTCCTTGCATTCCTTCGTACGAGGAAACTTTCTACCACTTTTTATGCCCATGGACACACTACCTCACAATCTCGAACATTTCCCTTTCCATTTTTAAGGGGAACATCCTGACTCTCTTGCTATTCTTATGGAGAATTTTTAAGGTACGCTTGATGAATAATTCCTTCTATAGGCCTTTTAATTTTCGACCTAAGGAGCCGGCCTCATGCATTCAAAATTCACTTCTCATATCCTGGTGACGGCGGGTTGGGTCTTGGGCAGCTTTTTTCTGGGATGCTCCAGCGTGGAACTCACAAAGGTCCCCCAAAAACCCCTGCCCTTCCATCCCCCTCCTCTGATTGAATTACCATTGGAATTGCCACCGGAAGGAGGTCCACGACGCCCCGTCGATGCCATGTCCCCCACGACCTTATCCGGTCCGGGACCGGAGATTATCATTGTCGAATCCAACCAGCCTGCCTTACGGGCCACAGCAGAACACGACCCGGAGGTGAAAACCCAATTGGGCGATCGTTTTGCCTATATTAATACCGAGGAAGTCCCTGCCGACCAATGCCTGGTGACCCTCCAGGTGGACGACACGGCTAACTCTGGAACGACAGAACGGGCATCGGCTTCCGATGCCTCCGCATATCGGCTAACCTATTACAGTTATACCCACAATGTGGCTGTGCATGTCTGCATGAAAAATGACCGAATGTCTTCTGTCCAGCGGGATCCGCGTGAAGGCTACCAGCCCGAAGAAGGTGAAGAAGAAATCACCACAGCCATTGAGCTGGGCAGAGTAGATCAACGAATTGCCCAGGAGGTTCAGCATCTGCACGGACATGCCATTCTGACTTCCCCTGAAGAATACCGGTATTTCTGGGTGAGCGACGAAGCAGGGTTCGGGGACCGGGTATTTTGGGTCACATTTTCTGAAACGCCGGAGAGCTTGGCTCTCTTCTTTGCACGAGTTGACCTCACTTCTCAGACCGTCTTAGACGCAGGCAAGGAGGCAGGACCCCAATGACTATTCCCAAACAAGGAGCGCGTCGCATGGCATCATTTCGATATTTCCTCGCCGGTGTCGCATTGACCGGTTCTTTGGTGGTCAGCCCCGCTTTGGCCGACTGGGAATCCAAACCGTTTACCTGGGGTCCTTGGAACCTATACCTTGAGATGAAAGATGCGGCTGGCCTAGGGCTACGCCATGTGTCGTATCAAGGCAACCAGATTTTAGGTAAAGCGGATCTGCCGGTGATCCGGGTCAAGTATGTTCGGGAGTGGCCGGCCTGGCATCCCTTCAGTTGGTTTGGCCTAGGACGATCCAGTGGCCGATGCGGACCATTCGAGGACCGGATCAGCCCACCGCGCCTCAAAAAAAATCCTAACTGCGATGGGAAAAAGCTTTGTCAGGCCGAGCACACCATCCAAGGCGTCAAGTGGTTGGAATTAGGTGTGTATGCCAAAATCGGCCAATACCATCTGTATCAAGCCTGGTATCTGAGCGAAGACGGTCGCCTGTATCCAAGCGTTCAGAGCTGGAATCTCTCCTGTAATACCGACCATGAACACCATGCCTACTGGCGACTGGACTTCGATATTGGCGGATCCGATCAGGATCAGGTCTTTGTCCTGGACCGGAATTCTGTGGAAGACAACGGTTGGGGACCGGGGTGGGAAAAATATTTGGTAGAGGAGGATGACAAGAAGCCCGACACCAACAGCCAGGATCGCGTCTGGTTTGTGCGCGATTACCCTACTGGGCAGGGTGTCTGGGTTATTCCAGGTCCCTTTGATGGGGAATCGAAGAAGTTTTCAGATCGTGATGTCTCGATTCGAAAATTTTACCGGGATGAAGATGCCGGCTGGCCATTCGGCGCGCGCGGAGATTTGGAATTTAAAAGTGATGAAAGCGTCCAAGAGACCAATGTGGTCTTTTGGTATGTGGCCCATCTTCCTCATAAAGCAGCGGAAGGGGACCGACCGATGCGTTACTGGATGGGACCACTTCTCCAGGTTCATCAGGAAACTCCGTAACACAACTTGAGGCAGCCTTCAGCAAAACTCTGGCAGTGAAAAAGCGTGATTCCTCTCACCTGAGGCTTTACTGAGAATAGACTTCTAAGGAGGGTATGACCAATTGCTTGCTCAGCCCTCACACGCTGATCCGGCTTGAGCATTCCAGATACCGCAAGGAGGAAGAGCATGAGGAGTATCAAACTCTCGACAAGAGGTATTCCCTGCACCGTCAATTGGGAGAACCTATCCAGAAAGGCCCCAATGCTCCCAATGAATTCGATGCCCGCCACATTTCCAAATTGATTTCACAGTCCCCCCTCAACAATTTCTTTTCTGAGTAACCAAACTCCTGGTATGGCCTCAATTGTTAGTTTTCCTGCCGTGCAGCATCGCCTTTTTCAGGAAAGGTTTGCTATGGTGACCTGCTTATGCAGAACAGCCAATGTCACCTGGATTGTTCTTATTTTCGTCATTTTTCTATCTTCAGGAGTAAGGAACTCAAGTCATGAAATTTATTTTCGGCATCCTAAGCATACGATCCTGTGCGTTCCTCACCAGCGCTTCAATTGTCCTATCGGGTGGGCTCGGATTGGCAGAGCCCGGAATTGATGGCTTCCGGGAATTAAAATTTGGCATGACAGAACAAGAGGTATCCGCCCTACCAGCCTGCAGCAACTCTAAAGAATGTCTCTATGAACTTACCGATAAAAATCGATATGTTGAACTGACCTATTTACCCAACGAGGTCTCAAATACGACTGAACCAGCCGGGAAGCTGGCAAAAATCACTATCGATATGGGGCTATATAGAGATGAATGGTACCAGCAGTTACAGATCATTCTTGGAGCGAGTTATCACCTCACGCAGGATCTCACTGAAGCGACCAAGCAATCGTTTCTTGCTGGACAACTCAACGAGCTGAATTCAGGTTTTGAAGATGGACAGGTGTTACTGAAGGTCGTGCGCCGCCCGTTCGGAAACCTGGAGTTAAAGGTCGTGTATCAAAATGCTGAGCTTGCGAAAGCATTTATTCAACAGAGACAAGGCGCGACCACTTCCTCCAAATAAATGCACACTGATAGACCATATCCGACCTAGCATTGCAGGTTGAGCCATTTGCCGCTATTCCTCACCCCCTCTTCATGGCGAGGGTTAGGACGCTTGCTTGGGTACGGAAGCCATTTTGGGTATCAACAGGCGAGGCCGGAGATTTTCCTCTTTCACAAAGAAAGAAATGGGCAGGGTCACCACCCCCGTCTTCCGTTGTTCATGCATCAACTTCCGCCAACACCGCCGGCACAGATCATGATCCTTCAACGAGACAGCCCGTCCTAATTTACTGGAATGGGGATTTCGTCTGGGAGAAACAAAGACCTTCACCTCACTACCACATTTAGCGCAACAGGTCGCACCCGCCGCACTGCTTCTTGACGCCCGCTGGGTCACGAGACCAATGCTTTCAGCCATATATTTTCGTTTTGGATTCCACGCATGTTCATGTGACGTGACGGATTCGGGAATATCCCATGTCGGCATTCGTCTCATGGCCCCCTCCTTGAAAAGAATGGTCGGTAGATCAGTAACTCTTACACTGAGCAAGGGATATGCCTGGGATCACTCCAGAAAGTCGGAGAAGAGAAAAGCGTGTGGAAACAAAAGATAAGAGATTTAAGGACCAGAAGACGGGGCTCAGGAAGATAGGCAGGTTATGCGGTGGACGGGCATATCTTTCCTGTCTGAAGTCACTGGAATTTTGACACCTGTTGGAATCTTTGACAGAGAGAATGAGGGCGGAAATATTCAACACCCAGGAGGAGGTTGGTCAATGAACGAGACCAGGAAAGGCCGGAACTTCCCACGGAGCCTCCCAGGGCAGACACTCGCCCCCACTGAGGTGGGTAATCCTTTTTACTTGCCCGGATCACACCCTTTCCGGTGCCGATTCATTTAAAATCAGCCAATAGAGCCCCAGGTTTTGAACCGCTTGAGAGAACTCTTGAAAGTCCACTGGCTTGCGAACATAACTATTGGCTCCAAGTTGATAGCTTTTCACAATGTCCTGCTCTTCCTTGGAGGACGTGAGCACAACCACCGGGAGAAACTTCGTACGTTCATCAGCTCGCAACCGTCGAAGCACTTCCAGCCCATCAATTTTGGGGAGCTTGAGATCCAGCAGGATAATTTGAGGCATCTGGCTTAAATCACGGCCGGCATGCGCTCCGGTTCCAAATAGATATTCCAAAGCTTCCACGCCATCCCGAGCCACCACGACTTCATTTTTTATATTGTTTTTCTTGAGCGCCCGCATCGTCAACTCTTCATCATCAGGATGATCTTCCACTAACAGGATTGCTTTGTTGTTCATCATCATCTCCTCCTCCCCCGGTTGCCTTACAACGTAAAATGAAAAGTCGCGCCTTTGCCTACCACTCCTTCTGCCCAAATTTGCCCGCCATGCCGTTGAATAATACGATGCACCGTCGCCAGCCCCACGCCCACGCCCGGAAATTCTGTATAGGCATGAAGCCGTTGAAACGCGCCGAAAAGTTTATGGACATAGGTCATATCAAAACCCGCCCCATTGTCGGAGACAAAGTAGGCGGGCTGCCCTTTGTATTGTCCATAACCGAATTCGATACGGGGATGGGCTTGTTGCTGGGTAAACTTCCACGCGTTGCCTATCAAATTTTCTAAAACGGCCCGAAGCAATTGCGGGTCAGCGGTGGCGAATACATTATTGGCCACAATACATTCTATCTGCCGGTCCGGGTCCATCTTTTGAAAGTCTTCAAGAACAGCCCGGACGACAGCACTCATATCGAAGGTCTGAGTATGGATTTCAGCTCGTGTCAACCGGGCCAGATTGAGCATGGCATCGATAAGCTTGGACATTCGTTGACTGGCAGTCCGCACCCTCCGCAAATAATTCCGTCCTGACTCATCAAGTTTTTCATCATAATCTTCCAACACGGCCTGACTAAACCCATCGATCCCCCGCAACGGCGCGCGCAAATCATGGGAGACCGAATAACTAAACGCCTCAAGTTCCTTATTACTCGCCTCGAGTTGCGCCGAGCGCTGGACCAACTGGGAATTGAGTTTGCGTATATCCTCCTCTGCCCGCTTCCGCTCTGCCACTTCCCGAATCAGTTCGGCATTTGATGCAGCCAACTTCCCCGTTCGCTCCTGGACTCGCTTTTCCAGATTATCTTTCGCCTTCCGAAGAGTATCTTCAGCCAATAGTCGATCATGAATTTCCAATTCCAAATGTTTGTTGGCACTTTGCAGTGCGCCGGTTCGATCGCGAACCTGGACTTCCAATTCACTTGCCACCCGTCCGAGCTTTAACACCACTAACCCGAATCCGCCCATCCAAATGACGACCAACATCCCCATCAACCCATAAGTCCCTTGCCAACTCATACCCATGATCGTCTCCAACGAATCCACGGGATACACGACCTCCAACAAGCCGCCCACCTGCCCGATCTGCCAATCACGCTTTGGACTGTCCGGATGTCTGTTATGACACTCCACACATTCCTTCTGCATCCGATCGGCCTTCACGAAACGGAGGGACTCACGCCCATCTACTTGCTCAAACCGATAAAATGGCTCATCCGTATCGGGATGTTGCGTGAAAAATTCCCACGCCTCTTCCTGGAAGCCATCAATGAGTCCTCCTAATTTCTTTCCAGGGTAAAACGGATAGGGGCTCAGTAACTCCAATCGTTCGCCGTTTCGCCCAGCGACCAATCGATTACCCAGATCACGACTGAGAGCCGCAGGAAGAGGAATTTCGCCTTGATGGTCCCGATACCCTGTCGAGGCTTCAATGCCCTGGTTATGAAGGCGTTGAACAACTTCGACGGTGTACCATATCCGCATTTCATTCAGCGCTCTGGTATAGATCTCAGATCCCCGAAAAGCCATGGCCGTCACCATTTGTGCTTTCAATTGGGAAATATGCAAATAAATCACGATGAGACAGAGCCCAAAAAGCACGGTTAACACCAAAATCGTATGCCGATGTAGGAGCTCCATGGCTCCCAGGATTCTGTTCACACAGGTGCGCCATAGCCCCAAAACCGACAACGGCAATTCTTTACGAGGCGTCAACTCAGATACCGACAAAGGTCTTTCCTCTTCTCAACGCAGGATTTTCAATCCCCTCCCTCATCGAGGGCGGTCCTCTGACTTACGCTATCGGATCCTTACCACCAAAATTGAGCATTCCTCCCATGAGAGGCTCCCTCATCCCCATGGCCCGAAAGACTTTGGCTTACGATTTTTCTCGAAGGGATTACGCCTGAATCCGACTCCCAATGGGCTCCCACTATTCAGAAGATCATGGGTACCCATCCGGTCAAATCTATTTGCGAACCCTCAATAAGGGAAAGGAGGGGAGGCACCGCAGAGACTAACATTAAGCCGTGTATTCCTCATCAGGAGGATGGCCTTTGCGCAATACGGCCAATTCCTCCCAGCTGGTACGCTCACTCACACAGGAGCTTGATTTTGTAAGGCGACAGCCATCAAGCTTTCTTCCGACTCTGATACCTTTTCAGTGTCAATGTCATCCGCCATCGTGGGTTCCAACTCCTGATCCTCGTCATACGTTTGTCGCACGTCCAGAATTTCAATGTCTAATTGCGCTTCAGGGTACAATCGTCGCAAGTCCCATTCCGTAATCCATCCACGTACATACTCGCGCATTCGGGTACTGGATAATTTTTCTACAGCTGAAACGGGTGGGGGTGTCCAACTATAGGCTGATCCATGAAGCGACCGAAGCCGCTCATATAAGGCATCCACCATTGATTCATAGGGACGAATTAATGGTTCGCCCTCCTGTTCGATGAGCCGGATACCCTGGATCGCCTGTAATGCTTGCATATGAGCATCATCCGTCGATTCCTCCTGACACATCTGCTCGATTTTCTGAGAATCCTGTTTTTCTTCCAAGATCACGCTTTGGAAATCATCGGTCAGAGCCACAATGGCCCCAATCGCCGGACAAGTATCCTCGGCTAACACCCCCATCCACCGTGCCACCTCCATATAGGACTTGGTCCGTTGTTTAAAGGAATATCGCCCGATGATTTCCGCCTCATCAATAAGCAAGATCCACCCTTTATAGCCAGCCGCCACCATCAAGCGTGAGACAAATTGAAACCGTTGTAAGGCCAAATCCTGACTGGAAATTTTATTGAACACATAGGGGTTTTCCGGCGGACACCCCTGGAGATATTTGTTGAGTTGACTATTACTCAACGGATCTCCCGCCCAATACCGGATCATGCGATGACTCAGCTCAGGGTCATTAATCATCCGCTCATAGAGATACAGGCTGGCAGCAAACCGGGAATCGCACCCGTGGTCCTTCCGATGTACCCAATCAAACAAATCGGCAAAGTGCGGGCTTTGGAAATTCAGTTCACCGGCTATTTCGGTGAGAGCATCACCATGTTTACCGGGAACAATGGCATTGTTGATGGCTGCACGAAAGAGAGGTACACCATTGTACAAGGGTGTCTCCTTACTGATCACAATGGGACTGCAGACAAAATTCTTCTCCAGCGCTACCTGTTGCAACGCATGAAGAAGATGGGATTTCCCACTCCCAAACCCTCCTTCAATTACGATACCCTTGGTAGGCGTGTCATGAGGAACGTTCGCCTCCATCTGTTGAAGCAGCCGTCTGAATTTTCCCTCCAGGTCCGGTTGGTGACTTCCCAGCACCTGCACCACATCACGATTCGGCACTCCGGATCGCAACGCTTCCATGGCGCGTTGATGTCCAACATCACCATTGCCCATCGCCGGACGATCAGTGTATTCCTTCCTTTCGGTATCGGGGGCATCCCCGGCCTGTTGAGATCCAAGACGAATCAATGCCCCTAATGGGTTTTGATATTGGCGGTCACGGACTTCGTCCCAAATACGTAATTTCAACGCCTCATACCGGTTGAGCCCCCTCCGCTCATCTGTCAAAAATTCTTGCGGCACCTGGACCACCAACAAGAAACTTTCCAATTCATCCGTCCCATCAATAAACTGGCGAAGCATTTCGTAGGCATCTAACGTCGTTGAAACACCATAATACAAGCCTTCAGGAGAATCCGGCTTCTTACTGAGCAAACATCGACTCAAGTCTAGGGACACGACTAACCCTGTTTTCCCAACTAACCGTAACCAACGGCATAACGAAACAAACATATACCGGGCATTGGTCCGATTAATTTTCTGAAAAATAAGGGCTTCTTTGAGAGCTGAAATCTGACGAATCTCCCCCCCCAGCCATGCCTTGACCGGTTCGGTCATAAAGGGGACTTCTGAACCAGAGTCCAATTGCCCCAAACACAATCGAATCATGGCCATACGAAATTCCTGGCACATCTGCGTATCTCGATAGATGGCCCGCTCTAACCAACTATTTAAATCTCGTCGCAGTAAAGGTTCCGCCCGTTCATTCATCCGGGCGACTCCCGTCATGCAAAACTCTTCCTTGTTGTCCGGGATCTGGTACCCATTTTCTTGAAGGAGTCGACGAACAAATTGTGAGGCCAGATCATCCCATGGGATGCGACGAGCAATCTGATGGAAAAACTTATCCATCATATGAATTTTGGTGTCTTTGGCATCAACTGAGATGCACGCATACCCCTCCTGCTGAGCCAAGGTAGCCAATTGGTTTTGGATGCCGACTCTACCCGAATCAGAATCTGTCACCACGAACTTGACCGATGAACCTCCTTGCCCAATAAATCGTTGAAGGTATTCTTGCCGAAGCGTATGAAACCATTCTTGAGGTCGTAACTCCATTGCTCGTATCCTTCACAGGTTAGAAAGTCACATGCATACACAGAAAGGTTTTACAGACTGACGAAAAGGCAGAGACCCATGTTGAAATAACGTGTTGCCCCGTGTTTGTAAAATTGATTTGAATCTGGTGGTTATTATGTGCAAATTTTCTGATGACAGCCATTTTGGTCAAGACCCAAACTAGTTCGACTCGGAGAGTGCCGGATGAAGCCGGTCTTCCTGATCCCCTTCTAATTCAGAATCTTCCGAATAATCTTGTCGAATTTCCGTTAATTCAATTTCAACTTTTTGTGTTGGATCAAGACGCGTTAAATCCCATTCGGTAATCCAGCCTTTGACATATTCACGCATCCGGGTGCTGGACAATCGCTCAATCGTTGGGACCTGAGGTGGTTCCCACCCATACGCCGCGCCATGAATGGAACGAATTTTATGGTAGATTTCTTCTACAAGCTGGTCATAGGGACCGACCAAGGATATGCGTTCGCATTCAATGAGCCGCATTCCCTGTTCTGCTTGGCGGGACAACACCAAATCGGTTTCCGATCCTGATTCTCGCAGCTTTTCTGGCACTTTTTCCCGATCACCCTTTTCATCCAGAATCGCACTTTGAAAATCATCCGTGAGCGCCATCACCGCCGCCAATCCGGATTTATAGCCGAGATCGGCAAAGCTGGAGGCTTCCAGTCGGCCCAGCCACCTGGCTAATTCCGCATAGGACTGGGCTCGTTGCTTAAAGGAATACCTGCCAATAATTTCTGCCTCATCGATCAGTAAAATCCAACCAGAATATCCCGCCGCAATCATAAGTCGTGAAACAAATTTAAATCGTTGCAACGCCATCTCCATGGGTGAGACTCGTTCAAATCGATAAGATACACTCCCATCACAGGATTTGAGATATCGCTTGATTTCAGCATCGGTCAACGGATCCCCTGCCCAAAATCGAATGATCCGGTGACGTAACTCCGGGTCATTCACCATGCGTTCGTACAGAAACACCGAGGCCGCAAAACGACCATCAATTTCTCCGCCCTGACGATGCACCCATTCATAAAAATTCGCGTACTGGGGACTCTTGAAATTTAAATCCGCTGCCACCTCGGCCAAGACATCGCCTCGTTTTTCGGGGATATCAGCAGACTCAATGGCAGATCGAAACATCAATGCGGGGCTATACAGAGGCGTTTCCTTACTTATTACGACCTTGCTACACACGAATCTGGATTCCAATGCCATACGTCTTAAGGATTCCAGCAAATGTGATTTCCCCGTACCAAATCCTCCCTCAATCAACATCCCTTTTGTGGTCCAACCCTTATGAATACTGGCCTGAGCGTCCTGCAACATCTGTTGAAATTTGGATTTGACCATCGGCTGTGGACATCCCAGCGCTTGGACCACTCCCGGGCTCGGGACACCTGCCCTCAAGGATTCAATAACCCGTTGATGCTGCACATCCTCTTTTCGGTTTCCCACTCTGGCCAGTAGACTGCTCTCGGCAAAGACTGCGGTCTGGTCGGTCAGCCTGACCATCGGCGCAAAGGGATTTTGACGGGTTTTATCCCGGACATCATCCCAAATTCGTAGCTTTAGGGCTTCATACCGATTCAGACCCAACCGTTGATCCGAGAGAAAGGCTTTCGAGGTAACGACCACGACCAATAGCCCTTCGATTTCATCACTGCCATCAATGAATTGTCTCAGCATCTCATAGGCATCCATAACCGCAGAGGGCGAATAGTTCAGGGAGGTCGCACCGGCTTCTTTGCCGCCTGTAAAAGCTGAAATATCGATGGTCAGGACCATACCCGGTTTCCCCAACAGGCGGGTCCAATGGGCTAAGGAAACAATGAGGTCACGCGCATTACTGCGGGTGACCTTTTCAAAAATCAATATTTTTTTGAGAGCAGCCATTTGTTTCAGCTCGCCGCGAAGCCAGGCCTTAATTGCTCCCGACTCTTTAGAGGGACTATCCGACAATTCCAACTGAGCCACACACAACTGGATCATGGCCAGTCGAAATTCCCGACTCATGTGAAAATCATGAAACAAGCTCCCTTCCAACCATGCGTTCACTTCTCGGTGCATTGTGGGTTCATCGCAACTATTGAGAAAGGCCAGAGAAGTCCAGCAACATTCCTCTCGCCGTTCAGGAATCTTCCATTGATGCTCTCGAAAGAGTTTTTTGACATACTCGAACGCCAAGGCATCCCAATCAATTTGTCTGGCCATTTCCTTAAACAGGAGATCAATCAGTTGAACCTTCGTACAATGAGAATCCGCGTGAATCGTGACAAAGCCTTCTTCCCGTGACAGCGCCCCCACCCCCACACTCACAGCTTTGGCGTTCTGAGCCTCCTCCACGACCGCAAATTTGACGGCCGATCCTCCACGACGAATAAACCCCTGAAGGTAGGCAGATTTGAGAACGTTCAACCATTCCTGTGGAGACATAAATTTTCCCTCAATATCCTGTTAATTTTATTCGTCTTCTCGGTTTACCCTAGGGAAACTTAAATACGGTCCTGACCCGTTTATCCCGTCTGGACAAAGGAAATTCCATAATAGGTTTTCTCCCGTCCCCCTTGCGCAATCACGGTTAACGTTTTGTTGGCATCCCGCACGCCAGTACTGGCATGAAAGTTTGCCCGATGATTGTTTTTGGTGGAAATGGTTCCACTTTTATCTAATAAATAGACATCCCGGCCAAATTCTTGTCTGGTGTATTCATTGGCCTGCCACGGAAGGAGCGTCAAGAGTTGATACAGTTCCAAGAGTGGAATCACCGTTCCCTTGCCAATGAGGTGCTTCCCTCGACCCGCCACCACAATGGAATAGGCCGTAAAGACCATCTCCAAAAACGTTTGCGGCTTAAATCGAAGGGGTTTATTTTGAACTTCCTTTAATCGTTTGACCAAGACCGAAGGACGAAGCCGGTTTTCTCGCATTCGATCAATGGCGACCGCACGTTCTTTGTGAAGAATGCGTAATAAGACTGGATAGGAAAATAAATAGCCATCGTGCTCATAGAGATTGACACCCATCTGCTGGGCAGTGGTGAGAAGTTCCTGGCGAAACGCTTTACCCTCCAAATATCCAGCCTCATCAAAATTCAGACGTTCTTGGGTTTTCACAAAGTCACACCCCAGGCTCAGCGTCACCTCCTTGCCTTCCTCCAGCAATTTTCGCAGATTGACCAAATCACCCACTTTCGCTGCATCTTTAATTTTTTTAAATGACGCCATCACCTGCTTCGTGGTTTTCACTAATCCCCCGGCTTGCTCTTCAATATCAGCCAAAGCCTGCTCCAAATTGACGTTCTTCATGACAGCCTTTGAAGGTGGGGGGGCATCCGGCAACTCAAGCACACCAGTTGCCGAACTCGACCCGCAGGCTTCTAACGTATTATCAATTCCTTCGGCACTCATGTCGGTTATCGAGTCCTCTGGTTTGTGGTGAATTCAGGCAATCGGCTTTCAAGAACCGATTGATCGGCGCATACCTGTTCATTCGGCACATCCCTGATAATTCTTAATATTTTCGGGCTTATTTCATGATCATGATTCAGTAAAAACCCACAACGTCTTATTCGTGCTCAGCGCTTCTTGGTCAGCCCGCAGTTGACCTGTAGGAAGAAAGCCTTTTATGGTTGAACGATTTCTTCAGGCTCAATTCATGAAAAATATCGCGCCATTCGCTGTTATTACGGGAGCTTCACGAGGGATTGGGGCCGAATATGCCAGAGCCTTAGCGGCTCAAGACTATCATCTTCTGTTGGTGGCCAGGGACCAAAACCGTCTGAAGGAATTATCCAAGGAGATTCAACAGACCACCTCTGTTCAAGTCTGGACAGAAACGCTTGATTTGGCGAAGCCTAACGCGGCTGAAACCCTTTACCAATTAGCTCAATCCTATCGGCGGCATGTGTCGTTGCTTGTCAACAATGCCGGCTTTGGGCGGTATGGCCTATTTACAGACATGCCACTCTCAACGATCCAAGACATGTTACAGGTCCATATCCATGCGACCACAGAAAGCACAAGACTATTCCTACCTGGTATGATGAATCGGCGACAGGGTGCAATTATCAATGTGGCTTCCGTGGCAGGATTTTTTCCAATTCCCTATATGGCGGAATACGCCGCCACCAAAGCCTTTATCATATCTTTCTCTGAAGCCGTGGCGATGGAGGCCAAAGAACATGAGGTAACCATCCAGGTATGCTGTCCGGGCTACACAGAAACCGATTTCCATAGGACGGCAGGGCACTGCCCACCCCACATTTCTTCTCCTCACGCTCCCCACGACGTCGTACAAAAATCATTAAAGGCCCTAAAGTCCCGGCAAACCCTCGTGACTATTGGTTGGCAGGGACTGGCAACCCAATTGATAACTCCAATTATTCCTAAAAAGTGGCTCACGCGTCTTACCAGCCGATTTGTTCGACCAAATTCCTCCTCTCATTGAACACACGGCCTCCCATACTAAAGGAGCACAGCATGGCCCATTCCTGTTTCCATTCATTTATTGCCCTTCTCACCATCTGTAGTGTCTGCATCTTAGCCTTCGGGTGCTCTGGCCCTCGCCCAATCCTCTATCCCAACGACTATCTTCAACAAGTTGGCCCCGATCGAGCTGAACAGGACATTGAGGAATGCCAACAGCTTGCAGAGGATTATGTCCCAGAACACGATGCCGCGACGGTGGCCGGGAATACCGCCGTTGGAGGGGGAGCAGGGGGTGCCATCGGTGCAGTCAGTGGGGCCATTCGAGGAGGAGTGGGTATTGGAGCAGCCATAGGTGCCGCAACAGGTGCGACCATTGGCTTTATTCGTGGCTTATTCCAGGCCTCACAACCAACACCCGCCCACAAGGCCTTCGTTAACCGATGTCTTTCGGAACGAGGGTACGAATCGATTGGTTGGGAATAGATCAGAAAAGAAACATGAAGAAAATAGGGTGAGAACACCTCGAGACGCTGTTCGTGGTAGTTCTCACCTTGAGAAAATCCAGGATCGAAACTTGGCTCACAGGAGAATTAAGAAATGCTTAAAATGAGGAGCTTTCTGCACGACGGAGGGCTCGCATCAAAACTGGATCTTGATAAGCCACTTCACTTAAGGCGTCCAATAAATGAAGCTCTTTTTCCTTGGCGAGAGCTTTAGCTTTACTGAATTGTCGTGAATTAAAGCGGGCCACAGATGGCTGACCATTGATGATCTGACACGCAAGGCCTCCACCATCTTTCAGCGCAAGAGTGCCCCCGTGATCAAACAAGGTACGAGTCTCGGCCACGCTGATCCCATGCAGTTCCGCAAAATCATGGAGCCCACTGGTCTCAATCAATCGTCCATCTGGCATGACACATTTTCGCTTAAAATGGGGAGACCAATCTTTTCGGAAATCAATAAATTGAATGTCTCCACTACACGAGTTCCCTGAGTCTACTTTTGTCAAATCGATCCCTAAGTTTTTTTGCCGCAACCGATCCTGTAATTCCTGAGGAAGGCCTCGATAAAAAACCCGCTCCATGCCTTCTTCCAACGTTACACCATAACTTTGACGCATGCGCTCGGCTGCCGCATATTGCTCAAGGTCCATGACCCACGTGTGTTTCGGATCTTTGCCAAGAGGATCAACACGACAGACGAATGCGCCTTTTGTGACAAGCGTGCCTTCATGCGGATAGAGATATATCCCTCCGTCTTGAAGCACGCCTGTTATAGCTTCAAGAGGAATATCATAACTTTCAGACAGGACTCGTGCATGCATCTCCAAATCTTCCGGTTCCGTCATTGCGCACACCATTACATTTCCAGGGGGATCATAATCCGTATAGTTCTCTAGAATATTATAGAGAACCGGGGGCTTCTCTTTTTTCAATGGACGTTTTTTTACTTTAAACATTCAATCCGCTCCTTCTCGCTGAGTGTCCTTTGGGCCTTGGACTTCTCGACCCCCGAGGGAGAGGCAAGATTGCCACGACACCGGTGCATACCGATTCCACACAAACATTCTCATTTTTAACACCATATTTTTTTCCGCGCCCTGTTGCAGATCTCGAAGTCGCAATGGTAGAAGGAAATCGCTTATGACTCAACCGTACCCCTCTCCTAAACTTCCTATGCCAAAAAATGCCCTTATTCAGGCTTTCCATCAGCTGGAAGCCTTCAAATGGAATCAGCAAGAAGGCTTTCGGCTCGCCTCAGGAAAAAACAGCCCCTATTATGTTGACTGTCGTATTGTATTGGCTCATCCGCACTCACGTCACCTTGTGGCTCAATTAGCCTATCACCTGCTTAAATCCTTAGAATTCACACTCATTGGCGGGCTGGAAATCGGAGCAATTCCCCTGGCCACCTGTATTTCAGATTATGGCTATAGGGCCGATCCCCAGCGGGAGTGGCGAACGTTCGTCGTGCGCAAACAACCTAAGGATCATGGGTTAGGCAAATTAATTGAAGGCACTATTCATTCCGAGGAAACAGCTTTAGTGGTCGACGATGTTTTAACAACAGGCGGATCATTGATAAAGGCCGCCGAAGCAGCTCGCGCCCAGGGCTTAATTGTGACGCATGGGTTAGTGGTTGTGGATCGATCTGAAGATGAAGGGAAAAGCAACCTGGCTCACATGGGCATTCAATTGCTCCCTCTACTCACCCTGGAAGATTTAAGACAAACGCCTCCCTCCGCCCGGTAAATCCTCGGAATATTTCCCACCAAGGTTCAAAACCTTAGTCGGTTCTTACGGCCTCAACGGGTAGGAATCCTATTTGTCAAAAATCATCCAGTCCAAAATGATCGAGGATGACCATTTCAACTTCACAACTTCGGCGGTACTCCCCCTATTCCGAATGACTCACTTGACCGTCTCTTCTAACCAACCATACAATTTTAAAACAATTGCTCAACGATTGTCTGGTTAATTTCCATTTCAGAGAGGACAACGCCGTCTGCCTTAACTTCCTCAAACAAGAAAGCCATTCCCAATACTACGGAGGATAACCATGAAACGTTTTTCTTTCTCCTTAACCATCGCTCTTCTTTTTCTAGGATTGTGGAACCCCGCCATCGTTACGGCTGAGCCCTACCTTTTAACGGTTCAGCAACTCAAAGCAGGACTTGAAAAGGCTTCCCAGTCCAAGCAAAAAGGATTTGTGCTCGTCGACGTTCGGAGCCCAGACGAACATATGAGTGGCTTCATTCCCGGGACGGATTTCAATATTGATTTTCGGGAAATGCAAGGACGCCACCAAGAACTCAAGGCGAAACTGGATCAGCACATCGTGGTGTACTGCCAATCTGGGCACCGCAGCAATATTGCTGCTGAAACCTTAATGGGGTTAGGGTATCAGCATGTCTATAATGTGGAAGGAAGCATGAATGCCTGGACCGAAGCGGGGTATCCTATCGAACACCCCAAGTAATCGAGAACTGCCTGCTGCAAAGAATGTTAGATTTCGGCCACGGTGGAATAGATGCCGTTAAAGTCCTGATGCATCTCCCGAAAAGCTTCCAAAAGGTGTGGATCAAAATGTGTCGGCTTTGTTCTGTCGTTCCCGTTTAAAATGATGTCGCATGTCTTCTCATGGGTAAACGCTGGTTTGTAGGGCCTTCGGCTTCGTAAGGCATCGTAAAGGTCGCACAGCATCACAATTCGTCCGGTGATGGGAATTTGTGTTCCCTTCAGCCCTCGAGGATATCCACTTCCATCCCAACGCTCATGGTGAGTCAGCGCGACTTCCTTGGCCATCCCTAGCAAGGGAGACGTCGACCCATCCAATAAACTCGCTCCCAAAAGAGGATGCTGCTTAATCGATTGCCATTCCTCTTCCGTCAACGGGCCATGCTTTCCAAGAACGGCATCTGGAACCCCGATTTTCCCCACATCATGCATCGGCGCAACGGCGAATAAACACCGAGCGCGTGGCTGATCCCAGCCAATAGCCAAAGCAAGCGATTGCGAATAATGGCTTAACCGTTCAATATGTGCCCCTGTTTCCTCGTCTTTATAGCGTGATGCACGGGCTAAGCGAAGAATAGTGTCAGCATAGGCCTGCTCCAATTCACTATTTTTCTGTTGCTCTGCCTCCAGTGAGAGCTTAAGGTCTCGGGCGTAGGCAAGCATTTGGGCATGAGCTTTTTTAAGCAGTTGAGTTTTCTGACCTTCCTGCTCCAACATCTGCTTGAGATCTTTGGCATAGGCCATGAGTTGCGAGCGGGCCGCCTGGAGTTTCCCTGTGGCAGATACTTGGGAAGCTTCTGCCTTTGAATACGTCATTAATGATGAGGGTGGAACCCCATCTTCCTTGGGTTTATCCTCCCTCATTAGGCAAGTACCTCCCGAACTTTTTGAATCAACTCTAATGGACTAAATGGTTTGACCAAATACCCCGCAAGATCAAGAGTAGCTATCTGCTTACGTGCATCAAGCCCGTCTTTCGCCGTTAACATGACAATTGGAATTCTAGCCGTATCGGAATGTAGGCGAAGCTTTCGTACCACCTCATACCCATTTAGACCCGGCATCATCCAATCAAGAATTAATAGGTCGGGAATGTGGGTGCAAACGGCATCTATCGCCGAGCAACCATCTATAGCAGTAAGAATCCGATACGAGGGATGTTCGAGAGTAACCTGGACCAGCAGCCTAAGATCTTCCTCATCATCGGCTATGAGGATCGTTTTCACGGGACCCACCATCGTGAACATTTCCTGCTGGTTGGCCCACAAGGGCTCAGGGAATATCTAATCCATCACCGACATATTCATCCTCCTTGATGACATAATCGCCTTGTTGAGACGCAGGTTCAATAGCGTCATATTGCTCAGAATTCCAAATATTATTTTCGACTTTTCTGGCCACGGTAATAAAACCGGAATGGGCAACCATTCGATGATCCGGTCGAACACTCCGGCCTTTAATATTCCACGTCCGCAACAACGTTTCAAAATTTTGAACCATGGTAAAAACTCGGCTCTGCTCCAAAGCCTGTACCGTTTGCATCACCTGCGGCACCGTGGGGACATAACTCAAATACAGTCCCCCGGACCGTAATGCCCGTGCCGCATGCGGAACGACGCGCCAGGGCTCTGGAAGATCCAACACTACTCGATCAAACATCCAGGAAGACGTCCCTTCCCCAATTTCGATACCTTCGTATGCATCACGAATCTGAAGGAAATGATTGGGCACCTTTCCCATAAACCGTTCGATGTTTTTCGTGGCCGTAGCCGCGAAATCCTCTCGCATTTCATAGCTCACCACACACCCACGATCCCCCACCGCACGCAAAAGAGCCATCGTTAACGCTCCAGAGCCCACCCCGGCCTCAAAGACTCTGGCGCCTGGATAAATATCCGCCCACATCGGAATGACGGCTAAATCTTTGGGATAAATCACCTGAGCTCCTCGAGGCATTTTCAAGGTATACTCAGCTAACGTTGGATGAACGGCCACCATTAACTTTCCATTGGAAAACTGGACCACTGTTCCATCCGGTTTTCCAATAATGTCATCATGGCTAATCCGGTCTCCACTATGCTGAAAGATTTCTCCGGCTTTAAGTGTGACGGCATACGGCCGTTCTTTTTTGTCGATTAAATGAACTCGTTCTCCAGATTGAAATGTTTTCATAAGGCACGCATTCTAGCAAGGCTTTTCCTCGCTTTGATACCCACCATAATAGTGGAGCCTTCTTAAGTGAACCAACTCGACAACTAATCGACATTTCAATGGGATCATTCTTGACACCCTCCCCATTCAGACGTATGATTAATCAACTTCAGTCTTTACATACCCATCGCCACCAAAATCTCCCATTTTTCAGATCATTTAAATTTGCAAGTGGCACTTGTGCGAATGTTCTCAACATACAAAAAACCGAACACCGGCTGGAACGGATCAGGAGAGTTTTCTTAACCACAGCACTCTCGGCTCCTCTTGATGCAGGAATAGTCGCATGATGAAAACAGTGGTCGTTGCCTAATCTACCATGAAACGCCTTTTTACAGTTATCGGACTTGGGCGCTTCGGCTATAGCGTGGCACAAGGATTGGTCACCAAAGGATGCGAAGTACTTGCCATCGATAAGGATGAGGAAAAAATCCAGGCGATCAGTGACATTGCGACTTTTGCCGTCCAATGCGATGCGACTGATGAACGCGCGTTAAAAGCAGTCAGTGCTCAAAACGTCGATGTCGCAGTCGTCAGTATCGGTGAAAACATTGAAGCCAGCATTCTTATTGTTCAAACACTCAAGGAAATGGGGGTAAAATCCATTGTGGCGAAAGCCGTGGCCCCAATCCAGGGGAAAATATTAATGAACCTAGGGGTCGATGAGGTCATCTACCCTGAACGGGATGCGGCCATCCGTCTCGCACACAGGCTGGTCTCACCGAGCGTACTCGAATACTTAGAATTGGCCCCAGGCTTTAGTGTGGAAGAAGTGTCCGTTTCAGAGAGCTTGTCCGGATTGAGTCTCGAGGATGTTAAGTTACGCGGAAAGCATAACTTGAATGTGATTGGGATAAAAAAGCAAGTTACCAGAATGGTCAAAGGGCGTATGATGAAAGAGGAAATATTTAATTTCACCCCAAAACCCGATGACGTCATTGAAAAAGGT
>JBATLR010000377.1:0-15365 GCA_049289415.1 Nitrospirales bacterium
GTACACGTCGTTGGGCCGCTAGGGGCTGAACGGTTTCCCAGGGAATATCGCCAGCCCGGGCACCAAGCTGGGCGCGGAGAGAGTCGAGTTGGTCGCTAAGGATTCGGATATCGTGCATGGTGGCCTGGCAGGGAGACCGAATCTATCATGAGTCCCCATCTCAGTCAATGAATGCAAACCGGAAAACCCTTGTCATTTCGGTCGCAGCCTAGCATCCATGCCCTATCTCTTTCCTCATGAAGACGTGTTTGTCGTCCTGGTGAGTTTGATCATTGCGGGATTGCTGCTCTTTCGCTGGTACGTCGTTCAGGATCGTAAAAAATGATTCATTTGGCTATCAAAGATTAAAGATGCAGATTGTATGTCATCGCCATCCAAATAGATCAGCCATTCTTAAAACCTCATGTGGCGAAGGCGTGTGGTGCATTTGTGTTTTGCAGGAGCCCTCTTTATAATTCAATCCCTTTTTTTTTGTGAGGAATAATGTTACCGACACTTGGAATCCCGCGTACAGATAATCGACGGGCCGATGAACTTCGGCCTGTCAAAATCACTCGTCCATTTACCAAATATGCCGAAGGGTCGGTGCTTATCGAAATGGGAGAGACCAAGGTCGTGTGTACGGCCTCGGTGGAAGAAAAAGTTCCGCCTTTTTTACGGGACAAAGGACAAGGCTGGATTACCGCTGAGTACGGGATGTTGCCTCGTTCGACCCATGACCGGATGTCCCGTGAAGCCAGCAAAGGCAAGCAGGGCGGGCGAACCTTGGAAATCCAACGGCTGGTGGGACGATCGCTCCGGGCTGTCACGGATATGCATCAAATGGGAGAACGCTCCATTTGGATTGATTGTGATGTGATTCAGGCGGATGGAGGAACACGGACCGCCTCTATCACGGGCGCCTATATTGCCCTGGCTGATGCCTTTACGACTTTGAAAGAGAAAGGGCTGATCAAGCAATGCCCGCTTCTGGATTATCTGGCGGCCATCAGTATTGGAAAGATTGCCGGGGAAATTCGGTTAGACCTGGCCTACGACGAAGACTCTCAAGCGGACGTGGATATGAATTTAGTCATGACCGGGAATGGGCGGATGGTCGAGGTGCAGGGAACCGCCGAACAATCTCCATTTTCCAAAAAAGATCTGGATGATTTTTTGGCTATGGGATGGGAAGGGATTCAACGCTTGATTACCTTGCAGAAGGAACTCATCGGCTCTATTGCCTAAGTCGGATAAGGGTGATGGTCATTGATTCTTTAGTTCTGGCAACCGGGAATCGGCATAAAGTTGAGGAAATTCAATCCATTCTCAATGATGTGGGCATTCCCATGCTCACCTTGAATGAATTTCCTGATTTTCCGGCTGTTGATGAAGATGGGCTTACCTGTCAGGCCAATGCCGTGAAAAAGGCCGTGGCCACAGCCAAATTTACCGGACACTGGGCCTTGGCTGACGATACCGGGTTGGAAGTGGATGCGTTACAGGGACGTCCAGGGGTTTATGCGGCCCGATACGCGGGCGAGCATGCGACTTATGAGGATAACTGCAAAAAACTGTTGCAGGAATTACACGGGGTGCCTTCAGCCCAGCGAACGGCCAGATTTATCACCGTGGTGGCTCTGGCCAATCCGGATGGAGAGACGGAAACCGTTGAGGGCGTGTTAGAGGGAATTATTACCCAGGAGTTTCATGGAACGGGTGGATTCGGGTATGATCCGGTATTCTATGTTCCTCAATTAGGAAAAACACTAGCCGAGATGACCTTTGCAGAAAAAAATCGAATAAGCCATCGGGCTCTAGCGGTCACCAATGCCAAGAGTCTTCTCACCACACATCGCTATTTAGCACAAGAGTCGGGGCGTAGCGCAGCCCGGTAGCGCGCCTGCTTTGGGAGCAGGATGTCGGAGGTTCAAATCCTCTCGCCCCGACCAATAAAACCAACAACTTACGAATTTTTTGCTTCCTCAGACGTTGCTTTTGTGGCAATTGGAGAGCTAATTCCAACCAAACCCATCCCATCGTTAGCCTGATCTTCAGGGGCAACTTTCAGCCCACCTGTAACTGGCCTTCCATAATTCGCCACGCCTTCCACTGCCGCTCTCAAGTGGGTAGGAGAGAGGTGGGCATACCGTTGAACCAAGGCCGTAACGCTATGCCGAAGCAGGGCATCAATGGTGCTGTCGCTCTGCCCATTCATGGCCAATCGACTGGCAAAGGAATGTCGCAAGGTGTGCCACCTGAGGCCTTCCAATTTGGCTGGCTCGACTGCTGGCCGAAAGATCCGCCCGTAGAAGTTGTAGCTATCCAAATGACTTCCCGTGGTCTTATTGGGAAAAACCCAGGCGGAATATTTCCAAAAGGGGAAGTCTCTAAACAACGCCTTGGCTTCTTCATTCATGGGGGCATATTGTACCTTGCCCGATTTCGTCTGAGGCAACGTGATAAATCCTTGCTCTAGATCGACGTTGGTCCACTGAAGGGTAAATAATTCGGTTTTCCGCGGCCCTGTCAATATTGCAAGCCGTGCCCATGGGGCGTAGGGTTGCCTCAATGCTTTCAGCAGGGACGCTTCTTACTCCATGGTGAGGAAGCGGATTTTTCCGTGTCCGGTTTTGGACATCGTGAATCGAGCAAACGGGTTTCTTCTCGACCTTGCCGTCCCGAACCGCCAGATTCAGGACATGCCGCAAGCATTTCAGGTAGTGCTTGATGGTTTCGGCGGCGTTCCCTTTTCTTACCAATTCCTCTTTGGCCTCATCGGGCGAGATGCAGACGGCCCTGGAAGCTTTAGTGGGGCCAAAGGCCTCTCGGCCAGCACCATGTCGCGGTTGAAGCAAGCGTGGGGGGAGGAGTATGCGGCGTGGCGACAACGCCCGCTTGGGGACGAGCAATGGGTGTATATCTGGGTGGATTGGATTTATAGCGGCCTTCGGGCCGAGTAGCAGCGGCTGTGTGCCTTGGTGGTGGTGGGCGTAAATGCCCGTGGGGCGACACACTTCTTGGCGATTGAGGATGAGATGCGTGAATCGACCCAGAGTTGGCGAGAGGCCTTGCTCGGGCTCACCGCCCCGCAGCTTGCCGTGGGCGATGGCGCCATGGGGTGCTGGGCGGCCCTGGAAGAGATCTTTTCGACCACTCGGCAGCAACGCTGTTGGTACCATGAAACGAGTAATGTCTTAAATGCCCTGCCGAAAAGTGTTCAGCCCAAGACGAAACAGGCCTTGCACGAGATCTGGCGGGCGGAGACGCACGCGAATGCGGCACACGCGTTCGACCTCTTTCTGGAGACCTATGAGGCCTAATATCCGAAGGCCACGACGTGTTTGCAAAAAGATCGCGATGAATTGCTGAGCTTCTACGCGTTTCCGGCTACCCATTGGCAAAGCCTGCGCACCACGAATCCGATTGAATCCACCTTCGGGACGATCTGGCATCGGACGGCACGCACGAAGGGGTGTCTTACCCGTGACGGCATGCTGCACATGATGTTTGAGCTAGGCCAGTGTGCGGAGAACACCTGGAGACGGTTACAGGGATTCACCCGGTTGACCAAAGTCATCAGGGGGATCCAATTTACTGACGGGATTGAGGTCCCAACCCAGGACTCAGTCGCCGCGTGATCAACTCTTCAGATACCAGCTTTGACTATAACTCAATTTCTTGTGTTGCCATGGATTGGGTTTTTTGGGGGGAGACTAACAAAGCATCTTCAGGCGCGAACGGTACGCTGTAACTGAAAAAAGTTTGGGGAATCATTTTTTGCATGTTGCCAGCGCCTTCCTCTAGATTTCATTGTATGTTTTCTATTTTCTGAATTCCTCTCTTGAGATTTGGTTGGAGAGGAGAATTCGTGCACCAAAAATTTCCTTAATGAATGGAAATCCTTCCCTCCCTATTTCAAGTTGCTGTCTGGGTTCAATGCATACACCAAATTGGACCCTAGCTTTGCGTTTTAGAGACTCCGAATAAATGTGTGCGATATTGCAACCTGGGATCTGTTCATTTTTGCTCGTTTTCACAGTGGGAGTTGTCCTTTAGGTACCGAGCAACTCCCCAGACCCCAAGATTCAATATCGGCATCAACCATCGAATGTTCCAAGCCAGCGTCGAAAATGTATGTCAAACAAGGAAAAATCCAAGAAGCCTTTCGCTTCCCCCTTGCTCTTAGGTTTTATAATGAAGGACCGCCGTTCCACAAAGGAGGATTCCGGTCAGGATTTTTTTGGGCATCGTGGTTGCACCTTAATTATGTAAAGTGAAATTGGGGTTATTGAAAAAACGATGGCTTTGAAGCCCTAAGGAACACTCTACATATATGCACCATTTATTATACGGCAACGCACTGATGGATCGTCAGTTTATAGCGATAGGAGGTGGTGGTGTCCGGGGAATTGCAATCACTCATACTTAACCAGGTACCACGCTTTTCTCACCAAGGAGGTATCGGGACATGAGAAAGATTTTATCATCAAGGTTTTCGCAAAGCCCGTTCATTGCAGGATTGTGTGTTGTTTTTATGCTGATCAGCCCACTCGCTTTGGCAGGAGAAGGCCAAAAAGTATCTAAAGTTAATATCAATACGGCTTCAGAAGCACAACTTGCTTCTGTAGATGGAATTAGTCCGGAGCTGGCCAAACTGATAGTTGAATACAGGGAGAACAAGAAGAGGAATAGAGATGCGGTTATTGTCAGCCTGCACGAAATTGAGCATTTGTTTCTGCAGGCAGAATTAGAGCACCTCAAGAAGGGCCTCTGGACTGGCAAGCTTACTCCAGCACAGATAATGGGAACAGATGCTATGGGTTTAATGGCAGAATAAGTCAGCAATTCAGAGAACACGTATAACTGCATTGTGTCTCCCCCGGACACTATCACCCTTATCAACCAGGCATCGGCTGAAAAAGAAGAAAAGCCTTGTGGTTATGAGTGAAAGGTGACTCTCTATCCCACGTAATCATTCTGACTCATCAGTCCCTGAAATAGGTTTTTGGATCTTAGAACTCAGGTTCGATTCCTGGTACCCAACCCAGAGTATTTATTCCAAAGGAAACCGAATGAGTTTGACTCCACAGGGGGGGTATGGGGGCAATCTTAGGAGTTGAGTTGAAACGAAAGAAATAAATAAATTGTCATCTAATAAGTGCGAGACACACTATTCCCAACCGCCAGGTAGGAGCAAGAGAGGGTAGGGGAAGGGGAGAGAATTTTGATGAAAAGTTTGTCACGGATTTTGTTACGGTTGGAAATCAAAAAGTCCGAATTTTGTCACGGTCACGTTTTCAATTCCTTCCCTTGACGGTCTGGATGAATTCTTTGGAGGTATTCCGGCTGCCTCTTGACGTCAAGCCGACAGGATCTTCCTCATTTCATCCTGGTTAGGCAATTTATTCGCCTAGCAATCATGTGTTGAAAAGCTGTCGTGTGGCAGGATCAAATCCGAGCATGTGGCTTTTCCATTGCCATGAGTTGCCCCATGTGGCGGATGATGGACTCTATCATCGAGGAATGCTTACCCGGCTCAACGTCCTGAAAGGACCATTCTAAACGGTTCAGTCGAAAATTCGGGGCTAGTCATCGTAAGTCAGAGTTTCGGCTGAGGTATGACATTGGGATCCTGTTCTTCACATATGGCCAGGTAATCTTCAGGTGAATAATCTCTCTATGGTTGTGAGATTGGCCGAACCCCAATTTGTTATCTAATTATTTTCAAATATCGGCGGTGAGGCCTCCATGTCGGTTTTTCTCCAGTTGAAAAAGAAAAATGCCGTATAGACAGTTTGCGTCACCGATCCTACCTGCGGCTCGGTTGAGAGCACAAAACGTCCGGATGCTCTTTCAAAAATATCAAAATAAAAGCGCACATAGCCCTGGCTCTGCACACGCTTATAGAAAGCCAATTCGGGTGTGGCTATGGGAAATATCGTTGCCTGGGTAGCCGGTAGCCCCAACAACCTCGCGTTTTGGGTCGTCCCGATAGACTCAACGATTAAATGCACACGGTACGTCGCATCCTCTTCCTCTTCCCGAATAATCACTCCCTGTTTTCCTAGCCAACCGGCAACAACCTGCCTCATATGCTGATTGATAACATCTCCGTTTAAACTCTGATCCACCCTCAGATCCGAAGCTGTCAGGAGTATAGATGCACCTTTAAGAATTCCCACATCATAATTCTTCAGGCCTTTGTTGATTGCTGAGCTGAATAACAATTGCTCGGTGGGTGTCAGGGGATCCGTAGCCTTCTTTGAGGGTATGGCGCAGCCGGACACACTCAAAATCAGCCAACAAATCATGATGCATCGCACGGTCTTTAATCGGATCATCCTGCTTTACTTCCTCACTTTAGAGTGATTGTCCAACTCCGAATTTCCTAAAACGGAGGCGTTTGGCAGAGGCCAGAGATTCGCTAGTTCTTATTGTAGCGAGCATAACAAAGAATGCCTAAGGTGCCCCACAGAGAGTATTATTAATAACGCATTGGGTCATAATGCCGGCGCCTGTTTGTTCGGCATTGAGGTTCACGATCGCCGCATTTGTCTGTGTGTTGATATTATCGCACCCACAAACTTGACTGGCACAGCAACTACATTCGGCTAGCGCCTCGAC
Organism: Nitrospirales bacterium; assembly: GCA_049289415.1. GTDB lineage: Bacteria > Nitrospirota > Nitrospiria > Nitrospirales > UBA8639 > Nitrospira_E. Next base: position 6,607 of record JBATLR010000377.1, read on the forward strand.
CAACGTGATCTCTGTCAAACCATTCATATTCTGGATGCCGCTGCAGGCCTCTCCCAATAACTGAGCCTCAGTTTGATGGTCCGGCGGGGGGGCATCCTGTCCGATACCCACGGTGGTGCATAAAGTTGCATCGCAGGAATAGCCCAACTGAATGTTGGGATCATTGGGATTATTTGCGTTGCTTGATCCATAATAACCGCAGACACGTTGACAGAGCGCCCCGTTAGGATCAATTTTGTAGTCTGTTTCCGGGTCATACAGAGGGCAACCACTATCCCCTGGTGAATCAGGTATGCAGGGAAGGTCGGTGAGTATTATTGGGCCACCGGCGGGGTTATAGGCTGCCGACCAGACATTGTTGCCTCGACCATGCCGCTTTTCGGTATGGGAGGAAGTGGTGACGGGAGGCGGGTCGTTTGCGTTGCAACTTTGGTCTCCTTGACCAATTTGGAACGGTCCATCATAGACCGGGCATTTGCACTCCACGAGGTTACGGCCAGCCGCATCTTTTACTCCCGTGCGGTAGCAAGGCGCTGTCATACATCCCGCATAGACACCCTGATCCCTTCTGTCTGTGCACTCTGTCGAAGTGTCTTCTCCCTTGCTGACATAATCGCGTTTGTACCGTTCTGAATACACGGATATCAGGTCGGCTCCGGGCACCAGTAAATTGGTATTGATCGCTTCACATACCGGTGGGATCCTTCCGGTATTCAGACATTCTGCTCCTTGTTCTCCGCAGGCTTCAACCGTCTCCTGATAGATGTCCAGATTGGAAATGGCATGAATATCCACGAGGTAGGGCATCTTAGGAGATACCTCGTCAGTAGATATTTCGAAACACGTGCAATTGGCCAATGTTCCATCAGGGGAAAGCGTGCAGGGCAAAGACGGGTTTTTATCATTATCCCCGGTCGGGGCATCGGGGCCTGAGTAATAGCACAGGGCATAAGAAAATGGTCTGCCGGATGGCGGGGTACATTGCAGGAAATTCGCCGCGGACGTCCAGACATTCGCATAAGCAGGGCCAAAATGTGTGGTTTCCGTATCATTGAACGTATACACATCACTGAGTTTCACGCCACGGAGGATCGACTTACTATATCGATGCCCATAGTTGCTAGGATTGGTCTTTGAAGAAAACCCGTCACGGTGATCATTGTCGCCGGCATAGATATCATTGCCACTCGCCAGGATTATAGCCAAGGTTAGAGCCAAACAGAGAAGTACGTGGCCCACTGTCCGTAAGCGCGAGCATGTAATGATGTGTTTCATAATCAACCTCCATTCAGGACATTCCTAAGGCACAAACTCTAGCGCTTCGAAATGCTTCCGGTTTTTGTGGACCACTTTCTTAATGATCTCCATACAGCCAGTATCTCTTAAAACGGATTCGTTGGCTCCGGATCCGATGCGGACGTCTGTACAATACCTACCACGCTTTTCCTGTTGGTCCGTTTCCGTTTACTTGCGATTGGTCAACGCATCTGATGTAATCCCTTCCCTACACGTTCATCTACCTGCTCAAAACAAACCGGAAGATTTTTGATCGGTCGACCCGAAAAGTCAAGGAAATTCTCGTCGAACTCGCTTTCCTGTGGTTGTGCAATCTGTGTTGAACAATGTCATGGAATCCCTCGATCTTCAGCCCGTGATTTGTTACCTTCTCTTTGAGAAGCGAGTTTTGATCGATGTGGGTCGTGATAAAATTCTTACGGTAGGCTGTGTGATGAATGGGCAACTATTTATTGAATGGTATTGAAAGGCGGACATGAATCGACGAATTCAGGGAATTGAGAAACCGGGGAACAGACCCGGAGGAAATTGCAGACTCGTCCCAGGACTGATCGGATTGCTGGTATGTGTAGGTGTGCTCATGATCAACCCTGGATCGGGCCGGGCCGTCGTTGAAGAAGATGTCCGGGCGCTTCGCGAGGATATGGAGCAGGTGAAGAAGGATCTTGCTGAAATCAAGAGTATCCTTCAGAGTGCGACAAAACGGCGAGGACCGGAGAATAGTACAGGCACGGTGGGTGTGACCGGTGGTGCGGTGCTGGGAGAAGCCGATGCGCCGGTGACGATCGTGGAATTCTCAGACTATCAATGCCCCTTTTGTCGACGGTATTCGTTAACGGTGTTTCCTATACTTAAACGTGAATATATCGATACAGGAAAGGTGCGGTATGTATTCAGAGATTTTCCTTTGAACAGTATTCATCAACAGGCAGAGAAGGCTCATGAAAGCGCCCACTGCGCAGGGGAATCCAATAAGTACTGGGAGATGCATGATATGTTGTTTGAAAGGCAGGATGATCTCATGGTTCCCTCGTTGAAACACTATGCGGAGGAACTCGGACTGGATTCCGCGACGTTCGAGGAATGCTTAGATAGCGGGAAATACCAAGTGGCTATTCAGAGGGATATTGATGATGGCGGAGCTGCGGGGATTAGAGGAACCCCATCCTTCTTTGTTGGGAAAAGTGGTTCCGGAGATTCTATAACCGGAACGATTATCCGGGGTGCCCAACCGCTGGTGAAATTTCAAACCATCATCGATCAGCTCCTGAATGATCATGCGTCGGACGCTGGCGCCCCCTCCGTACCCGGTGAAGCTTCTCCCGCTTCTGTTCCTTGAACCACTAATGGAGGATATTCGCTACATCCACCCACTCGTGAGTTCACTCCCTCAGTAATCAACTCACCTAATTCGTTTCCAATAACGCCAGGTCCCGTCGTTCAGTCGGATACCGCATCGGCATGCTCATTTAGTTTTTCACTTTGCCGGAGTAAGCTTTTGTTTCAGCCCCATCCGTTCCTCTACAAGGGTTATCCCTTGGTTCATACAGCCCTTTTGTCCATGACGACGGTATTCGCGCCTCCATAGTCCTAGCGTTTCGGGGTGTAGTCCAAAATCTCTGAGACTTGGAAAGGTTCGCCAGTTCGTTTTCTTGTTTGAATTCCAACCTGAACCTTTGCTTCAGTCCGAATATGGTCTTCCAGTCCTTGCTTCATTTGTCTTTTGCCAAGCGTTCATTGGGCACCATCTGACCGATCGTGTTCAAATTTTTACCAACCAACAAAAATCCTAGTTGGTGACCCCTTTTAACCGATTCAATCGATCTTCTTTTAATTCAATCCAGAGTGACTTCTCTCTCTCCACCGTCACTGAACCGGGTTTGAAGCCTTTGCCTTTCCTGACGAATTTCCGCAACGTATAAATCACTTCACCCTTCCCGCTTTTTCGCAAATCACTAAACCACAGGGTCAACGTCGCCGCATCCTTTAATGTCTCCGGAGGCACCGTGGCGCCCTTCTCCAACCGGACAACCACGTGCGAACCGAGTGTCCCTCGAGCATGAAGCCAGAGATCATCCGGGTTGGCGACCTTCCATGTCAGATGATCATTATCCTTGGCCGTTTCCCAACTACGATCGGGAGCTTATCGGTGGACGTATACCTTCGTTCGCATATGGTTTTCTTCCATTTTCTAACCCTCATCCTTGAAAGGAATACGAGGGAACGTCAAGGTAGGAGATGGCTGATTATGCCGTCATAGATTCATTGACAGGATGAAAAGAGATTCCTAAAATGAACCAAATGTCGAATATTGCCACTGTTCTCTCATCAGAAGAATTATCTCAGGTTTGGGCTGACCTCGCGCAGAATGATCAGCTTCCAGATTGGTATGAGCTCACCGAACATGGAGAACTGATCATGAGTCCAAAGCCCAGCAACCGTCACCAGGTTATTTGCGCAGAAATTGCCTATCAACTGCGCGCACAACTCGGCGGGAAAGCGGTCCCTGAGGCTGCCGTCCTCACCACATCAGCAGGCATTCGGGTTCCTGATATTGTCTGGATGCCTGAAGACAAATGGCAGGTCGTGACCATCGAAGAGGGTTTAGTTCGTGCTCCAGATTTCGTCGTTGAGGTGCTATCACCTGGAAATCGGCAGGTCGAAATCAACTATAAAGTCCAAGCCTATCTTGCTTCGGGTATTCAGGAAGTTCTCGTGGTTGGGCTCAAAGGTTCTCTTGAATTCTATCGCCAAGATGGGATTTATACGACCTCTTCGTTTAATGTCAAGCTCTCACTTTCCCCGCACCTCTTTCAATAATCAAAGAACATCAGATTGTCACTTCCTGAGTTGCGCCCCGAGTGGATGAATCCAGGGATTTTAGATGTACCTAAGCTCTTTTTCTTTGAGCCCCATTTCAGTATTTTCCTCCTAACTTATCTCAGGCGAGCAGATTTAGATCTGCCTTTAGGAAGGGAGTCCTTTGAGGCGGTTCAAGCGTTCCTCTTTTAATTCAATCCAGAGGGACTTTTCCCTCTCGACCATGACGGAACCGGGTTTGAAGCCTTTTCCTTTCCTGACGAATTTCCGCAACGTATAAATCACTTCGCCTTTCCCGCTTTTCCGCAAATCACTAAACCACAGGGTCAACGTCGCCGCATCCTTTAATGTCTCTGGAGGTACCGTGGCCCCTTTTTCCAACCGGACAACCACGTGCGAACCCGGTGTCCCTCGCGCATGGAGCCACAGATCATCCGGATTGGCGACCTTCAAGGTCAGATGATCATTATCCTTTGCTGTTTTCCCGACTAAAATAGGAAGCCCATCGGCAGAGGTATAGGTCCGGTAGCCCTGGGCTGGAGCCGGTCGGCCTTTGGCTACCCGCGTTCCCTGGGGAATCGAGTAATCTGTTTTTTTCGTCGTTTTTGGTAACCCCTCAGGATCCACAATTCCTTGTTCCAACTGAGACAATTTCCCCTCCAATCGGGCCACCTCCTTGTGGGCCTCGTCCACACGGGGTTGAAGATGTTCCTGAGCCCCGATGTATTTATGATATTTCCGAAAGTAATCTTCCATATTCCACACCGCATCTTTAGCGGGGTCAAGAGGGAGCGTCAGGGTAGGCAGGGCCGGATCATAATAATCAACCATGGTGATGGTCTCTTGTCCCTTTTTGATTTCATGGAGATGACTTTTTAACAGTTCACCATACCGGGCATATTCCCGAAACCGCTCGGTCTTTTGGAAATCTTCTTGTAACGCCTGAATTTTTCGTTTGGCATGTTTCAGCGCTTTTCGAACCTGCGCCAGTTGCTGTTCAATGATGGTATCCCGGCCTTCCTCCTCTTCTCGCTGCCCATATCGGGCTTCCAGTTCCGCCGACACCGGAAACATTTCGCCAAAGGTATTTGTTCCTTGAGTGGCAGCTTCAGAAAGCGGTTCACGAATTTTCCTTTCCCGGGTCATAACAATCTCGTCCTGAGGGACGAGACCATCCATGGCGGAAGGAGGGAGAGCCTCCTGGAAGGGCACCGGCCTCAACGTTGGGGGCGTATAGCGCTCTCCCACCTTCACACGGGAATCCCGTAAGGATCTCAAGACCAGTTTTTTCTCACTGAGGACATGCACATTCGCCTGATTGCCGGTCAACGCAATCACCAAAACTGACATCTGCCCGGCTTTTGCTATGGTGATACACACAATTCGGTCTCCTGGCTCCTGGCTGATCTCCCCAATGCGTCCACCCTCCACATGAGAACGCAGAAAGGCACAAAAGGGAGGAGGAGTCGGCGGATTCTCAAACTTCGGAGAGGTCAGATGCAGGCGGGCAAACCGGGGCTCTACGCACACAAGTAAGCGGCTTGTCTGTCCCTGGGCGCGAATATCGAGGGTTAAGGTCAAGTCCCGGGGTTGGTGGATTTTCTGGACAAATCCACCGACAAGAGCCTTGCGTAATTCCCTGACAATGGACTCACATTCAGAAAGGGAAAGAGCCATAGTTAAGTGGTGTTGGCTCGAAGAAGATGTTGGACAGAAGAAATGAATATGTCAATTTCTTCGGGAACATGCCAGACAACGGTCATGCCGGTTGCACAAATTGATCTGGTGGTATGAGGTATGTGATCAAGTTGATCCAGCATCCCTTATTCTGGATTCTTTCCGACCACATAGGCAATCCATGAGGGGTCGGAATCACCTTTCTCGACGCGATGATACGTACCGGTCCCTTCATTCGCTTCTGCATCGAGGCCTTCCCAGAGAAAGTGCACGTCTTCAAAACCGGCCTCTTGCAGGAGTTCCGTGACTTCGGGAATCGTCCACAAGCGCCAATCATAGACAAAGGCATTACGAAGCTCACTGCCATCGCGGAAGAGAAAATGAATCCGGGTGGTACAGAAATACGTGGAGGGTTCAAAGACATCCTGATCCCAAACGAAGATGAAATCACCAATGCCGTCGTCAGCGGGATTGTCGATGTCTCGATGCTCCTCTTGCTCCACCTGCGTTTCGCTGCCCCCCCAGATATCCAGCACAAACAACCCGCCGGGCTGAAGCGACCGCCTGGCATTCCTGAAGTATTGCAAAAGGGTTGGACGATCACGGAACACCATATAACTAAAATTCATGGCGACGGTGAGTTGCGAGAGAGGGTGCTGGACGTTCAAGACATCGTCATTCACCAAGGTGAGCCGCTGCTGTTGCTCGGGAGTCAGATGAGAAACGTTGTGTTTGATACCCCAATTCAGCGTAGGCCAATCCAGGTCGATGCCCAAGGCATGATTGTCGGGATGCCGGGTCACGAAATGGGAGGATAACAACGCGGTTCCGCAGAAATCCTCCCGAAAATGGCGGAGCGGAGTGTTGGTATAGCTCTCGAAATATTCGGTGAGGAACGGCATATCAAGTTCCGGGCTTTGCACGCTCTTTTGGTAAAGAAGATGGGGATCGGCCAATTGAGCCATTGAAGCTGGTTGGAGGAAGTCATATTCAGGAGAAGGCATCAAAACCTCGTTTCTATTATGAGAGTGAATGCACTTTAAGATTTCGCCAGACAGTCGGGTGGGGTATTATTGAAATTTGGAAACCCTCAATCTCTTGCTTGTTGTGCAGGGCAATATTACGTGAATGCGGTGGTCTCTTTCCAGGGATAGGGGCCAGGAAGGGTTGAATCTCTTTATACTCATCCCATGCGCACCCTTTTGCCCCCTTTATGAGAGGAATGGATACTGGGATAAAGGAAGGAGGAAAGGGATTTTGCACATCACCTGTTCGAATTGAATACGCTGTCATCCAACTGCGCGGTTCATTGTTACCGTTGATTCTTTGATTTCCCACAAGATCGAAAAGGAAAATTTTCATGGATGGTACATCGGTAGCTATTATTGCAAGCGGGGTATTAGTGGGTATGGGGGCCTCCTTTACCGGGCTCGGAGGCGGATTCTTGATGGTCCCCCTGCTCTTATTTCTCGGTTTCACGGCACAAAAAGCCGTTGGCACCTCATTCGTCGGGATCCTGGTGATTGCGGTCTCGGCCTTGATTGCCCACGGGAGGATGGCTCATGTGGATTACAAATATGGCCTCCTGCTCGGCCTGGGCGGAATCATCGGGGCACAAATTGGTGCACGCCTTGTTGAAGGTGTTCCCACGGACATGTTCAAGAAAATCTTTGCGGTCATGCTCATTGGTTTGGCCATTTATCTCTTTGTGAAGAAATAGGACCAAGTCGAGGCACCATCCCATCACCAAGGGACATCCGTCCGGCACGTCGTTGGTGTTCGTTACCAAATATCCAGTGAACGGTAAAATCCCTTTTTGCTGAAATGGCTATTTTCAATACATGGCTCTTGCCAATACATCATACTTAATAGTAACTATGAATGGGGAAGCGTCTCTTTGGCTGCATGCTTGATTCCAGTAGGCATGACCGTCCGTCAGTTGTGATGAGCTTCCCCATGATAGATTTTTGAGGGCCGGCGCCACAGTCACATGTCTGTGGGGGCTGGCCAATGTGACGCAACAACCACGACATTCCAGTATGGCATTGTGTTTGCGGAAAGACCCTAATGATTGAGCCAATTTTTCTCCAGTCTCTTTTTTTACTCGGAACAGCCGTAGTCGTTGTGGTTGTATTCCACAGACTCCATATCCCTTCGCCACTTGCCTATCTGCTCGTTGGCGTGTTGCTTGGTTCATACACCCCGGGGCCGGTCATCGAGGCACAACCGGTTCGTGCCCTGGCAGAATTCGGAATTGTCTTCTTATTGTTTACGATCGGCCTGAATTTTTCGATGCCGCAAATTCATGCCTTGCGCCATCAGTTACTGGGTCTGGGAACGGGGCAGGTCCTGCTCACGACAATCGCGGTGGGTCTCCTGGCTTGGCTCGTGGACTTACCCATTGCCGCAGCCTTTGTCGTGGGAGCGGTTTTCGCGCAGTCCTCCACGACTATTATTAGCAAACAACTCATTGAACAGGGAGAGGAGCATAGTCGGCACGGACGATTGGGGATCGCCATGTCCGTTTTTCAGGATGTGACAGCTGTCCCATTCGTGGTCGTCATCCCTGTGCTCGCTATGGCGAATACGGAGGTTATGGTTCTGGCCGGTTCACTCGGGATGGCGTTTGCGAAGGCAGCCCTGGCGTTCGGACTGGTCTTTCTGGCCGGACGATGGGTGATGCGTCCCTTATTTTATCTGGTTGCAGAGCTACGCTCCACGGAAGTGTTCACCCTGACAGTCCTGTTTGTTTCATTGGTTTCGGCATGGACTACGAGTAGTCTTGGCCTGTCTATGGCTTTCGGTGCCTTCCTGGCAGGGATGATGCTGGGTGAGACCGAATTCCGACATCAGGTGGAATCTACCATTCGCCCCTTCCGCGATGTGTTGCTTGGTCTGTTCTTTATCGGGATCGGCATGCTGGTCGACCCGTCGTCAATCCCGGGCATTTGGCATTGGGCCTTAAT
>JBATLR010000378.1:0-3905 GCA_049289415.1 Nitrospirales bacterium
CCATAGTCATCCGGCCGGATATACGGATTGGATGACATGATCGCATTCGGCAGGTAGGGTGTCGCTTCCGTTCCCTCCCGATGCGAGATGAAGTTTTCCCCATATTCAATAGCCTCCGGCTCCACCCGGTAGGTTTCCAGCCGGCCACTGCGGGTCCACATCGGCTTCGATTCGTTGGTTTCTTCCCATAATGGGATACGAGGATAGGTCCGGGTCATCACCATCCAGCCCTTTTCCGACTTCAGCATCGTGTCCGCCGAATAACCATAGGAGGTGCTGCCGGCATCCAACAACCGTTGAACATACACATCCACGCGGTTGTCATAGACAAATTTGAAGTAATCGCGGAAGCGGCCATCACCGGTCATTTCGGTGAGTTTGGCCGCGACGCCCGCCACCGTATCCAAATCGTTCCGCGTGTCATACAACGGCCGGATACCGCCTTTCCAAACCTGCATCCAGGGATTGGAGACAGTGGCGGTCATTTCAGGATAGGTAAACTCCATCCACCCGTTCACCGCAAATGACACATCGGCGTGATTCACATCGGATGTCATTTCAATGTCCTGCGTCACAATCGTTTCGATGTGGGGATCCACATTCTTGACCATGTCATAATGGTGTTTGGAATTATTGAGAATATTGACGTTCGCCACCCATCGGAGCTTACTCGGCGTGGGCATATGCGTCTTGCCGGTAAACACCCGTCGGCCATACTTGGGCGTATTCACAATCAACGCCGTATCGCCGTGGTTCCAGTACGTCGTCTCTTCGCCGTAATAGTATGGGCGGTAATTAATTTCTTTCCCATGGGCATTCGGATCCGTCGTGATTTTGAACGGATTTTCCCCGGTGTGGATCCCGATGCCTTCCCCCGACCATGGCGTGGCCGCCCAAACACCAACCTTATAGTTTCCTGACCATGTATGACATCCCGAACCGAATTTCCCCATGTTTCCGGTCAGGGTCATGACCAAGGCAGCCGCACGCCCCATCGATGTCATATGAAAATAATGGCAGACGCCTTCTCCATTATGAATGGCGGCCGGTTTGATGGTCCCGTTATCTCGAGCCCATCGAACAATAAGGTCTTTCGGACATCGATTGATTTGGTGGACCGTATCCAGATCGTAATCCTGAAGATGGACCTGATACATCTGGAAAAGGGGCATGACATCTGCCTCCCTCCCACTCAGCAATTTCACCCTGAACGATCCCGTCAATGCCGGGTCAATGCCACTCTTCTTGAAATGCCAACCCACCAGTTCTCGATGAAGCGGGACCGCCTTGTCCTGATTGAGATCCCACACCATAAACCCTCCAAGACGAGCAATCTGCGAAGGCGAAAGCCCTTGCACTTTGCCGGAGTAAGATTTGGAGAAATCCGGGAAGGCATAATCTTTAATGACATCACGCGGATCCAAATATTGCAGGGTATCCGTGCGAATCAACAAGGGAAAATCCGTGCTGGATCGAATGAAATCGTTGTCTTGAAGCCCATCGTCTAAAATAATTTTGCATGCCCCGAGAAATAAGGCTCCATCGGTCTCTGGGCGGACCGGCAACCAGTAATCGGCTCGCTGTGCTGTCGGATTATATTCAGGGGTAATGACCGCAATGCGTCCGCCCCGTTCAATGGACTCCAGCTTCCAATGGGCTTCCGGCATCTTGTTTTCGACGAAATTTTTTCCCCAGCTTGTATTCATCTTGCTGAATCGCATGTCAGAAAGATCACAATCGATGGCTTGGGCTCCGGACCAGAAAGGTTGCGAGGGATCCTGATCACCGTGCCAGGTCAAATTGTTAAAATACCGCCCCCCCTGCGCATTGTCCGGTCCGACTTTCCTCACCCAACTATCCAATAGGGCTCCACACCCACCGTTCATCCGGGTAATGCCCATTTTGCCGATGACACCTAACACGGGCATACCGGCACGGAATTTCATGCTCCGGACTCCTGAGCCCTTCATCATCTCGATCATTTCCGGAGGATACCCTTGTTCCCGTAATCGCCTCGCACCGGCCTCGCCACTATACCGGTTGGCGATCACGATCATGGCCTTGGCCAAATAGGTAAACGCGGTATCCCAGGAGACCCGCAACATATCATCCAAATAGCGAGCACTGAATTTATATTTGGTCATGACCGTTGGATCTAATTCCGGACTCCCGTCATCCATCCAGGCTTTCCAGCCACGCCGCATCAAGGGCCCCTTTAAACGGTAGGGACCATACACACGACGGTGGTAGGTATACCCCTTCAAACACATCCGGGGATTATGGGCAAAGGTTCCCCGATTCCCGTACATATCCTCATAGGTTTGGTGATCGTAGTTTTGCTCTACGCGCATCACGACTCCGTTCCGGACAAACGCCCGGATACGACAGGCATGCGTGTCATTCGGGGAACAACACCAGGTAAAGGAACTGTCATACCGGTATTGATCGTGATAGACCCTCTCCCAGGAGCGATCCGGGTATTCACCCAATGGATTGCCCACCTCCACAACCGGTTGTAATGCCGTCAACGCCAACGCGTTATCCGCCAACGCCACAGCCGCCACAGTGCCGGCTGAAATTTTTAAAAATTGTCTTTTTGTGACCAACATCAAACGCTCCTCCATACAAAGGTTGCCAATTTCGGTTAACGACACAAACCCTTTACTCCTCCTTTCTTTGAGACTGCCTCAACCGATGTCTTTCCCAGACATTCATTTCGGCAGGTATCACTACCGCGGTTTTTGGGGGATCGACCATAAGATTTGCCCATCCCAACACTAAGACTCCCACGAAGCTGACTATCCCGAAGATCAGTTCAATCAGAGGATTTGCAACCCAAAATTCCATCATCTCGCTCTCCTTCACCACCCAATCAGTCCGTGTATGCGCCTCACCTTGAATGCGTGAACGCGCCTTTCAGCCCCGATCTGACGCTGGCTTTATGAATCCCTGATTCATTCATCCCTAGTTTCCCCATGAAACCCATCAGGAACGACTGGCCGGTTGTGGTGTGAACTGCGGCACAGCGGGTGACTCTGGCACCTTCGGCGTCTCCGGTACCGGCGATTTTTTCCCGGCAAACGCCGCCAGCCAGAACACGAATAGAATGGTCGACCAGAACAGCAGAACATTGAAGGAGATCATATTCGCGGCAAACCCGATGGTGTGGGTATAGGCCCAGGGCGAGTTATCCCGCATCACCTCGTTGACATGCCAGAAGAGGCGGACTGATGAACGGATGTATCCCATCAAGGCCATCATCCAGGTAAATTCCGTGGCCAGGGCAATCAGCGCATATTGCGATCTCGCGGGCATTTTGCCCCATTGAATGGGGCCCGCCACCTGGGCATTTTTCAGCATGGCCAGATTCATCGGCATCATTAACAGGAGGCACGACATCGTGGTGGCCACCTGGGGTACCGATAGACCAATCCGCACGTTTGCCGGGATGAAATACCCATAGATGGCTAACCAAATAATATTGAGACTGCCGACCACGAAAAAACAGGTCATAAAAATATTGCCGAATTTTTTCCATTTCACCGCCGGAATCAGATTGCCGCGCTGATACCAAATGAAACTCACAATCGTCACAATGATCAGCATATTGATTCCGCCATTTTTGGCAGACATCACCCCATAGTTCCCTAATACGGGATGCTGTTGACCTCCCATGGCTTTCAACTCAGCCGGAGTCATGACGATGGTATGGGGCGTGATAAATACCAGTAATCCCACGACCGCAATAAACACCAGATATTTAATATACCGTTGAAATCGTTCCGCACCCGGCATCCGGCCAAAGCATTGCCACAAGTAATAACTCGTACTCAGAAAAAGAGCCCCGATCATGGTGGCCTGAATAATAAACAACCAGGCGAGGAGGCCTCCCATCAGGGTAATTC
>JBATLR010000379.1:0-29765 GCA_049289415.1 Nitrospirales bacterium
GGTGTGATACATCGCTTGGGCCTAGGTCTCCTCCTTGTGAGTTGGGTGATGTTGTATTCTCCGGTCATTTGGGCGGATGAATCGGCTATTCGCGTGGGTCTTGCCCAGGCTGCCCAGGTTCTTTCCATTCAATCTGCGGATTCGTTTTCCCTCCTTCTGCCTTCCGGGAAAAGATTTCATGCTTCAGGTCAAGTAACTATTCGAAGGCAAGGCGCTGGTCTTCTTCTCAATGAACGTGTCGTGACTGAGTCGAGTCTGCGGGTTGAGGGATCCACAGGCACTTATCAGGTAGGAGTGGAGACGAAAAACGAAAAGGCTGCGCTCAGGAATGCACGGCCAGAATGGGTGGTTCGCGGCCCGCTTGAAATTCGATTGGACCCCTCCGGATTAACCTTGATTAATTCGGTTGATCTTGAATCGTATGTCGCAGGGGTGGTCTCGGGTGAAGTCGGGGCCAAGTGGCCCTTGGAGGCTCTGAAAGCTCAAGCCGTTGCTGCCAGAACCTATGTGTTGTACAAAAAAGTTGAAAACCAATTGCAATCCTTCGATGTAGTCGCCGGCGTGCAAGATCAAGTCTATCATGGCCATTCCGTACAAGCTGAATCCGTGCTTCAGGCCGTTGCAGCCACCAGGGGCCAAGTGGTGACGTATGAAAATCGCCCCATTTTTGCGGCCTATTCGTCGACGGCGGCTGGTCCCACCGAGGATGCGTTGTATGTGTGGGCATTGGATCTTCCCTATCTCAAAGGTGTCGACTGCCCGTTTGACGAGCAAGCCCCACGATATGATTGGCGTACATCATTTACGTTCGACTTTCTTGAGCAGCAATTGCTCAAAGAGGGGTATGACGTTGGCAAAATCGCGACCTTTACGCCCTATACCTTTACGCCATCGGGTCGGGTTGATCGTGTGCGTCTGCTTCATTCTCGTGGAGAAATTATTCTGCGTGGGCAAGACTTGCGACGAGTGGTCGGATACTCCAAAATTTTCAGCACCCAATTTTCTATCGAATCATTGGGTCAGGAAGTGGTCGTGGTGGGTCATGGAGCGGGACATGCCGTGGGGATGTGTCAGTGGGGTATGCGTGAGATGGCCGAGTTAGGGTATAACTACCAATCGATTATCCGACATTATTACCCCAACACGATACTTCTTCCTATTGACCGTGTGCTCCTCACTGCTACCGACTAACTTTGGTCCCTTCTTTTCTTGCCTGGTCATGGATCTTTCGCAATTCAACTTTCCCTTTGACCAGACCCTGGTTGCCAAATATCCGGTTCATCCACGCGATCATGCCAGATTATTGGTACTGACCCGATCTACTGGAGATATCACCGATCGGCAAGTCAAAGACCTCCCAGATATATTACGACCTGGGGATTTGCTCGTGGTGAACAATACCAAAGTCATTCCGGCTCGCCTCTGGGCGAAGAAGGTTCCAAGTGGGGGCCGGGTGGAATTGCTGTTTGTCAAAGAAATTGGTGAAGACCACGCGGAAGTCCTCATTCAGGGAAAAGTTGGAGTCGGACAGATTGTGGAATGTGAGGGATCTGCCCGTGCGCAGGTAGTGGAAAAAGAGCCTGGTCGAACAGTGATTCATTGGCTTGGCCCAGGTGCATTGCGGGCATGGTTACTGTCCCATGGAGAAATCCCCCTTCCTCCGTACTTGAAACGCCAACCGGTTTCACGCGATCAAGAGGATTATCAAACCGTCTTTGCCAAAGTGGAAGGGGCTATTGCCGCGCCAACCGCCGGATTGCATTTTACGCCACACTTGATCACGCAACTGGCAGAGAAAGGGATCGGGACGGCCACGGTTACCCTGCATGTTGGACCTGGAACTTTTCAACCGGTCAAGACAACGGATGTGGAGCGTCATATCATGCATCCGGAATGGTTCGAGGTGTCAGAGGAGACCGCTGAGAGGATTCGTGAGGTTCGGAAGCGAGGCGGGAGAATTGTCGCTGTCGGGACGACCGTGGCACGAAGTCTTGAGTCAGCTCTAGATGACACCGGCGAGCTCAGGCCCTGTTCAGGAGAGACCCGCCTCTTTATCCTGCCGGGATTCAAGTTCCGGGTCATTGATGGGCTCCTAACTAATTTTCATTTTCCCGAAACGACTCTTTTGATGTTAGTTGCGGGATTTGCGGGATTAGAGGAGGCCAGGAAGGCGTATGTCCATGCCGTGTGTGAGCGCTATCGATTCTATAGCTATGGGGATGCCATGCTTATTCTTGAATGATGGCGTTGGCAGAAATAGGGAAAATCCGGAAGTCATTTTCTCTGCAAAGACTATTTTACGTATGGCAAAGGTCTCAGGTTATGGAAACATGAAGGAGGGGTCTGTGCCTACGGATAGCGTCCAAGGGTGGATCAGTGGGAAACTCCATACAGATGAGATTGTCAGGGGGAAGGCCGGAGACTCTTTCTTACAGCAGTTCCTCGTGAATCGTAACGTCTCCACGGGCTCGAAGAGCCGTCTGGAAGGCCTGCATGGCTCGTTGTTTCTTTTGCATGAGGAATTGAAGGCGAATCTGTTCTAAGACGGTGAGGTCGGGCTCGGCCCCATCAAGTGTTTGTCGGTCAGCGAGTTCTTTGACTTCTTTCATTTCCGTCGGGGTGAGAGTTGTGGCTTCAGAGACAAGGAGTCTCGCCTTTTCCGCCAGCAATTCGTTCCGGCGTTGCTCCTCATATTGATGAGGTTTCATTCGGTTGGCCGCTAAAAGTCGCTGGTAATATTCCGTATCGAAGACGCCATCTTTTTGAAAGTCTTTTTGGTTCACAATCGCATCGTGGAGTTCTTGAGCCGAGACCGCCAAATGCATTTCATCCGCCAGTAATTGCCAGGATTTTGTGGTGATCAATCCCTCAAGGGCGAGTTGCTGAATAGTCTCTTCTTTCACGTCGTCTTGTTTGAGTTGGTCGCGATAGAATCGGAAATAGCCTTGCTTCGTTCGGAGATATTCGTCCTTGGTGACCTTATAGGGGCCAACGATTGCCACGGCGTTGGCTTGAGTGGATTCGTACCCGTACCATCCCATGCCGATGACAAAGGTGACAGCGATGCCCAGGATGAGTAACTTGAGAATCCAGGGATATTTAGCGGAACCCTCGCGTATAATTCGAATCATGCGTCCTGCCTCCTCAGAATTTCTTTGATGACCATGACGAAATTTTAAGGGCGGGTAACGGGAAAGGCAAGTGAGCAGGCCGTGCCAATTCAGTTCTTTACATCGGTAAGGTGGCATGGTAAATCAACGGGCCGGAGAATGAGAAATATTCCTTGGGAGGTCGTCCTGCATGGAGTATGAAGAATTCCCGGAAAAGACTGCCTTTGGTTCTCATGGGAAAGAGGCGTGGAGAGGCGATTATGATGGCGCTATGAGAAATCAATGGCACCTATCCGGAGCGGCCTCTTTTAATATGGGCGTGGGTGGTCAAGGGAAAGATCGGTGAAAACACATGAGTGAGGTTCGAGTTCGCTTTGCGCCGAGTCCGACTGGATTCCTCCATATTGGTGGGGTGCGGACAGCCTTGTTTAATTGGTTATTTGCGCGTCATGAGGGTGGAACCTTTATCCTCCGTATTGAGGACACCGATCGGGACCGGTCCACGGATGATGCTATTCAGGTCATTCTGGATGGCTTGAAATGGACCGGGTTGGATTGGGATGAGGGGCCTTTCCGCCAAACCGACCGCTTAGAGCTGTATCGTGAGCGGGCGATGGATCTCTTGAATCGAAAGCTGGCTTACTGGTGCATCTGCACGCCTGAGGAATTAGAGACGAGACGAAAAGAAGCACAGGCTAAGGGCGAATCCATCAAATATGATGGGCGGTGTCGAAATCGAGGTATTTCCGACCCTGCCGAACCGGCGGCTCTACGCTTTCTGACCCCGCAGGAAGGGCAGACAGTCGTCCATGATCTCATTAAAGGCCAGATTGTGTTTGATAACACGGTCATGGACGACCTCATCATCCTCAGGTCCAATGGCTATCCCACCTATAATTTTTCGGTGGTGGTGGATGACGGACTTATGAACATTTCCCATGTCATTCGCGGGGATGATCATGTCAACAACACCCCGCGACAGGTCCCGCTCTTTTCAGCTCTGGGGTTTCGGGTGCCTCAGTTTGCTCACCTGCCCATGATTCTGGGGTCTGATAAAACGCGTCTGTCCAAACGTCATGGAGCCACATCGGTGTTGGCCTATAAAGAGATGGGGTATCTGCCGGAAGCGCTCATCAATTATCTGGTCCGTCTGGGATGGTCCCATGGAGATCAGGAAATTTTCTCAATTCGGGAAATGGTCGAGTTTTTCGATTTTAAGCAGGTGCAGGCCTCGGCAGCCGTCTTTAATCCTGAAAAATTACGCTGGGTCAACGCGCAGTAAATTATAAAAAACGACCCTAAGCAGGTGGCCGACGCTCTTTTACCTTTTTTGCAAAGCGTAGGCTATGACCATGCCGCCTTGTCTAGAATTCCTGGAGGAGCTGAGGCCTTGATCCCACCCTTACGAGAGCGATCGGAAACGCTGTTGGATATTGTGCAAGGGGCTGTACCCTATCTGGCAGAGCCCATGACAATGGAAGAAGAGGCTGCGAACAAACATCTCACCCAGACGGTCGCTCCGATTCTCAAGGAATTTGCCGATCAGGTGGAGGTCGCTGTGGACTTTTCCAAGGAGACTCTGGAACGCATCCTTCATGGCCTAATCGAGCGTCAGGGGCTCAAAATGGGCAAAGTGGCTCAACCGTTACGGGTGGCTTTGACTGGGCGGACTGTCAGTCCCGGCATTTATGAGGTGATGGCGTTGTTAGGAAGAGAGCGGTCACTTCAACGCATCCGTGCCGGTGTTGAGCGAGCAATGATTTCCAAAAATCAGCCTTCATAGCTTGTCTTTCTGCCATCCCTTGACTGGTTCTGGGAGGTGAATTAAGCTCACATCTAGGTTGGGGGATCGTCTAGCGGTAGGACGCCAGATTCTGGATCTGGCTGCCCAGGTTCGATCCCTGGTCCCCCAGCCAACTTTTCAAGATTCCACATTTCTTTCCGCGAATACCTCGCTATCAGGGAACAATCCACTCGCTTTTTTCTTCAAAATGGATGGATGGGCGCGAGATCCCATATTTTTGTAATTTCTTGAGTTCACTCAACCCACGGAGACGGAAGACTTAGGATAGGAAGAAACGTTTCTGTCTGATTGTTGAACTAGTTGAATAATCCTGAGAAAATTAATGGGCAGAGGGGACGATCAACCCAGAATGAAACAATGTCACATTACAAAGAATGATCATGTAAGAGGGGACGCCATGAATCTTCACCAACGCGGCACGGAGCTGATTAATGGATTGAAGGATCATATACTAGAGGTCCTTCGTGGGCATCCAGATGCAGAGCTGGGAGGGACGGGGGTTTTTCAGGAAGAAATCGCCCGCCGGGCAGGGTTGCATAATATGGGCACCGGGGAATTGGACCACACATGCGGTGAAATGTTGCGGTTGCTCCATAAGGAAGGCAAGGTTAAACTCGTTGATGAGGCCGAGCCGGATGAAAAGAGGAAGCGCTGGCGTTTAAACTCGCAGTAAGTCTTGGCTCAATTAAATTTGCACTTCACGGTTGCCTTCATTTCCCTCCGACCGAAAATCTTTGCTCACCCCGGGGGTCTTTGGTCACCTTCTGGGATTGGGTCAGGTGATAGCAGTAGTGAGACCAACAGCCACGGAAGCCCAGACTCAGTTGGATTTCCCACCTGATTGTGGTTCTATGTGCCCCCATCATCGGGACAATTTGGATTTGGTTCCGGAGTTCAGAAGGACCTGCATTTGATACTCTTGTTCGCTGTTCAGCTGTATGTAGCTGTTCATGTGTTCTCCTCTTCCTTTGGTCGGTGAGACAAGTCCATGGCTATCGCAGTTGCCCAAATTAACCAATCGCCTGAGTGGCATGTACAATTTGAATCTATGATAAATAACAGCTCGCTTAAATTGAATGGGAAAAGGAGGTAAGGTTTATGCCCCAAGTAGGCCTGGAACTGAAGGAGGTCAATGGATCTGTCCACACCAAAAACCCTTCGGTACATATCCTGAAGGAACGTGGGAAGATGTCAGGTGACTGGATGTCCATCCCTTCTTGAAAATGCGCATCACGCCTAAAGTTCATAAAACATATGGTCGATAAAAAAACGTATTCATATGTACCCTGCTATTCGTTGTCGTCCTCGGAATCAAATTGACCTAGATGGTGCTCGTTTCCATCTTCAGACAGGGAACTCTTCTCTTTTTCCAAACCCTCGTCGGACAACAAAGAATGTTCCAATCAGAATGAAGCAATGGCAAATCAACTGCTATCCTGTTTGAGGGCATTCCAACATCCCAACATAGGATTCACTCTCAATCCTGCCTCGAACTTTTAATGGCTAGCAAATAAAAAATGCTGGATTTTCTATGCTTTTGCTGGGATTCCTCAATACCAATTGACCCGTTTTCGCTTGTTAAGAAAATGAAGAAGGGTTGCGTCCAAATGGTGTATGGGTATTTTTATCCTTCAAATTCGGAATCATAAGGCCAAGCAAATTTTGGAGGTACCTCCCCCTAACGAATTCAAACGAATTCCAATTGGCCGAATCCGTTGCTTTAGGACTAAATTCGTGGCATCCACAAGCCTTGCACCCATTCTTTCTATGGAGTGGTTGGAATTCTTGAGATATACTAATGTTCCTCGCTCATGCATCCTATACATTACGACAGACACAACTTGTCCGAAAAAATGGCATGCTTTTTCAATGAAACATCATGTTTTTTCTTCTTTATTTGTCATGGACGAAAGAGAATAGTAGATTGGATGGAAATCGCAAAGTAATTTTTTGATCGGCTTTCCGCCGAATTTTCTTTCAGAGAGAATAAATGAAACTGTTGAAAGGAGGAAATACAATGAAAATCATGATGCCGGTATCTGTCATGCTTTGGATAATGCTGCATAGTGCCCCACTCCTGAAAGCAGAGGTTATTGTTGAAACATATGACCGAGAAGAGGAAGGGATGTCTCTTGAACATCGCCAGGGAAACCATCGACCAGGTAAAGCCCCAATGCGGATTGAAGAGCCGGATGGGACGCTACGACCTCTTCCATCTGGCTCGATACCCGAGAGTCGTATGAGTACGGAGGGCTTACGGGATGTTCCGGATACGGGCGGAGGAACAATGGTGAATGTTGAGGGTCGGTTTCAGTCAATCCTGAAGGTGCCTGACGGAGCAGACCATGCGATTCATCAGGATGAACCTGAGGACCTAGAGCCATTGAAACCCTGAAGATTGTTGGATAAGACCCATTTTCATCCATGAAATATTCTAAGGCCGACATACTGAGAAGCCCTTCTCCTTCTCAGTTACCGATTCCCTTCGGCCTCTGCGTGTCCGGATTTCTGGTCGTCTTATTCTTTGGCTGCTTTGGCCTCTTGACCGAGACCTTCGGCGCCACCATTATTATCGTGAATAAAGATAGCCCTGGTGAAGGATTTAACGATCCTGCGCCTTTTACCCCAGTGGGTGGAAATACGGCCACCACACTTGGGGAGGCACGGTTGAAAGCCTTTGAGTATGCGGCAAATATTTTAGCGAAAGTGCTGGTGAGCACGGTGGGCATTCGAGTCGATGCTCGAATTGATTCCTTAGGAGCAGGAATCTTGGGATCGGCTGGCCCCAATACCGTGCATCGGAATTTCCCCAATGCTCCTGTGGCGAATACCTGGTATGTCCAATCCCTCGCCAATAAACTTGCAGAACAGGATCTGGATCTTACTACCAGTGATATAAGTGCCACCTTTAGCGCAAATTTTTCGAATTGGTATTTTGGGCTGGATGCCAATCCCCCATCTGGACAATTTGATTTTGTTACCGTGGTACTTCATGAAATTATTCATGGCCTTGGTTTTTTGTCACTTGTTGATGTGCAAACCGGAGAGAAATTCCTAGGAACCGATGATGTTTTTATGCGTTGGTTGGAGCTTCATGGAGCCAGTCCCGCCAATTACCCCTTAATGACCGATAGCCAAAGGCAATATGCGAATGTGGCGAGTCCGAATCTTCATTTTGTTGGTGTCAATCTTCAAGAGGCATCCGGGACCCTGACGGCCGGACGAACAGATACTCATGTACAGATGTATGCTCCGAACCCGGTTCAACTGGGTTCATCGGTGTCTCATTTCACGAATACGATTAAACCTGATCAGCTTATGGAGCCTGGAATAGCTTCCGGAATGGCGATTCATGATCTCGGGTTAGCTCAACCTCTGTTGCAAGACTTAGGATGGATATTTGAGGCTGGCGTGAGTTTCCCTACTCGGAATGATGTTAACGGCGATGGGAAGGCAGACCTTGTCTGGCGCAACACGAGCACGTGGGCTGTTGCGATTTGGTTGATGAACGGTTCTACCATTGCTTCCTCCGGCTCATTGGGCGTGGTGTCGTCGAAGTGGCAGATTGCCGGTACCGGAGATGTCAATGAGGACGGGAAAGCAGATGTCATTTGGCGTCACAGCGATACGGGAACGGTAGCGGTGTGGCAGATGAATGGTCTCACTGTCATGTCGGTGGGTTTTCCGGGTAGTGTCTCTACGGATTGGCAAATCGCGAGTGTGGGTGATGTCAACGGCGACGGGAGGGCGGACCTCGTTTGGCGCAACACGAGTAGTGGGGAAGTGACGATTTGGTTAATGAGCGGCTCCACGATTGCTTCTTCCGGCCATTTGGGTGCGGTTCCGTTGGAGTGGCAAATAGCCGGGACTGTGGATATGAATGCCGATGGAAAAGCAGATGTCATTTGGCGGAATGACCCCACTGGCGCAGTGCAAGTATGGCTTATGCAAGGGCTCACGGTCATGTCAGTAGGTTTCCCTGGAGAGGCCGCCACGGATTGGCAGATTGCAGAGATGGGTGATGTGAATGATGACGGGATGGGGGATTTGGTTTGGCGTAAAACGAGTACCGGGGAGGTTGCAATTTGGTTGATGAATGGGGTGACTCTCAGCTCGCCGGGTTTCTTTGGGGTGGTGCCTCAGGCGTGGGAGATTGCTGGCACCAGTGATGTCAAGGGGGATGGGAGCGCAGATATAATTTGGCGCAATAGGCAGACAGGCACGGTGGCTGTGTGGATGATGAATGGGCTCAGCGTCACGTCGGTGGGCTTTCCGGGCACTGCCTCAATCAACTGGGAAATCCAACCTTAGGCAAGGTTAATAAAGAAATCTACAACTCTGTGTTCTACCCAACATACAGAAAATTACCTGAATGATTGTCTCCTACTGATGCTGGAATTTGCCTTTTCCTAATGGCAAGTTATGGTTTTCGGGTGCATTGTTTTTAAGCGGGCATATTATTTCGAGCCATTCTTGGCTGAGATTAGTCCAATTGGGAATGCATGATCTGGTGATGACAAACTTTTTTCCTTGTATGTGAGTATGGATATGCTGATGGCCAATGTGAAATGGTGGTGGGCAGGTATGCTTGGGGGCAGCATTTTGCTTGCGGTACCTGGGCATTCCGAGATTGGCGCTATCATAGGTGATGTGGTTGGGCATTTTTTTTCTGCCCTGATCTTAGCCATTGTGCCGATTCTGGGATATCGTCTGTTCTATCAACAGATCGGTGAAAAAGAAATTACCTATATCTTTGGTGCCGCCTGGATCTATCTTGTGTTTTCGCAATTGTTTGGATGGTAAGAGTTTAACTTTAAAGCACTGAAAATAGTCTCACCTTGGTTTTAAAGCATTTTCTGCTTACCCTCAACCAAAAAGTAGAGAAGAGAAACATTGGGCGTTTGAAACGTATCGATGCGGTAGATTGCGGGCTCCCTCCGGTTGAATACTTGATGCCACTTCTGATCACAATTATGCATTAGCAGTGATCTCCTTCAAACTCTATGAAAGCGTTTATCTCGCACGCAAACTTGATTTTGATCCAAACGCGCGGGGCAACATAAACAGACCTGTCGATATTAGTAATCGTAACGCACGTGTTAGCCCTCTGAGCAGACAAATTGGATCCCTATACTGATGCCTTAGAAACCGACTCATGTGAGGCCGATTTACCTGTTCCTAGAATTATTCTTGTTTTTTGTTGGCAGGCTTCATGAATTCTTGAGGAATTGGAAGTTCTCCTCTCCTCTATTAAAGGATCTGGAAAATGTTCCGATGAAGCATCCAATATTAAAAACGTTCGTATCCTGAAAAAGGCAAACCATCTGAAAGGATGGGACGCAAAGCCGTGGGCCTACGTCTCGGAGTTCGAGATAGGGTTGCCAGGTTGCCAGGCAAGCCACAGAGTCTCCTTGATCATGAGCGGAGTGGCTTCGCTCGGTATGACTCACATGCACAAAGGAGATCTCGTATGTCACACGATCAAGGTTTCTCTCGAATAACCTTTCCCCGAACCCATTCTTTTCGATTTGCATTTAGTTCATTATGGGCTATTGTTCTTTTTTTCTGTTTTTTTCCTTCCAATTCAATGGCGGGAGAAGTCACCTTAGCCTGGAATCCTCCTTCTGCGGAATATGGAGGATTCATTGTCGCCTACGGGACTTCAAGCGGCAGTTATACGGAGACTCAAGATGTCGGATCCCAGGCCATTTATACGGTGACAAACCTGAATCCCGGTCAAACGTATTATTTTGCGGTAAAAGCTTACGACCGGGCTCGTAACATTGAAAGCCCGTTTTCGAACCAGGTGAGTGTCACGTTGCCTATCGTTAATGCGCGTCCTGCTCCTCCTAAGAATGTAAAAGTTTTTTGAAATTCAACATCGTCCTCTGCGACAAATGTTTACTGGGAGATTGTATTTGGGACGGACTGCATCAAGGGGCATGTGGTATAAGCCGTATTCACTTGGTTTTGTGCTGCGGGCTCGGTGATAATTAAGGCCACCTACCTCGAGCGCAATTTGCAGAACGAGGAAGTTCTGCGAATGGCATGTTTAAAAAGAATTCTTCTCCGGCGTTTGTTAAAGGATGGATTTGAGAACAGAGTCGGTCACTTGAAATCTCATTAGTATTCTGCGATTTTCTCAAATCTCACTCCGTCGAATTATTCCTAACTGTCCTCAAGTAATTTCACATGAAGCCCGGCATCATCAGCCCAGTACCTAAAATTTCAGTGTTCTCGGTAGAGTTTTTTGTTTTCCCCACCGTGATCGACTTTATCCTGTAATTTTGGTATTCATCCTTTCCTAGAAAAACGGTCTGCGAAAAAAATCCCACTTATTAAGTTAGAATGACTGTTTCTTGTGCCGGCTCCTATGGTAAGGTCCGATCCTTGTCAGGGAACTCACCTTGGAATTGACTTAACAGTCTGATGAGGGCACCATATCTAAGAGTTAGTCATGCCCAAAATTATTGAATGTTCTTCTGACTCCACCCCCCGCACTTCCATCGAAATGAGACTAAGGTAATTGTGATGATTGATTTCGTATGGCGAAAAACAAGAGCGATGTGTCTTTCCCCATTTTCCACAATACGTGAGCGGAAATGGCCGTTTGCTCTTATTCTGACTTTTCTTGGCGCCTGTGAGGTATTTTCGCCTGTCAGCGGGCAGGCTCAATCTTTTTCTGATATGGGACTATTTTATTTCACAGGGTCTCACCGGCCTATTCAGAATCGGAGCGGGCTTTTTCGTGAATATATGACGGGAAATGGTTTAGGGGATGGTATCAAAGCCGGTCCGGTCCAGTTCCATCCATTTTTAGGCCTATCGGAAGTATATACCGACAATGTGTTTAAAAGGGACACAAAGACGAAAAGTGACTTTCTTACGACCATCGCGCCTGGCATTCAGGCCTTCATGCCGTTTGGCGGAGGTAAGCATTCAGTCCTCCTTGACTACCGCGCTGCCAAATTTCTCTACGCAAAATTCAATGAAAACAACGCCCTGGCCCAAGATGCTCTTGGTCACGTCAGCTTGAATTATCCGGGTGGTCTCGCAATAGACTTGCAGGGAGGCCATTTAGAAGGTTTTGACCCGAGAGGGTCGGAAGTGGATACTCAACAAACAAATATTACCAAGTGGAATATGAATCAGTTTTTAGGCCAGGTTGAATTCACGGGACAGAAGGCTGGTATCCGTCTTCGCACGAATTTTGATGATTTAAATTACACCAACAATGGACAGGCTGCCCCGCGTGACCGGACCCGTGCTGGTGCCAATCTCAGCGTATTTGTAAGGGTAACCCCCTCAACCCGCGCCCTTCTTGGTGTTCGAATTGTCAACAATGATTATAATACGAATACGCAGCAGAATAGTTTCGGTTACGGGGCGTTTACGGGCTTCAGCATGGCACCTACCCGCCAGCTAGCGGGAGAAGTCAATATAGGGTACCAGGTTCTAAATTTTGACCACGCGCCTATCTCTGCAGATTCAGCCCGTGGCCAAGACCTCCTTGCACAGGGTTTAAGCCTAGGATCAACGCAGCGGACCTTCTTTTACATGCGAGGAAATTTGGCTTGGAACCCTACGTCCCGGTTAAGTTTCAATATCCGTCCCTTTTCGAATATTAATCAGTCAGCGGTGCAGGGTACTTCCACGTATAAACGAATAGGCGTCGATGTTTATGGAAAACAGTCGTTTACGGACCGTCTGGCCCTCAGGGGAAATTTTTACTACGCCAACGATAATTTTAATACGAATAGAACGGATGATCGATTTCGCTTCCGGATTGGACCGGAATACCGTACGGTCAAATGGCTGGGCTTTCGCTTAGATTATATTTTCGAGAAGAGAAGCTCAAACATAACCAATTTTAATTTCAATAGTAATACGATCATGCTTTCGATCCAAGGAATAATCTAGTAAAACGGAATGCACCTTTCAATTATCCAATTCTCTCGATACTGTTTCTTGACCTTCGCCATTTATAGGACTAACATTTTTGTGAGTTATTGAGATCGCCCCGTGGCGATAGTCCTCCTATCCCGTTTGAACAACATGGGGTGAAATCTTCGGTAAGGATTTCTATCAATTGCTAGATTCAGAAATCCCCTATTTTTCCGTATGTTCCCGAGATTCAGATCCATTTGGTGGAACAAGAAAAATATCAAAAATAACTAGGGTGGGAGTGGAAAATAGCTGTGTTATTGTCGATGGGGTGAGTCCATGAGTTTTCCGTGGGGACTGCTATAAAGGAGCTGCACAATGAGATCCAGGCAAAGAATAATGTCTAGATGGATAAGTGCGCCGGTGCTGGTGGTCTTCTTCTTATTGGGGGCTCTCGTAGGACAAGGGATGGCATTGACCCGGGAGGTGCCTCTCCAGGTTGAGGGTGATCGGCTAACGGGTCATCTGTCACAGGTGACCTTACGAACGGTGCTTGAGCAATTACAGAAACAGTTGGGTATAAAATATGAGGCTCCTGTTGAAGAACTGAATAAAGTCATTTCGGTCGATCTTCAACAGGACAAAATACTTCCGGCCTTGGCCAAAATTTTGGCGCAGTGGGATTACGCGTTTACGGTCAATGCGGCGGGACGCTTGCAATTTCTCTATGTAACTCCTAAAGCTCCAGCAGGAGAAGCGGTTTCTGAGACGAGGAATCCATCAGATGTGGGTTCCTCGAATGCGTTGGGTGAATCGAGTTTGAGTTCAGACCGGCAAATGGAGCCTATGCAAGAAGAGGTGGGGACCCCTTCATTCCTGTCTCATGAAGGGGAGCCTGGTGCAAATTATTCACCAGCGGCCTCATCCTTTTCATCTCCTGGAGAGAGCCCTGGCTTAAGAGCCCCGGTGGTGGGTATTCCCATGGATATTCAGCCGGTACCGGCTGGAACCACGATGCCCATGGTACCGGCAAGTAGTGGTAGTGGGATGCAGGTGACCCCTCCGGCCAATTCACCGGATATGCCCATCATTCCAGCCACAGCCTATCCGCCGATGGAGATTGAGCCGGTTCCCAGCTACCTGCAGGAGGAGATGCTTCGGAATATGCAACCGTGACCGGAAAGTTGAGCGACAAGAGTGGAATGTTTAGCACTATGAGTCCTAAGTTTTGAAAATTTTAAAAGAAAAATAGGCTGGGGGAACTTGTAAAAGCGTGTCGGAATATTGATTTTTTTAATCCGCGTTTTTATGGAAATATTTCCCTCAACCGTCCCTGAGGCACTATTGGTTGATTGATGACTAGTCTACAACCCTGAGTCCCTCTCTTTTCAATCTCTCTCCCAAAAATATTCACAATCGGCATGGTTACCGTCAACAGCGCTTAGACGTTGGCTCTGTTTTTTTTGAAAAAGGTTAGGGCAATGAATAGGCACAGTTTTTGGTTTCTTTGATCATGTCTTGATATTTTGGGACTTTGATCAAGATGGGCTTGATTGATGCGGTCCATGAGATGAACTGAAGGTTCGATTGGGACTGTCAAAATTGTTCTTCATGGTGGGAATCAACTCATGTCCCTTCCCAAGTCTCAAGCGGCAGATTCGGTTGTCGGTGACTTTGCAAAATATATGGTCCTGCTTATTCAACCAGGTCCTCGAAGTCGGGATGAAGTTCCAATGGAACTCCAGATTCTGCCGAAACCAGGACTTCACGCGAAATACTTGTGTGTCCCATGATTGTTGACAAGGAGGTGCGGATCGAGTTCGGCCAAAGTATTGGAAAGTATTGTTATCCACCTTTTAAATTAAGGGCAGGATTTCTTGATGCTGATAATGTGGCCTGGAGCCTTCAATCATCTTGCCGTCGAGTAGGCTGGGGACCTCAATCATTTTTCGTCGTAAAGTAGTACGGGATGTGGTGGGCGATTGCTCCGCAGTGACCTTTCTTCGTCGGCAGGCAGGTTAAGTGCCTTCAAGGGCTTGAACTTGCTCCGACTCGTCTACGTCCAGCACAAGGGGTTTTTCCGCATATATGATTGAAATGCAATCCTATCAGTTGCGTAGAACCTTCCAGCCAAGTGTTGGTCACGGAAGTGTGCGCAGGTCAAAAGGGGCTTTGCCTTCCAGGGACGCTGAAATGCCATTTTGCTGAACCTCTGCGACTTAACTAGGTTTCGTGGTGAATGCTCGGGATCGGCCTGAAATTGAGGGCGTCCTAATCTAAGGCTTCCGGCTGCCGGGAGAAGGCAGACTATGAGGATGTGTTGGCTTAGTCTGGTTGGTAGTTACCGTGACGACCTGTGTAGAGCTTTATCAAGCACCGTGACTCTTTTCTCAGGTGGCCAAAAATTTTCCACGGATTGACATATGACGGGTGAATGGGTTTAAAGGCGAATTCATATTGTGATGGGTACGTATTTGTTTTTATATACTATGGCTGGTTGTGAGTTGGTCTATGCACGGACGAGGATGGATTTAGGCCTCAGAGGTTGGAGGTATATCCCTTTTTCTTAAAAGCACGGCAATAAAATATTGAAAAAGCCTTGAAATGCTCGATGATCTCAGGCTAGATGCTTGATGGCATGGTGTTGATTTTGATATAAGTTCTCCTTGCCCTATTTGGCCTTTTCCCCCCTCAGTAATGTAACTGGAATCTTCCCGAAGCTTGAGTGGGTCATTTCTTTCTGACGCATACCCCAAAATTTATTTTTAGAATTTTTTCCACTTCCTGGTCGCCCACCCCTGTGATTTCATCGGTTTATTTACTGGTATTGAGAAACTCAGTGGATGGTTCGAGTCGAGGTCTTATGAGTGTGAGAATTCCATGCTGAAATATTTGCTAGCGTAGTGTTGAAAAAAAATGGGTTGTCTGTGGGATAATTTGCCTTTGAATTCACACTCGAGCAATTTTCCCCAGTTGCGGAGCCAAAGACAACCTTGGCTAAGATCGATAATTATGCATGAATAATACGTACAACCCTTTTTCACCATTGATCTGTGCCTGGCAGCATAGAACCTTGATTGCTCGCCTTGCCAAGCGGGAGATCGATGCTCGTTATCGAGGGTCGATGCTTGGGGTAATCTGGGCCTTTGTCGTCCCGATGTTGATGTTAGGGGTATATACGTTTGTCTTTTCGGTTGTGTTTCGGATTCGTTGGGAGGTGCCTATGGAGGAAAACGGCGCCTTTGCTCTGTTATTATTTTCCGGGTTGATTATTTTTAATCTGTTTTCCGAATGTGTCACGCGTGCTCCTGGTCTTATGCTCGAAAATGTGTCGTATATCAAAAAGGTGGTGTTTCCTCTGGAGATAATGCCCTGGGTATCGATGCTGGTGGCACTTTTTAATGCTGCCGTAAGTCTGTTGATTTTATTGATTTTTTACCTCATAGTCCATGGTCTTCCACCCCTAACGGTGGTGCTGTTGCCGGTGGTACTTTTTCCGTTTGTCCTATTGATTGTAGGATTGGGTTGGTTTCTGGCTTCCATGGGGGTGTTTCTGCGTGATGTCCAGCCATTAGTAGGCGTGATGACCACGATGATGATGTTTCTGAGTCCGATATTTTACCCCCTATCTGCTATTCCTGAAACCTATCGAGGATTCATTCAGCTCAATCCGTTGACACCTGTCCTGAATGCGTCGAAATCGGTCATTTTCTGGGGACAAATGCCGGAATGGGTAGACTGGCTCATGTATACGGTTGTTTTTTGGGTAGTCGGTTGGTTGGGCTTTGCATGGTTCCAAAAAACCCGAAAAGGATTTGCTGATGTCGTCTGATCTGGCTATACGCGTACAAGGACTTGGGAAGGCCTATCAGATCTTTCGAAAGCCTGAGGATCGGTTAAAGCAGATGCTATGGAGGGGACACCGACAGTTCTATGAAGAGTTTTGGGGCCTCCAGGGTGTGGATCTGAGCGTGTATCGAGGAGAAACGGTCGGGATTATCGGTCGAAATGGATCCGGGAAGTCGACGTTTTTGCAATTGGTGTGTGGCACGCTAGCGCCGACCTGTGGGGAGTTGACGGTCAAAGGCCGAGTCGCGGCGTTGCTGGAATTGGGTTCAAGTTTTAATCCTGAATTTACGGGAAAGGAAAATGTCTATTTGGCTGCCTCCATTCTTGGTCTGACCAGTGAACAGATCGATGCCCGGTATGAATCCATAACGGAATTTGCGGCCATTGGAGATTTCATTAATCATCCCGTCAAAATTTTCTCGAGTGGAATGTATGCGAGGTTGGCATTTTCCCTGGTCGCTCATGTGGATGCCGATATTCTGATCATAGATGAAATTCTTGCCGTGGGTGATGCTGCGTTCACTCAAAAATGTATGCGCTTTCTTCATCAATTCAGGGAAAAAGGTACGCTTCTGTTTGTCTCCCATGATACGGCTTCGGTGACCAATCTTTGTAACCGGGTTGTTTGGCTTGATAATGGAGTCGTCCGGGAAATTGGTCCTGCAAAAGAGATCTGTCATAATTTTCTCGGTGCGCTGTATCACGAACAGGAAAATGCTAACACCTTTCGTATTGGCGGAAGCCGCAAAGCCCCAACAGATCGAGCCCTGCGGGTAAAAGATCCACGGAGTGAGATGTTAAAGAACTCTTCACATCGAAATGAGTTGGAGATTTTCGATTTTGATCCGAATGCTCCGTGGTTTGGTGAGCGAGGAGCCAGTATTTGTGAAGTGGCGATTTCCGATCAACATGGTTCACTCCTGACAGCGTTAGATGGTGGAGAGGAAGTCAAACTGATCATCCGGTGTGTGTCGGAACGACCCTTAGCACGGCCCATTTTGGGGTTTTATGTGAAGGATCGCTTAGGTCAGTATTTGTTTGGAGACAATACGTATTTGATGTATCGTGACGTGGACCGCTCCCTTGAAAAGGGGCAACGATTTCACGCGATGTTTCGTTTTCAGCTACCGTATCTCCCAACCGGGGATTATTCGGTGATCGCGGCGATAGCCGAGGGGACACCAGAGAATCATGCTCTTCATCATTGGATCGATGATGCCCTGTTTTTCCGAGTCCACTCGAGTCACGTCCAACGGGGACTCATTGGGATTCCAATGTTGTCGATTGAATTTGAATCCGCGGTGATGCCTTATGCCTCATCGTGAGAAGAGCTCAGTGATACGGGGTCAGGTTTAGAGCTGTCCTGTGCTGTTGTTGTCCGGCCGAAACCACATTTCGGTGGGTTTGGGGGTGAAGGCGTCATTCGAACCCTGGCTTGGTGGTGATTAATTTTGCAAAGAGCCAAATCATGAAAAAGATTGAGGAACAAGGCTCATCCGGGAGGACACCATTATTAGGTGGCGCAGGCCAGGAAATGGATGTCAGTGAATCCGATTCAATCCCGCTGTCCTCTACTGAAAGAAAGCAGGATATCATGGCGGACGTAACAGAACAGCCAAAGCTTCCGTGGACAGGCGAACGTTATGTTCCGGGAGTCATTGGAGATATTGAGCTAGAGCATTTGCATCGCTATTACCTTGCCCGCGAACTGGCGGTGGGAAAGGATGTGCTCGATATCGCATGCGGGGAGGGGTATGGTTCGGCGCTATTAGCTGAGGTTGCCAGGAGTGTCGTAGGTGTAGATGCCTCGGAGGAGGTCATACGGTATGCGGTCGAACGCTATCAGCGGTCGAATGTCCAGTTTACGCAAGGAGCGTGTGGTCACATTCCGCTCCCTGATGCCAGCATAGACCTTATTGTGAGTTTTGAAACGCTCGAACACCATGATGAGCATCATGAAATGATGAGGGAATTTGTTCGAGTCTTACGCCCAGACGGCCTGATCCTCATCTCCAGCCCGGATAAGGCTGAATATTCCGACAAACCACATTTCGTCAATTCCTTTCATGTGAAGGAACTCTATTTCGAAGAGTTTCAAGAACTGTTGTTACATTATTTCGAGCATGCGCAGTTTTATGGCCAGCGAGTTCGCTATGGATCATGTATTGGTCCGCTTCATAACGCCTCCACGCCTCCAGCTAACTTTCGATTATCCCAAGGGCGAGCCCATAAGTTTTTGAGTATTCCTGAGCCTGTCTATTTTGTGGCTGTCGTCGGGAACCGAAAGTTACCCGTTCTTCCTTCTGGGATATTTGTTCCGGAAGTTCCCGAGTATTGGCATCAACACATGGCCCTGCAGGCCGGTATTGAAGAACGCGATCAACAGCTTGGGCATCTTCAAAGCCAGTTGCTGAGTACCATGGCTGAACATGCCCGTGTCCTTGAGGACCGGGATCAGCGCTTTGGCAGTCTGTATACCCGACTGCTGATGAAAGAGGAAGAATTACGTCGCATGCATTCCTCCTTGCTATGGCGAAACATCAGCAAAGTAAGGATCCTGAGGGAACGGCTGTGTCCAGAAGGCTCGTGGCGTGGAAGGGTTTGTGCCAGTCTTGTGCATTGGTTGAAGGGCTCAGATCGTCCTGTGACTCAAAGTCGGCAATCCCCTGGTGGGTCGCTTGATCGAGTCCTAACGAGTGCAAAATCCCTATTGCCCGTTTCCCCTCACCGAAAACATCAATTGGTGGCGTTTGTCTTTAGACGGTTCGGCTCTTTCTTTCAACAGACGGAAAGTTATCGGCGGTGGAAGGACATGCAAGCGCCTGTCCTTCATGAATCTGGAAATTTGCATGTCTCCCCTCAGAATCCTCCTCGTCAGCCGGCTTCTCTCATTCAGCTTGAGCCGGATGGGATGACCACGCTCATTCAGTCATTCAACTTCACCGCTGTGGAGGAGCCCTTGGTGTCCATCGTGATCCCTGTCTACAATCACTTGGAATACACCGTTTGTTGTTTGGCTTCGATTTTGAGGCATGTGCCTCAGTGTAGTTTTGAGGTGATCATTGTTGACGATGGGTCTCATGATGAGACCCCCAATATTCTCCCAGATATTCAGAATATTCGTTATTACAGGAATGAGACAAATGTTGGGTTTCTCCGTTCGTGCAATAGGGGTGCAACATTCGCTCGCGGCCAATATTTGATGTTTCTGAATAATGACACGCAGGTGCTTGAGGGATGGCTTGATGAATTGGTGAACACCTTTCAAGAACAAACAGAGGTTGGCCTTGTGGGGTCAAAATTGCTGTATCCCAATGGTGTGCTCCAGGAGGCTGGGGCCATAATTAAGCCAGATGGTTCAGCGGAACTGGTGGGGTTGAATGGAGATCCGGACAGGCCTGAATATAATGTGGTGCGAGAGGTTGATTATTGCTCGGGGGCCTGCCTGCTCATTGAGGCCGAGTTATTCAAAGCCTTGGGGGGATTCGATGACCTCTATGCGCCCTGTTACTGTGAAGATTCGGACCTAGCTTTCAGGGTCAGAAAGATGGGGAAGCGGGTCTTCTATCAACCGCGTTCCGTGGTCGTTCACCATCTCAGCATCAGTGCCAATGATTCCAGTCACGCGAAAATGCCTCTGGTGGCTCGGAATGTCGACACCTTTGTCCAACGCTGGAGCGATGAGCTGAAGCAGTTGAATGAGGTTCGTGCGATTGCGTTTTTTCTTCCTCAATATCACCCCATTCCTGAAAATGATCTGTGGTGGGGAAAAGGTTTTACGGAATGGACGAATGTGACGAAAGCGCGACCGAATTTCAAAGGTCATTATCAACCTCATCTGCCCGCGGATTTAGGGTTTTATGATTTACGTATGCCTGAGGTACGTGAGGAACAGGCGCGGTTGGCTCGCCAGTATGGCATTTCGGCCTTCTGCTATTACTATTATTGGTTTGCCGGAAAGAAACTTCTGAACCGTCCCCTTGATGAAGTACTGCAATCCGGTGCCCCGGACTTTCCGTTCTGCCTCTGTTGGGCCAATGAGAACTGGACGAGACGATGGGACGGGTGTGAAGAGGATATCCTCATCGCACAGAGTCATACCGAGGCGGATCATGCGGGCTTTATTGCGGAGATTGCCCCTGCATTGCTGGATCCACGGTATGTCAGGATTCATGGAAAACCCTTGTTGATCGTGTATCGGCTCGGCCAACTTCCAGATCCCAGACGGACTGCAGATTTGTGGCGGGAATTCTGTGTGAATGCAGGGGTTGGAGAAATTTACTTAGCCTATGTCCAGAGCTTTGAACGTATGCCGATGGGAGACGATCCAAGTCTCTATGGGTTTGATGCGGCTATTGAATTTCCGCCTCATCGGTATCCGGTACAAGCTGAGCTCTCACAATCCTTGATCAATTCTGAATATCAGGGCGTGTTGTTTGACTATGCCCAGACAGCCGAAAACTTTATACGAAGAACTTGGCCAT
Organism: Nitrospirales bacterium; assembly: GCA_049289415.1. GTDB lineage: Bacteria > Nitrospirota > Nitrospiria > Nitrospirales > UBA8639 > Nitrospira_E. The sequence continues at coordinate 21,132 of JBATLR010000379.1, forward strand.
CCTACAAACTCTTTAAAGGCGTGATGCCTTCGTGGGACAATACTGCCCGTCGGCAAGATGTCTCTCATGTCTTTGTGGGGGCAAATCCCGAACGATACGAATACTGGTTACGACAGGTCGTTGAACAAACACGGCGACTTCACTTTGGGGATGAACGGCTAGTCTTTATTAACGCGTGGAATGAATGGGCCGAAGGTAATCACTTAGAGCCTGATCGGCAGTTCGGCCATCAATATCTGGAAGCCACTAAAAACGGTCTAGGATTAAGGATGGTTCGAGATCCTCTAAAAGAATGACTATGTTTACGTGGTTCAATGGAAAACACGATTTTCTTCAATACGTGACTCAGATTAAATCCTACCAACTCGAAGCGGAGCGCTACCTTTCTTTGCAACATGAGGTTCCTGGATATTGTGTGGCCTGTCGGCGCGTAAGGAATTTTACGGTTAACAGCGGGGTCTATTTCGGGACGCTCCCGAATCTCCGGGAGGGATTGGTCTGTGAGTGCGGGTTGTCCAATCGCAACCGACTAATCTATTCAGCCATTGCTTTGGAGACTGAAGATCATTCGGAAGTGCAGATGGCTATATTGGAGCGAACCTCGATCTTATATAAACGTCTTCAAGAAACCTTTCCCGAGATCATCGGGTCCGAATATATTGGAGAGGGGGTTCAGAGTGGAACCCTTCATACCGCAAATGGCATCTCTGTCCGGCATGAGTCTATTACGGGATTGTCATTTTCAACGTGTTCGCTAGATGTCATTGTTCATAATGACGTGCTTGAGCATGTATTTGACTATAGGAAAGCCTTGGAAGAACTTTATCGCGTGCTGAGAAAGGGTGGAAGCCTCATTTTTACCTGCCCCTTTTTCTTTAGGCTTGATCGGGAACTTCAAAAGGCCAGGATTCTGGCTGATGGGTCTCTAGAGCTGTTAATGGAGCCTGAGTATCATGGTGATCCGATTAACCCTCAGGGGGCGTTGACGTTTTATCACTATGGCTGGGGATTGTTGGATGATTTGATCCGGTGCGGTTTTCGCGATGTCCGTGTTGGTGTCAATTACGATGTGTTTTCTGGGTTGGTCTCGAATAACCATCCGGAGTATGAATATGGCAATATGCTCCCCCTTATTATACGTGCGTTGAAATAGAGGCATTTCAATCTGCCGGATTGTGATTCGTGTCTGATGAGTATTCCGGGGTGGCAAAGATTTCATCATTCCTTCAGGAGAGTCCTGCGTATGGTTAATCCATCTGAACAACCGGAAAGCGCGAGGGGGGAAATGGGAGTGTTGTGGCTGGATCTGCCTGATGCCGAGCAGGAAGCCGCGTCAAGAGGTACACGATATCCTCCCCACTATCCCGGGATGGCCCGGGAAATGATCACCGAGGGGTTTACGATTTTAAAAGGGGCGATTGAACCGGGTCTTTGCGATGCGGTCGTCGATGATTATCAACGATACCTTGAAAGAAATAAGAAATATGCCGATCAGTATATCGATGCCAAGGGGCGCCATAACCGGCTGGTAAATTTCCATATGTCATCCGAGAATGCCATGAAAATCGGATGTCATGATGAAATTATGAGGGTATTGGATTATCTATTCGGTTATAAGGCCGGTATTTATACGTCATTAACATTTGAATATGGGACCGAGCAGCCTATTCATCGGGATGCACCTTTTTTCCATACCTTTCCTGTCAATTATTTTGTGGGTGCCTGGTGTGCGCTGGAGGACATAGAGCCTGATGCCGGCCCATTGATGTATGTGCCTGGAGGCCATCGATTTCCTTGTGATCAGCATGCGATCTATAGGCGTGTCCGTGCTGAAAACCCTGAGCAGCCTGATGATTGGGTTGTGCGCCATGCTCTCGAAGCCTATTATGGTGAAGTGATTGCCCGATCAGGGGGCATTGGAGAAACAAGGCAGGCTGTGTTGCAAAAGGGCGACGTCGCCATTTGGCATCCTCAACTGCCTCACGGGGGTGCACCCGCAATCAATCCACAGAAGACGCGACGAAGTGTGGTGTTTCATTGCGCGCCAGAAGCGTTGCAGGTCTATCAGCATGATGTCTTTTTTCAGTATGAGGACCCCGGATTTCCTCCACCACGTTATGCCTTTGGATCCTATCAGGGTCGGAGTTATGCTCTCGCAGGTGAAACGGCATTTCAATAACCGTTGGTCGGAACTAAGTGCTGTCGAGGATATGCCGCCATACACCGTAGGACAATTTCCTGGTTCCTTCCTGGTTATGAATGGACTGAAGGTATTGGGGACCGAATTCTTTTCCATCCATTTCCTTGTTCATGACAAGATCTCTCTGGATGCAAGTAGAGGGACAAAGCATCCGAATAGGGTGGTCGGGTAATCAATGGGTACTTTCGTGGATTTTGTGGATGTGGCAAAACAGGCTGTCCGTCATCATGGAGGGGTATCCATGGTGTTTCGGCGTCTGTGGCAGGTCCTGGCCTTTGAGGGATTTTCTGGGCTGCAGAAGAAAATAAGGCAGTTGCTGGCTAATCGAAAGGCGTTCTCGTCCGATCACGAATCAGATGGAGCGGTGCGATTAGACACAGCCAACAATTCTGAAAAAAAATCTGGCTCCCGGATGGCTGTCCTTACTCCTGGGGCGCTGTTACTTGGCCATCCATTTGGAGTGCTCGGGATGGGTGAACATATTCGCTTGTCGGCCTCAGCGTTTTCTGCGGCAGATGTCCCATTCCGTATTCGTAATATCTATGGTGAATATGGATTGCACCTTGCGGAGATGCACCAGGATTTTCCCTTCCGAGACAAGGTTGCCAAAGATGGTTGCTACAGGGCCAATGTCTTTCACATTAATGCAGATGAAATGGTGAATGCGCAAATACACCTTGGCAAGGATATTTTTACCGATCGGTACAATATTGGATATTGGGCCTGGGAATTGAGTCGGTTCCCTCATGCGTGGCGTCCGTCGCTTCAATTGGTGGATGAAGTCTGGGCTCCGTCACGGTTCATTGAACAGGCGATTGCCGATACGACCTCTTCACCCGTCATCAGAATGCCACTGGCCGTTGAGTTCCGGGAGCCAAACGGGATGACCAGAGAATCTTTCGGATTGCCCGATGATCGGTTTTTGTTTTTATTCTTTTTTGATTTCACCTCGTATGTCCAACGAAAAAATCCAGAGGGAGCGATTCGTGCGTTTTTGCAGGCATTCCCCGATGTAGATGATGCACGAGTGGGTATTGTGATTAAAATGAATGGGATGGACTTGCGTCCTCAGGAATACCAGGCATTTATTCAATCAATTGATTGTGAGGATCCTCGAATCATCTTGATGGATAAGGTGTTGACTGACCGGGAAACCAAGTCTCTGGTGAAACTGTGCGATTGTTTTTTGTCGCTGCATCGGTCAGAAGGTTTTGGTCGGGGGCTGGCGGAAGCCATGTATCTCGGGAAACCGGTGATTGCGACAGGATATTCGGGAAATCTTGATTTTACCAACGCCCACAATTCCTGTCTCGTCGATTATCGACTTATTCCAGTCGGGGAACATGAGTATCCGTTCGCAAAGGGGCAGAAATGGGCTGACCCTGACATTGAGCATGCCGTGTGGTTTATGAAGCGAGTCGTCAATGAGCCGAATTATGCGCAAACAATTGGTCAACATGCGGCAGACTTTATTAAAACTCATCATAGCTCGCAGGCGGTGGGTTCAAAATATCGAGGTCGACTTGTGGCTTTAAACCTGCTTGACGAACTGTGAAGGAGAAGACCCTTCCCTTTCATAGGGCGAACGGATCGTGATAGGCACGGTTCCTCATTGGTGCTTTGAAATGTCGGTGAATGATGTGTGACCCAGGGATGACAGAGGAATGAAGCCGGATCTGAGGGAAGTGGAAATGGCCTTTGATTTATTTGTTCCCCCTGTAGGGGGAAACTACCCCGTCCGGAAGTCCCGGAATGTTCGGGATGGCTATGCCAGAGGATGGGGATTGCAATGTGGCCAATTGCGCGAGTCGGTGCGGAAGGATGCCTTATATCAAGAGGCATACAGACTGGCCTCTGGCCGGACCGTGGTATCTGAAGATAACCGGATGAACCTTTTTTTGATTCTGAAATATTTTCTTCCCTATGTCCCCTTTGGACATATTGTCGAATTTGGGTCGTATAAAGGAGGGAACGCCCTGTTTATGGCCTATGTGGTCGATCAACTGTACCCTGGCAGAAAAGTCTATGCCCTGGATACCTTTGCAGGGATGCCCGCAACCGAATCCGCTATTGATGCCCACGGAGCAGGAGATTTTCAAGACGTCGATTTGCAGGAGTTGCGAGAATTTGCTGATCGGGAAGGTGTGAGAAATGTTGAGTTTATCAAAGGGTTGTTCCAGGAAACCGGCCCCTCTGCCGTCGACAAGATTGGAAGCATTGTTTTGGCCCATATCGACTGTGATATTTATTCCGCGGTAGCCTTTTCATATGATCTCGTGAAGCCCTTCATGGTTCCAGGTGGGTATGTGGTGTTTGATGATGCGACCACCTCAAGCTGTTTAGGAGCGACCGAAGCGGTAGAAGAATTGGTGATTCGTCGCGACCGCTTGCATAGTGAGCAAATTTTTCCGCAGTTTGTCTTTCGATCTCCTGGAGGTTGATACCCATCGTTCCCATTATACGTCAACGTGATTATGAAAGAATGTAGCAAGTCGATTGCTCGGCGATTATCCGAGCCCAACTTCATTAACCGGTTTTTCGTCGGGAAGGGTCTGGATATCGGTGGCCATCCCGATCCCTTGGGGTTATATCAGGAATTGTTCTGTCGGATGGAGGATGTGCGAACATGGGACCTGGTTGATGGGAACGCGCAGTTTCTTGAGGGGGTGTCGGATGAGACATTCGACTTTGTGCATAGCAGTCATTGCCTGGAGCATCTGCATGATCCTGTCGTAGGGCTCCGGAATTGGTTTAGGGTGTTGCGGCCAGGCGGCCATCTCGTCATTACCGTTCCGGATGAAGATTTATATGAACAGGGCCAGTTTCCGAGCACATTTAATGCCGATCATAAATGGACCTTTACCATTTTCAAGATGCAGTCATGGAGTCAACAGTCTCTTAATGTCCTGGATTTAGTGCGTGACCTTGGTTCTGCTGCTGAGCCGGTAAAAATTGAACAACTTATTTCGACGTATCGGTTTAATCTTCCCAGATACGACCAGACCTTGAGTTCGGTTGGGGAATGCGGGATCGAGATTGTCATTCGCAAGCGTCCCATTGCGGAAGTGGATGCAGGTGGGCGTTGGTGCCGGTCCTCAGACCAACCTCGAGACGAAGTGCGGATTCACCTGAACCAGTACCGGGACGATCTTCGAACGCTTAAACATTTCAACCGGGAAAAACCGCCGTTTCACAATGATCAGCCGCTTTGATATCTGGAGGGTTCCATGATCATCCGCGCGCGGGCGCCTCTTCGGCTTGGCCTGGCGGGCGGCGGGACAGATGTGTCGCCCTATTGTGATTTGTATGGAGGCTGTGTGCTCAATGCCACGATTGATCGATATGCCTATGCGGTCCTGGAGGTGTTGACGGGCAATAAGGTGCAGTTTTGTTCTGCTGATCGCCAGCATTTTAGTGAGTATCAGTTGGGAGAATCCATTCCACGCAATGGATGTGTCGATTTACATCGAGCCGTCTATCTGTACATGGTTGAGCAGTTTAATGAAGGACGGCCGTTGCCTGTGAAAGTCACCACTTACTGCGATGCTCCTGTAGGGTCTGGGTTAGGATCCTCCTCGACTCTGGTCGTGGCGATGCTTAAGGCCTTTGCGGAATTGCTGAACGTCCCGCTTGACGATTACGCGTTGGCTCATTTGGCGTTTAAGATTGAGCGAGTCGATTGTGGTCTGCAAGGTGGGAGACAGGATCAATACGCTGCGACATTTGGGGGGTTTAACTTCATTGAGTTTTATGCAGACAATCGGGTGATCGTCAATCCATTGCGGATCAAAAACTGGATCATCTGTGAGCTGGAGGCCTCATTAGTGCTTTTTTTTACTGGTGTGTCGAGATCTTCCGCAAAGATCATCAGTGATCAGAGTACCAATGTTGAGGCTGGCGCTGACTTGGCACTTTCTGCCATGCATGCCATGAAGCGTGAGGCCTGTACGATGAAGGAAAGTCTGCTGAAAGGCGATTTTACTGGGTTGGTTGAGTCCATGCGTGAGGGATGGGTCAGCAAGAAGCGTTCAGCCAAGAGTGTGTCCAACGCACATATTGATGAAATCTATGAAGCGGCTGTCAAGGCGGGAGCCTTGGCCGGCAAAGTGTCCGGGGCTGGCGGGGGAGGATTTATGATGTTTTTTGTCCCACCGGAAAAACGCATGGAGGTAATTTTTGCATTAAAAAAATTCTCCGGGCAGGTCAGTAACTGTCATTTTACCAAATACGGGATGCAAGGTTGGAAAATAGATTAAATCGAATCGTGTGTGGAAGACGTCAGACCGCAGTTGACCTCCTTAAATGGTTGTTTGAAAAAACCGAATGTGTTGGTGAGGTAAACTGATGCTTTACTTAGTCCGAACAACGATGGACAGGGATTGTAAGTTTTTGGGCTGATGCGTATTCAACTGAATTATTTCGTGAGAAGCTGAGTCGCTGATATTTTTGCGCCGGGGTTATCCTCCTCTGGCATGTGTTTGATTTATGTGTGCAGACAGGAGTGATTCATGTGGTTCAAGTAGGAATCAGAAAGGCCATTGTTCTGGCTGGGGGACGTGGCGAAAGACTTCAGCCTGTCGTTCCCGATCTTCCTAAACCCATGGCGCCTGTTAGAGGCCGGCCATTTTTGGAGTATATTCTCGATAGACTTGTAGATGCTGGGCTGACCGAAGTCATTCTATCAGTTGGGTATAAGGGGGAGGTCATTGCAGAGCATTTTGGTCAGACTTACCGCTCCCTTCCAATCAGATATTCAAAGGAAAGCTATCCTTTAGGAACAGGAGGAGCGATGGCCTTAGCGCTAAAAGGCGATGAGTCTTCTCCGGCTTTGGTCCTCAATGCCGATACGCTCGTTGACATCGATTATCAGGCCCTGATGGCCTGGTATGCACAGACCCCAACTCAGGTCGCGGTAGTACTTCGGCATGTTCCTGATGTGAGTCGGTATGGTGCCGTCGTGCTCCTGGGTGAACGAGTCCAAGAGTTTCAAGAAAAGGGTCAGGAAGGCCCCGGCCTAGTAAACGCAGGGGTGTACGTTGTTAAACCTGAAATATTTTCCCAATATGGAAGCGGAGAGCACTTTTCCTTTGAGACGGATATCCTCCAGCCGTATTGTCGAGAGCTGCAGCCTCGCGCATTCGTCACCACAGGATATTTTATTGATATCGGCACGCCAAGCGACTATGAACGCGCTCAGAGAGAAGTGATTTTTACTCGGGTCAACTGAACGGCATCGGTTCTGTAATAGTTCTGCAATAATGGAGAGTGGGATGGGATTTGAGAAAGAGTTCGAACAGTTTTGGACGAAGGGATATTTGATTGTTCCTGATCTGTTCGATCAGGAAGAGATGCATATTCTGAAGAATATCATCGTGAATCATGAGGGGATGAAACAGCGGACTGAAGGTCTTATGGATAAAGTTTCTCAGGGGAAACGGCCCTCATTTGAAACCATTTTTGTGTGGAATGATACAGCGGGGAATGATGTCTTCGCCAAAGCCACTCGACGTGCGTCGATTTTCGATCGATTGGAATATTTTTTTAACGATTCTATATACGTGTATCATAATAAAATTACTTTGAAATATCCTGGTATGGTCGGATTCCGCTATCATCAGGATTATGCCTATTGGTATGGAATGGGGAATTTGTATCCGGATATGGCTACGGTTCTCATTGCCGTTGACCCGATGACCAGAGAAAATGGGTGTTTGAAAATTCTCGAGGGGTCTCATAAGATGGGCAGGATTGACCATGTGTTTCATGATGGGGTGTCTGACAGCGGAGTTTGTCAGGACCGCCTGGCTGTCATTGAAACGCGTTTGCCGGAAGTATACGTGGAATTGAAGCGCGGAGATGTCGTGATGTTTCATTGTAATACCCTGCATGGTTCCAATGATAACGTGTCTCCTCATTCCAGAATCGCCTTAATCGGTTGTTATAATACCAAATCAAATAATCCGTATAAGTCGGCAGGGGGCCATCCCTTCTATCAGGTTCAAGAACGAGTGTTGGAAAAAATAACAGGACAGGATTCAAGTAGCCTTCCTGATTTTGATTTACAATTTTCCTGATTTTACTTCAGAGTTTGTCCCTGAGGATAATTGCCCTGATACTGTTTGTTGTTAATTTATGTACGAATAAGGATCGAGCCTGAAATGACCAGGGTGTTGGTAAAGGCCAGGGAGGGAATAGCAAAATGAGACATTTAGGGAGTTTTCTTGTAATTAGTATTATTCTAATAGTGTTTGGATTCGAAAATTCGGCACTGGCTTATCTTGATCCCGGTACCGGAAGCATGGTGTTGCAGCTCCTGTTGGGTGGCATCGCCGGCGCCGTGGTGATTTTCAAATTGTACTGGAGGCGTTTTGTTGGACTGTTTCGTGGAAATGCTCGAGAAGAATCCGAACATTCCTCTTCCGAAGATCAGAAGT